>JBEQAZ010000009.1:0-18789 GCA_041640055.1 Candidatus Nanohaloarchaea archaeon | reverse complement strand
ACAGTACTCTCAAGAACACTCTCACTTGCGGTCGGAATAGGAATACTTTTCAGAGGAAGCAGAGGCATCAAAATATCACTGAAACAGATGAAACCAGATCTCAGCTTCTTCAAAAAGATGATGGCGATCGGAATACCAGCCTCAGCAGAAGGAACCGGAAGATCACTATCAGTAAACGCGTTAGTAGCCGTAATAGGAACCATGTTCGCAGGACCGGTAGTAGCAGGATACGGAATCGCAGTAAGAATATTCTCGATGGTCTTCCTCCCCGCAGCAGCTGTAGGACGAGGAGTAGAATCCATGACCGGACAGAACCTCGGAGCAGGCAACTACGACAGAGCAGCAGAAACCGCAAGGTTCGGAGCCAAATACACATTCCTAATACTTACTGCACTCGGCGCACTCACCTTCATATTCGCACAGCCAATAGCAAGCATCTTCACCACAAATCCAGATATTGCTTCGGTAGCAGCAGAATTCCTGCGCTATGTATCATTCAGCTTCGGATTTATCGGAATACTTCGAAGCTACAACGGAAGCCTGAGAGGAGCAGGAAAAACAGCTACCGCAGCAGTCATATCTATCGCAACACTCGGACTGATCCGATTGCCGATAGCCTACATCGGCGCCATAGAGATAGGAACCGCAGGAGTATGGATAGCGTTCGCAGTATCGAACATCGCCGGCGCATTGATTGCATATCTCTGGTACCAGAGAGGTACCTGGAGACAGACAGTAACTGAGGAAGAACAGACTAAAGGTGAAGTAGCAGAGGAAACGGAAGGCTTCGGTGAAACAATCACGGAAAGCGTCAAGAGTAGTCTTGAAAATCTTTTACCGGAGAACTCTCTCCTGAACTAAACCCTGTAGTTTCAGTTCCTTTTTTACAGTTTACCTAGCAATGTGATATTATGAATATCGAAACCTTGAGGCAGGACGCCCGAGATACGATCAAAGAACTTGACAACCCTGAATCCATCCGGACACCTGGACGGACATGGACCCGTTACCCGGACGATCTTGAAGAAGATCTAGATGATCTTGAACAGGTAGAGCCAGAGATCCAGACAGAAGGCAATGTAGAGATCTACCAGGGAGAGGAAGCCCTAAAGAAGGCAGGTAAGAAAGCGTTCGACCTGATCAAACCAGAAGAGAACAAGGTAAACGCCATACATACAGCCAACTTCAACTCCTTCATCTATGCAGAGATCTCAGGACAGTCAGAACTACATGTTAAGTACGATGAAGAAGGACCTGTTCTCAGCCATCTTACCGTAGATGTTAAGGACAACGCAGAAGCAGTCATCACCGAGGAAACCCAAAGTGAGAAGTTCAACACTTCCTTCACAGAACTCTACATAGGTGAAAACGCATCAGTAGAATACGGGGCAGTGGAAACACCTGAAGGATTCTCATACAGCCACAGAAAAGCCATCAACAAGAGATACGGTAAGATAAACTGGCTGAACAGTATGTTCGAGGGAGATCTGAACCGGACGAAAATTGAATCGATTCTGAAAGGGGATAACTCTGAGACCGAGATGACCGGAGTCTGGTACCCTACACAAGAACAGCACCACGACATCTCACTGCATGTAAGACATATCGGCAATAACACGAAATGCGATATGGACTCCAGAAGTGTAGTGGATCACAGAGCTAGAAGCCTTTATGAAGGGCTTCAGAAGGTGGAGAGAAAAGCTGTTGATACCTCCAGTTTCCAGGATCAGGAGACATTGATGCTTTCCGAGAAATCCGAGAGCGACGCATCACCAAAACTGATGATCGAAGACCCAAATGTAGAGGCATCACACGCAGCGGCCGCAGGAACGGTAGAGAAAGACAAGCAGCACTATCTGGAATCCCGAGGTCTGGACGCTGAGAAATCCGAAAGACTTGTAGTCAAAGGTTTCTTCGAACCGGTTATGAGTGAAATCCAGGTTCCACACATCAAGGAACGGATAAGAGAGGAAGTTCAGAGAAAACTGGACAACAAATAGGTTTCCGGAGATTACCTGAAGGTTATCTTAAAAATAGACGAGCAATTGAAACATGACTGGAGGATATAGATAATGAGTCTCGACCCCGAAAACTACAGAGAGGACTTCCCTGTTCTACAGGAGAAAAGCCACGGCGAACAGATAGTATACTTCGACAACGCAGCCACCACCCACACACCTGAAAAGGTAGTAAACCGTATAGAAAAATTCTACAGAGAAGAAAATTCAAACGAAGGACGAAGCCTTCACGAATTAGCGAATAGAGCAACAGTCGCATACGAACAGGCAAGAGAAACAGTAGCAGAATTCGTAGGCGCCGACAGCAAAGAAATAATATTCACAAGAAACACCACAGAATCCGCAAACCTTGTAGCCGAAGGACTCCAGCTAGATGGGAAAATAGTTCTACCCAAGATGTCTCACCACAGCGAACAGCTTCCATGGAGAAGAAAAGCTGAGGAAAATGATCTCGAAGTAGAATTCATACCTACAGAGAACGGCAAACTGGATCTAGAAGCAGCTAAAGAGATAATCGACGAGGATACAGCACTTGTATCTGTATCACATGTATCAAATGTATTCGGATGCACCAACCCTGTAGAAGAGATTGCGGAGATAGCACATGAAAACGATGCCTATGTATTCGTTGACGGTGCACAGTCAGTACCACGGGAAAAAATCGATGTGAAGGAAGCAGATATCGACTTCCTGGCATTCTCCGGACACAAGATGTGCGGACCAACAGGAATAGGCGCAGTATACGGTAAAAAAGAGATACTTGAAGAAATGGAACCTTTCAATGTCGGAGGCGGCATGATCGAAACAGTAGAGGAAGACGAAGTCAAGTACGGCGAAGTACCAAGCAAGTTCGAAGCCGGAACACCAAACATCGCAGGAGCAGCAGGATTCGCAGCCGCAATTGACTACCTAGAAGAAATAGGACTAGAGAAAATCGACAAACACGAGAAAAAGCTGTGTGATATGATGATCGAAGGCTTGAAGGAAATCGAAGGCGTTGAGATCTATGCACCGGAAGATCAAAGTCCTTCCGTAGTATCATTCACGATGAAAGACGCACACCCACACGATGTAGCAGAAGTCCTGAATACAGAAGGTGTAGCGGTAAGAGCCGGCCATCACTGCGCACAGCCACAGATGCAGGAACTTGAAATCTCAGGAACAGTCAGGGCATCACCATACCTGTACAACACGGAAGAAGAAGTAGAGAAGTTCCTGGAAGCAGTAGAAAAAGTAAAAGAGGTTTTCTAGATGTACAGAGAAGAGATACTCGACCACTACAAGAAACCAAGAAACGAAGGTGTCCTGGACGAAGGACTGAAAGACACGGAGTTCGAGGGAAAGAACCCGAGTTGCGGGGATAAAACCACGATTTACCTGAAGATCGAGGACGGAGTCATAAAGGAGATCAAGCACGAGACAGATGGATGCGCTATATCCACAGCATCAACAAGCATCCTATCCGAAGACCTGATAGGAACACCCGTTGAAGAAGTCAAAAAGTACGACAGCGATTGGATACAGGACAAACTGGATATCGATCTCTCACCTATGAGGATCAAATGCGCGATGCTACCCGTCAAAACAATCCAGGAAGCAGTAGAAGAGAGTGAATAAAAACTGAAACAGATACGCAGAAAAGCCAAATCATTCTTCGGAGAAGTCAACCCGGCACACGACTGGTTTCATGTCCGAAGAGTACACCAACTGGCATTAAACCTCGCAGAGAAGGAAGAAGCAGATAAAAAAATCGTCGAGGCCTCGGTACTTCTACATGATATCGGAAGAGCGAAAGAAGACAACGGCGAAATAGAAAACCACGCAGAATGGGGTGCAGAGAAAGCTGCCAATATTCTTGAAGAACTAGACTACAGTAGCGATTTTATAGAAGATGTACAGCACTGCATCCGCAGCCACAGATACTCGAAACCTCCAGAACCAGAATCACTAGAGGCAAAGGTTCTTTCGGACGCCGACAACCTAGATGCCCTCGGTGCTTCTGGCATCGCCCGCACATTCACCTACGGCGGAGAACATGAAAGCGTGATAGCTAATCCCGAACTACCAGCTGAAAAGGATGAATCAGATGAAGGCGAAACCTCTCTGAACCATCTGGAGAAAAAGATACTGAACCTGAAGAACCGTATGTACACGGATTCCGGTAGGGAGATAGCTGAGGAAAGACATGAGTATGTCGAGGAGTTCCTTGACCGTTTCAAGGCCGAAATGAAAGGCGAAAAATAATTACTTTATCCCTAGTTCCTTCTTGATCTCCGGAAATACATAAAAAACATAGATGTAAATCACAGAGATCGCAAGACTAATCGCTCCTACAGCTATCACCAGGTTCTCGAGCAGACCTGCAGGAATCAAAGGCGGCGATGTAAGAGCTGCTATACCCAGAGCGCATACCATTTCAGCGTGGTAGAGATCGTCTTCACCAACTACATGATGGTAAAATCCGTAGAACACTACTGATAGTGCTACTGATATCTGACCTGCCATTCCAAAGTTTATAGAACCGGATAACAGGTATGCGTACGCCATCAAGCCTCCTCCAGTCAAAGCAAATATGCCAGCTACGAATACCAGCAGGTCCTGAATCCTCATACTAGAACATTTGTTTCTGGACATTATTAAGAATCTTGTCAACTATCTTACTAGTATGAGTCTCAAAGTTGTAAACTTGGAAGCAAGTGTAGAAGATGATAAAATTGTCAAAGGCGTATCCCTGGAAATTGAGCCCGGAGAAATACACGCAGTCATGGGCCCCAACGGATCAGGTAAAAGTACTCTATGCAAAACCCTGATGGGCAACCCTGTATACACACTTGAAAACGGAAAAATACTGATCGACGGAGAAGATGTAACCGGAGAAGAAACAGATGAAAGAGCAAGAGAAGGATTATTCCTTGGATTCCAGTACCCTTCAGAGATTTCAGGAATAACAGTTTCAGAATTCCTGAAAGAAGCACTGGACTCAAGACGGGAGGAAAAAGGGGAAGAACCTATGCCTCAAAGCGAGTTCAACGAACTTCTGAGAGAAAAACTAGACCTCCTAGAGATGGAAGAGGACTACGCACGAAGATACCTGAACGAAGGATTCTCAGGCGGAGAGAAAAAGCGAAATGAAATCCTTCAGATGGCAGTACTGAACCCTAAATACGCGATGCTGGACGAAATCGACTCAGGACTGGACATCGACGCACTCCAAGTCGTAGCCAAAGGAATCAGAGAACTCGCAGACGAGGACCGCGGAATCCTGATGATCACACACTACCAGAGAATCCTGGACTATGTGAAACCTGACCATGTACATGTAATGGTGGACGGAGAAATAGTTGAATCCGGAGGACCGGAACTGGCAGAAAAACTGGAAGATGAAGGATACGAATGGGCTAAAGAACTCTCAGAAGCCTAAAAAATTACTTCCATTCCATTTTCAGGAAGAGATGATCGGTCTCATAGGGCTCCAAGGTAGTCTCTTCCACGATCTCAAGTTTCTCAGTTAGCTTATCCTTAACCTCACTGTAGATATCCTCTGGATCACGGGAATCAGAGATAGACTTCGCCTTGACAGCAATCAAAGCGGTTCCATCGTCCTTCATGTACTTCTCAACATTCTTGAGGAAGATCTCCGGCTGATCACGCTGTGAGATATCCTGGAAAACCAGATCGGCTTCGCTAATCAGATGTTCATAGCCTTCAGGCTTCCTGGCATCTCCCAGTACCGGAGCGATATTATCTCGTTCCTCAGCTAGCTGTACAAGCTTCCTGGCAACTGTATCAGAGTACTCAACACCTACAACCAGTCCATCAGTAAGTATATCAGAGAAATGTGAAACTGTGGTACCTGAGGCAGCTCCGAGGTAGAGAACTATATCATCATGCTCAAGACCTAGTTGTACTCCTTTCTGCACTGCTGCGCCCGCCTTGGATCTGTCTGCTTTCCATCTACGGTATTCCTGACCGTCAACCTCTATCAGTGGTTCGCCGTAGACATCTTCGCCTTCATTCTGGTTTAAAGTATATATTCTATCATTCTTTTCATATATTCCTGGCTGTATTTCCTTCACGGGTTATCATCCTCTAGTTCATGGTATTTTTCGGTTACTTCTTCTCTTATCTGGTCGCCTTTGAAGTCTCCGTCGTAGAAGTCAAGTCTTGCTGCTATAGAAATCTTGTTGGCCATGAAGCGAGACATTTTACCTCTCTTATCTTCTGGCAGGCCGTTCACGAAACGATGTTCGTATATCACGCCGTGTTTTGGAGGTGTTCCCTCTCCTTTGAGGTATCTGAAAAGTGCTTTTTCTGCTCCATACATCTGAACTGTGGAAGCTGGTTTCTTCGCCAGTGTCTCAAGGCTTCCTGCGTGTGCAAGAAGTTTGGCGACAAGCATCGGCTCCATGAAAGCTGTGAGGTTCGGCATTTCATCTTCTACTACATCTTCAATGTACTCTTCCAGTTCCTCACGCACCTCTGCCTTGTTTCTGAGGTCTTCTAACCCTATTTCAAGTGCTTCAAAGTCTTCAGATGCAAGCATGGCTCCGGTGGATTCCTCGGCCATTGATTCGAATCCTTTGACCTCGCTGCGTTCAACTCCGTCAGTTAGTAGTTTGAGAAAATGTTCGTTGTCCTGTATCTGTTCAACGAACTCGGGAAAATGAATTTCATACCAGTCTCTGAATACCTGTATCTCCTCATCCAGGTCATTGGATACTTTTTCCAGGTATTTGACTGTTCTGACTACGACTTTGTCACGGGGTACATCTTTACGGAGTTCTTCCTTCGCTTCTCTGATCGCCTGGTCTCTTACATCTTTCAAGGAAGAATTTTACACCTCTTTCAGTCCCATGATCTCAAGTTTAAGTTCAACTACCTCTTCATCTCTATCCAGTCGGTCAGCCATTTCCTCGATGCTTAAGGCCTGATAATGGTCCATCAGGAATCTTTTTTCGGTGTCGCGGAAGTCGCTTAACTGTTCCATCTTTTCATGCAGTTCTGAGTCCTCTCTGAGGAAGTCTTCCAGCTCTTTATTTCCAAGACTGGTTCTATTATTTAGTAAGAAATCTAGCTCTACAGGATCCCAGTTACGCGGGATCTTACTGCTTTTATCGCCATCTTCTCGGGCTTCTTCCACTATACTTTTTTTCGGGTTGCCCGCAGTATCTTTTGAGAAATCTGTGATCTCCTCAACCATCTCTTCAACGGACTGGTCCGCATCCAGTTCTGCATCCATTCCATCTTCCGGACTGTTCATCATGAAACAAGTTATGTCAGCAAACCTTGAAAACAGTAACCGAATTCCCGAAAGGTTTGGAAGTACTATTATTAATCAGCAGTCCTCGAGTTTTGCTGTATGCCGTGGCACAGTAAATCACTGGAAGAAGTATTCTCAGAACTGGATACAGATGAAGACGGTATAAGCCACGAAGAAGCGGAGAGACGGCTGGAGAAAGAAGGAGAAAACAGGATTGAAAGGGGAGATACCACCTCCCCCGTACAGATACTTATCAACCAGTTCCAGGACAACCTGATCTACCTTCTGATATTTGCAGCTATTGTTTCAGGTATCGTAGGAATTCTAGATCCGGAACACGGGTTTACAGAGCCAATAATAATATTTCTTATACTGACACTGAACGGTTTATTCGGTTTTATACAGGACTACCGTGCAGAGAAATCCATAGAAGCACTGAAGAAGCTTTCAACGCCGAACGCCACAGTGATAAGAGATGGAAAGAAGACAGAAATCGACTCAACAGAAGTAGTACCTGGAGATATAATACAGCTGGAGCAGGGAGACGCAGTACCAGCCGACGCACGGATAATCGAACAAGACTCACTTTCTACAGACGAATCAGCACTGACCGGAGAAAGCAACAATGTATCCAAAGAAGCTACTACTATTGCAGAGGACGAATCCGTAGCTGAACAGGAAAACATGGTCTTCATGAACACACATGTAGTCAAAGGCCGTGGAAAAGCAGTAGTAGTCGAGACCGGGATGGAAACACAGGTAGGAGACATCGCCGAAGAACTAGAAGACGCAGAAAAAGGACAGACACCTTTCCAGGAAGAAGTCGACGAAATGGGTCGAAAAATGGGATACCTCATCTCCGCATTCATCGGAGTACTCGCAATCCTGATGTACTTCGTCACAGGCTCCGGACCAATAACAATATTCCTCATGGCAGTCAGCCTGATGGTGGCAGCAATACCAGAATCACTTCCAGCGATCGTCACACTTTCACTTGCGTTAGGCTCCCGTAGAATGCTTGAAAAGAACGCACTGGTCAGAAGACTACCGGTAGTCGAAGCACTTGGATCAGTTAACGCGATTGTAACCGACAAGACAGGGACTCTGACAGAAGGAGTTATGACAGTCAAGAAACTGCATTACCAGGGAGAAGAGTTCGAAGTAACAGGTACAGGTACAAGCACAGAAGGAAGCTTCCAGAAGGACGGACATGAAACAGATTCAGAGTACCTTGAACCACTGCTTGAATGCGGATTCTACTGCAACAACGCAGAGAAAGCAAGTGAGGAAGAAGACAAGGACTTCTTCGGAGAACCAACAGAGATCGCACTGAAAGTATCAGGTATCAAAGCAGGACTGGAAGACGACAAGGAAAGAGTTAGAAGCGTGCCGTTCTCCTCAGACCGGAAACGCATGACAGTAGTGATGGAAGACAAAACAGCGTACATGAAAGGCGCACCAGAAACAGTACTTGACCGCTGTAGCCAGGTACTGGAAGATGGTGAAAAGAAAGAGCTTACAGAAGAGAGAAAACAGGAGATACTAGACAAGAACCAGGAGATGGCGGAAGACGCGTTAAGAGTACTTGGATTCGCCGAGAAAAATGTTGAAGACCCGGAGGCAGACAGCGAGGAAATCGAAAACAATATGACCTTCCTCGGGCTTCAGGGAATGATCGATCCACCAAGACAGGAGGTCAAGGACGCAGTTAAGGACTGCAGAAACGCAGGAATCAACTTAGTGATGGCTACAGGAGACAACATCGCCACAGCCAAAGCCATCGGAGAAGAACTAGGTTTCAAGACAGAACACGCATGTACCGGCGACCAGATCGAGGAGATGAGCGACTACGAACTTGAAGAACAGGTGAAAAAGACAGAGATATTTGCGCGTGTATCACCACACCACAAGGTAAGAATACTAGAAGCACTACAGGCACAGGACCTCGATGTCGCGATGACTGGAGACGGAGTAAACGACGCACCCGCACTCAAAAACTCCGATGTAGGAGTAGCAATGGGTCAAAGAGGAACAGATGTAGCAAAGAAGAGCAGCGACATGATCCTGCAAGACGACAACTTCGCAACTATCCGAGACGCAATCTCAGAAGGACGAGCGATATACGATAACATCAGGAAGGTAGTGAACTACCTGATGTCCACCAACTCAGCAGAAGTGATGCTGGTATTCCTCGGAACAATAATAGGAGGACTATTCTTCCCAGAAGCATTCTCAGGAAGCAACTCAGTAGTCCTCACAGCCATAATGATACTCTGGGTCAACTTCGCAACAGATGTACCACCAAGCCTAGCCATGTCCATGGATAAGAAGATGGACGGAATCATGGACCGGTCACCGAGAGGTCCAGACGACAACATACTGGACAAGAGGATACTGGCCTCCATCGCAGTAACAGGTCCACTGGCAGCTGTAATACTGCTTCCAGGGTTCTTCTATTTCCTCGAAGGTACAGACCTGATCCTGCCACAGACAGTACTGTTCACATCACTGGCACTGTTCGAGATAGTCATGATCCAGATAATAAGATCAGGATACGACCTCAAATTCTGGGACAACAAATACCTGCTACTAGGAGTAATACTGGCATTCGTAGCACAGCTAGCGGTACTTTACACAGCGCTGGCAGGACCATTCAAGGTAGTGCCACTTACTGCGTTCCAGTTCGGAGTAAGCGCCGCACTGGTAGCAGTATTCACAGTATTCCAGGTACTGTTCTACAAAGTCCTAGATGTGAAATACGGTAAGAGAAACAACCAATAGAAAACCGGGTATCCGTTCTACTTAAGAAAATTACCCGTCAAAACAAATCATACACAGTACGCGGCGTTGGTCCAGTGGCTAAGACCCCGGCCTTCCAAGCCGGTGACCCGGGTTCAAATCCCGGACGCCGCATTCAACTAGTTCTTCGAGATATTTTTCTATTCGATAACCAGATTCTATATCTGTATCTTGCTTTTTATTCAAGTCTGTAAGTTTGAGCAAATTCAATAGACCTGTTTGTTAGGCTGTTTAGAATTCCTAGTGGTAAAAGGAATATTCCGAGAATTAAAGGATTTGCTTCAACACCGGTATTTTTCTTCAGAACCTGTGAAATGGATGCTGCAGCAGCATTAGATCTTGAGTCGTAGCTTTCACTTTCTAATTTGAATCCTAAGTCTTCTATCATTCTTTGAAGACCTTCAGGACTGTAGTAGTAATGGTGTCGAGGGATGTCGTAAACTTCCTCTCTTGGTTTTAGGATAAGTCTTTCCAAGGATTCTACATTTACTGTTCTTATCACAAGTTTTCCGTCCTTGGAAAGTATTCTTCTTATTTCTTTCAAGTTCTCAACAGGATTAGGTATGTGCTGAAAACTTTGTTCGATAATAACTGCATCGAACTCGTTGTCATCTAGATGAGTGCTTTTTTCTGGTAGTGTGCCTTCATAAATAACCGAGTCAGTGTTTTTACGAGCTATTTCGGCACCATCAGAGTTGGGTTCGATACCTACAGTTTCAAAACCTTTTTTCTCTAAATTTTTCAGTCTCTCAGCTGTGCCGCAGCCGACATCAAGTATTTTTCCTTCAACATCTGTAAGACCTAAACTGGGCGAGAAATTATCCTCATACCACTGAAACATTTTCGTGAAAAAACTGCTAAGTCCGGAATCTTGTCGAGCGAATCTTGAAAACGAAGAGTAGTATTCTCCGGGATAAAAATCTTCCATGTTTTCCGGTTCAGGAATTCGTATACCTATACCACACTTACTGCAATAGAATATCGAAAACTCCGTCCGAGGTGTAGATCCGTACACTGAATCAGTGTTCTTATGTATTAAATCCATATCTCTGCCGCAAAATTCACAAGAGGGCATGAATAGGCATGTGATCTTTCAGTTAAATAAATTTCTTGTCTACAGAAATTCCTCTAGCTCTGGCGGTTCGCTACTGTATTTCCTATCGACATAGATTTTCAGGAATATTTCAAGATTTGCCAGTTGCCAGATTTTTCTGTTGGTCTTATAGCCTTCCCGGGCTATCTCTTCGGCGCTCGATGTGAGTATGTCCCTATCCCTGAGGTCGTTAATCAGAGGGTAGAGAACTTCTTTATTTTCTTCAGCTATGCTTCCTGCCTGTTCAGCCCAAGAGTCTCTTCCCCTGTTGGTTATTTCGTCCGGTAATCGATCCTGCATAAGTTTTCTGATCAAGTATCTGGGTTTCCTGTCTCTGGTATGGAGTTTTGGAGTTATACTGTATCCTGTGCTGATGACTCGTTCATCCAGGAAAGGACTGGTGAGATTTATCCGAGGGACAGGGAATCTGTCGCTGAGAAATCCGTTGACAAGAGTGGTCCAAGCCAGGCCCGGAGCCCCCTCCATCTCGGGAGTTCTGATTCTCTTAGTTCCTTCTTCCAGTATATCCTTGCTAAAATGTTTTTCGGTCTCTGTAAGGTTATCTCTTATCGTTACAAATTCTTCAGCCATATCATCAGCTGCTGTCAGGTTTATCATTCTTCTAAATCTTGATTTATTCTTAAGATTTCCTGTAAGCAATTTTGCGGCACTTGCTGCTTTCTTGCTTGCCGGAATGGATTTAAACAGTCGGAGAGCAGGATATTCTAATCTTCCCTGAGTTATCTCTTCAGAGCCCTGACCCCAGATAAAGTTCTGTCCTTCTTCCATCTCTCTCATATGGTAGAGAGGGGACACTCCAGGATCTTTGGAAGGGTATTCTTGGTGCCAGAGTACTTTAGGCACTGATTGAAGCATTTTTTCATCGCTTATCTGTTTCTCGCTGTGGTCTGTACCGAAAAAGTCTGATACTACGCGTGCATGTTCGAGATCGTCTTCCAGGCTTACAGTGTATGTATTTATCTTCTCCTCAGTTATCTGATTCAGGTAGTATGCCAGCATTGAGGAGTCTATTCCGCCGGATAGCATCAGGTGTGTTTCTTCACCCTCTTCAACTCTGTCCTGCAGAGCTGAGATTATCGACTTCTCTAACATTTCACAGGCTTCATCTAAGTCGGTGATGGTTGGCTCTGAAGGAGGTTCGAACAGCTGGGTTTTGTTTTGAAGCTTTCCTTTTCTAAACTCTGCAGCAGTACTTTCTTCCAGACGCTTTACTTGTTCGAAAGGTGTGTGAGGAGATGGTATGTGACCGAATTTCACGAAGTTGCTGACTGACTTTCTATCTACCTCACGCTCCACTTCTTCTAGCTCAAGGAGAGACTTGGTGTCTGAGGCAAATGCAAGCTTTTCTTCTTGGGAGCTGTAAAAAATGTTTTTGTGGTTTGCAAGTGAGTTGGAAAATATCAGCTTCTCTTCTTCCGGCTTCCAGATGACAACTGCGTAGTCGCCCTCTATTTCTTGGAAAAGGTTTTCTCCTTTTTTGCCGTATGATCGGGCGATAAATTCTTCTGCAGAGCACTCTTCACCAAGAATTTCTTTTGAAAGTTCTTCTCTGTTGTAGATGTTTCCATGAATACCAACTATGCTATCTCCGAAAATATTCTCTTCTCCACCGCCTTCAATACCTATAAGTAGTCCTCCATCTGAAAATATCCTGAAATCGCTCTGAGAAGCTATAAGTGGCGAAATCATCTTGCTAATATCGTTCTCTGAGGAAGTCTTCTTCTCCGAGTAAACTCCACATATCTTGCCCATCAACTTTACATTATTTGAATAGAATTGAAATAGTAACTGGTTTAATGGATCTTAGACCTTCAAACTGGATAATTGAGAAATACTTCATATCCTTCCAAAGATGGAGGATAAGAAGAGAAAGAAAAGAAGAGGTCAGCCGTATTACAGAAAACATTTACATAGGAGATCTGGTAGACGCACAGAAGTCAATAGGAAAGGAAGAATATGATTCTAAATCTGTTTTGAACTTGATGGCTTCTGAGATATCTTCCACAGATCTCCATGCTCCTCTTAAAGATGGATATAACAGGCAGAAGGACTTCAATAATGCAGTGAATTCGCTGCGAGAGATAGTTCATAAAGACGACAAGGTTCTTGTTCACTGTGCAGCAGGACAGAGCCGATCATGCGCAGTAGTGACAGCACACCTGATGGAAGATAAAGAGATGAGTATATCAAAGGCTCTTAAATCTGTTGAAGAAGGTGTGAACAGTTTTGAGGGCAGAAATAGCTTAAATATAGACGAAGAGCTGCGGGATAATGTAATTAAATATTCCAGAGATTAGATTCATCGCAAAAAAATATCTTTGAGATGTGAAACTTTCTATATTGATGGAAAAGTATTTGATCCCGGACTCGTCTAGACACACCTTCAAAAAGTTCTGTCATCAGGCAAACGTTTCAGTAAGGCAGGAAATCTTCTATGTAGTGGTTCTATAGAGCCCTAGAAATGCTTTAATCTTAGTTTGAGGAGTTATCTCCTCTGGACTTTTCTATCTGATTTACTTCCGCAGAGATGCATCTTACATCAGTACTATTAGAATGCTTCACAGGGCGCTGGCATTCATTGAATTCCAGCTTTAGGTCGTTGATTCCGTCCTCAACAGGGACTCTGATCACTTTTTCTTCCTCTAGTTTGTAATTGTACGAATTATTTCCGTTCGTTATTGTCAGGTTTTTCTCCTCATAAGGCCTTAAATCTAATTTCAGATATCCACTTTCCGTACTTATCTTATAATGGGCCGTATCTGAGACGAAAGTGTTTTCACCTCCTTCATACCATCCGCTGCCCTTGAATGTGTCATCTACAGAAATAGCTGACAGTAGCATAATTAGCCCTATTAGTGATATGAATAGAGTGCGTTGCTTCCTTGAAATAGGTATTTTATTGAATATGTCTTTTCGCCAGATAAGTAGCACTATTATCATAATAAGTACTAGCTCGAAATGTTCCCCTCCCAGCACAACAATATTGTCTTTTATTGTAACCTCCGCTATTTGTTCGTCGGTGTTGGAAAAGTAGTTTAGGTTCTTATCTGGAGATCCAGCAGCCATTTCTATCCAAGGTGATCTTGGACCTTCTTTCAGAAGCTGTTCTGTATACTCGGGAAGTGGATTAAAATAGGGTTCTATACCGGTGAGGTCCTCATAAGCTGAACTGAATTCATTACTGTGGTCCGCATCGACACCAAGTTTCTCAGTAGGGTGAATACCTGTCGGAGTGAGTCCGAGAATCGAAACAAAGATTGAAGTGAAGGCTAAACATACTAGAAACTTTTTAAAGTGTTTCTTATTCCATAAACTATCTAACGCATATCCTAAAGGTATTGATAAAAATGGTATAACTGCAAGAAGATACCTTGATCCGAAAACTGCGCCTCCATACCATGTTACATATGTAGCATTAAAGAGTACAAACGCTGCGAATATGGAAAGAATGAGACCTGCTTTCTCCTTATTTTCTCTGTATAGGTAGTAGAGACCAGGTATAGCTAAGATTAAAATAGGTGAGAATATGAAGAAACCTCTGCCTATTCCAAATAGTACTCTTACAATCATCTCCGGAGTACTTGGTGATATTAAGAAGCCTCTTATAGGAGCTACATATTCCGAATGTGCTTTCGCAATTTCAGCTGATAATTTAGGAAGCCATTCTCCATATATTTTGACTGGTGTCAGAGGGTTTCCAACGGTTAAGTAGTTATAGACAAACAAAGGTGAGAAACCGGCTAAACCTCCCGATAAATAGATTAATGGAGACTTGAAGTTTCTTTGGTCAATTAAATTTTCCCATTTCCTCAGATCATCTATTTCTTTTGTAAGGAGGTATGTAGCAAGCAGAAATATAATTATAAGCATATAGTATTCTACGATAGCAGCTACACCTGCTAAAAGTCCAGACAATGCTATATTCCTGACTGAAGAAGAGTCTTTAACTTCTAATATATAGAAAGAAAGAAAACCCAAAAACATAGCAAGAGTATTCGCCATAAAAACAGTTGAATAATATAGAAATATTGTTCCAAAGCCGATGATCAGCGTCGTAAATGTACTTATCTCACTGGATATGCCGTTAAAAATTAAAATTCTGTAAATAAGCAGTAATGTTGCAGCTGCTGGAATTATAGAAATTGTAAAAATGATAAGGAAACGCAGCAAAATAGTTTCAAATTTTACATCTACAGCAAAGAAAGCATCAGGTCTTGCTTCTAGGTAAGAAGTTACATTCTGCTGGTTTATGTAAGCGGTATTGACCTCGTAAAGTGAGGGCAAACTTCCTTTAACAAACTTAAATCCTGCGTAAACAGGCACCGCAAAGAATGGGGACCCAGGAGCTTTGTCAGTAAAGGTTCGATTTTCATATTTTACCTTGTCTATAGTGTTGTTTGAGTACTTCGATATATCTAAGGACTTCTCATTCACTACAGATTTTGTTAAATCTAACCTAGAGTTACTGTTAGTGTACATCCAGACAGGAAATAGAGCAACAATTAGTATGAAAGTGATTAAAATTTTTTTCTCCGTACTGGAGAGCGAGAACTGTTCAAATGAAAACATCTCTTCCTGTAGTAAAGGTCTCGTTACAGGATTAAAACATTATTCACAGCTGTTGTCAAAACTTTCGTAGGAAATGCTTGAGCTTTTCTGCATCTATGCTTCCAGTTCTATCGTTTGAACAGACTGCTCCTCTTACCCCGATTATATCAACACCTTTGCTTTTCAGACCTTCAACTTGATGAGCCTTAATTGAGCCAGCTAGTGCTGTCTCAAGACCTTTTTCATCGCCTTCCTCTACAAAATCCTCTAATTTCTCTTCTGTCTTAAATTCAAACAGATCTTTATCTTCCTTTGAAAGTGTATCAATCATTACACCATCTAAACCTGCTTCTTCCGCAGCTTTAACGACTTCTATGGGGCTTACGCAGTTATGTTCTCTGTGATCTGCGTAGGCAGCTGCTACAAGTTTGCAGTCGTTATCAGAATTTTTCAGTACCTTAGATGCCTGGTAAAGCTTCTCTTTAGCCTCATCTTTATTCTTCGGACCCTTCAATCCTATTTTTATGTAGTCGGGATTTAGCTGAAGAGCTCCTTTCACCGCCATCGAAACCGTACCAGGCAAATGCGGCAAATCTCCCAAGGCAATACTGACATCTCTGTCATCGGGAAGAACTTCCATAACATCCTCAATCGTTTCTATCGAAGCACATCCGAGAGAGCCCTCCTCAGGGTTCTTTACATCCACTATACCTACTTTATGGTCTCTTACTGCTTCAGCCTCTTCACGGTTTGTAACGGTAACCAAAGGACGAGTCATAAATTACAATTTAGGAGATATTCTTAACTTGATTTTGATACTACAGGATAACTGATATCAGCTCTATAGCCTGCGCTACCCCATAGTTTGAATCTAGGAGAACTAGAAGCACAGCATAGAAGGCGCCTTCAAAAGCTGTGTAGAACTTGTGCCATGAACGCCTAATACTTTTGAGTTCGCCTAGTTCTGACATCATATCGAAGAGCCTGTACAATCTGAAAAGAGAAAATAGCAGTGTAGGAATTACCAAAACGAGGTTAAGCTGACCAAAGACAAAAAGAGTTATTCCAACTATAGCAGGCACCATCTGGAGAGCTCCTCCTATCCAAACCGATTTCTCTACTCCAAACGCGTCCAAAACAGAATAGACATCTTCTTCCTCGTCCTGATGTTCTATCTGGTGGGCTACCTCGAAGAACATTATGTAAGAAGTGAAAAGTACGGAGAAAAAGATAAAGATCGGCGTTACCTGAGGATGAAGTACCAGGAAGGGATGTGCGTATACAACCCATCCGAGAGGGATTCCATTCAAGAGGAGTGAGAATACCCAGTGGTTTTTCAACCGTGCAGGTCCTTGATACAGGTAGAAAAGTCCGCTGTATAGCACAAGCGTTAGAGTAGCCCACTTAGATACGGGGAAAAGTAATAATGCTAGTGCAAGCGGTGCAAGCATGAGAAATAGCAGAGTCCTCATACTCCAGCCTTCTTCGACAAGCTTTCCGACATAAGTCTCCTCGCCCCACATCTTATAGTCGTAGTAGTCGTTCATGCTGAAGGAATGCAGCTGAATCAAGAAAACCTGGAGAAACCCAACAAATGCCGCAATTGGTTCGAAAACCGGTGCGCTTAGGATTCCTATGCCTGCCATCGCCATGTTCTTATACCAGGTACGAACTCGGTAAAACTTGCTCAGTTTCATTCTATATGCGTCCCCTTCACTTTCTCTCCGGTTACTGCTTTTTCCAGCCTCCCGGATTTCTTTCCGGACACCACAGCGCAGCTAATATCGTTTTCTTCCAGGATAACCGGTAATTGTCCATCTATACATGTATTACCATAATTTAGAGATTCTTCTGCAGACATCTCTGTAATTAATTTATCGTCAGAATAAATACCATCCACATCTGTCGCTATAACTAATCTGTCTGCTCCCAACTTCTCTGCGAGCAATCCACTGATGGCGTCAGAGGTTAGTTCCCAGGATTGATCATGTTCGAAAGATTTCATGAACTTTTCAGTCTTCATTAATGCTATTTTTTCATCCTGAAAAGCCTTACTGACCTGATCGACTGAGTTAACAATCCCAGTGCTGTCTTCTAGGTCGTTAACCATCTCTGTATTCAAGTCCATGCATTTGATTGCTGTCCAGTGTGCTGCAGAGTCTGAAAGCTCATATTCAGAGCTAAAGGAGCGTACTCCGTCGGCCAGGTCACCCCCGCCGACCACTACTACTATATTTTTTTCATCTTTTAGATCGGTCAGTGCCTGCATGTTTTCGTCAATAACACCGTCTTTGATTAAGGATCCTCCAAGTTTAACGACGGCGTCTACTTCCATGTTACATAGTAGGCCTTCTATTTTTTAGTCATTGCCGGCGAAACCATTGTTATGTCTTTAGTGCCTGTAATGGACATAAAACAAGGAAAAGTCGTAATGGGAGACCAGGGAGAAAGAGACACCTATCAACCGGTAGATTCCGATATAGTAGATTCAGCCAAACCTGAAGAAGTTCTTAATGCGTTTGACCGGCGCTATAATTTCAACGCCATCTACATAGCTGATATAGACTCTCTGGAAAAATATGGAGATAACCTTGACACCGTGCGGAGAATATCTGAGAGCTTTCAAAAAGAAATAATGCTGGACTGCGGTTTTTGCGACTACGAAAGTTTTGATTCCGAGATACTTTCTTTTGTCGACAAGTTTATCGTTCCGACTGAATCGCTCGAGTCTTTAGACGAGCTGAAGAAGCTTATAGATAAACATCCTGACTCAGAATTTGTAGTAAGCATAGATCTAGACAAGGAAAAATTCATATCAAAGATAGATGAAGAGAACATTCAGAGTTTTCTTGATGAAGTCATGGATCTAGGCATAACTGAGGTAGTGTTACTCGATATAACTCAGGTTGGAACCGAGAAGGGGCCTTCTAAACAGGTAGTTGAGATTGCAGAGGAGATTGAAGAGGACTTCAAAGTAGTATCTGGCGGCGGAGTAAGAAACAGAGAAGACTATAGAGAATTCCTTAAGAAAGGTGTCGATAAGGTGCTTG
>JBEQAZ010000008.1:0-21751 GCA_041640055.1 Candidatus Nanohaloarchaea archaeon | reverse complement strand
CCTCTTCTGTAATTCCCATTCCTGCGAATACTACTGCGAAGTCGCTGTCGTCGCCTTTGACTTCTGCCTGTCGGGCGATCTGCATAGCTACTTCGTTGTGAGGAAGTCCGGATCCTGAGAAGATCGGTAGCTTCTGTCCTCGTACTAGTGTGTTGGTTACATCGATTGTGGAGATACCGGTCTGGATGAAGTCTTCCGGTAGTTCTCGGCTTGAAGGGTTGATTGCTTCTCCCTGGATATCTCTTTCTTCATCCGGAATGATTTCCGGTCCGTCGTCGATAGGGTCTCCTGTTCCGTCGAGGATTCGGCCTAGAAGGTCTTCTGTTACAGGCATCTTGACATTCTCTCCCATGAACCTTACATGGGCGTCCTGTCCGATTCCCTGTGTTTCTTCGTAGACCTGTACTACTACGATGTCCTTGCTGGTTTCCAGGACTTCTCCTTTCTTTGTTTCGCCGTCCGGAGTTTCGATCTCTACGATATCTCCGTAGGCTACATCGTGGGTTTTCTCTACATATACTAGAGGTCCTGAAATTTCGTTTATCGTCTTGTATTCTTCTTGCATTTTTGGTTCACCTCTGTTACTGGTCTACAACCTCTTCGAACTCTTCATCCATCTGATCACGGATTTCTTCCTCGAGTTCTTCGTATTCTTCGGTTGTTGCCAGTTCGCTGATCCTATTCTTGGAGGACAGGTTGATGATGTCTTCTACCATTGCACCGTTGTCATGTGCTTCGTGTGCCTGGTCTCCCCAGTCAAGGATCAAGCTGATTATATCATAGGTTTTCTGAGGGCTGCAGTACTGGTCGACATCGTGGAAAGCGTTCTGCTGAAGGAAGAACTGTTTGACCAGTGTAGCGATCTCCAGTGTAAGTCTTTCTCCTTCTGGCAGTGCGTCTTTTCCAACAAGCTGGACGGTTTCCTGTAGTTCTCCGTCCTTCTGAAGTAGGTCCTGTGTTCTCTGAATCTTTTCAGGCCAGTCATCTGCTACCTCTTCCTTGAAGTATCCTTCAAGCGTTTCCTTGTAACCGGAGTAGCTGTCATTCCAGTTGATTGAAGGGAAGTGCCGTTTCTCAGCCAGATCTGCGTCCAGAGCCCAGAAGTTCTTGACAACTCTCAGTGTGTTCTGAGTAACTGGTTCAGAGAAGTCTCCTCCTGGAGGGCTGACTGCTCCGATGATGGAAACTGATCCTGGTTCTTCAGGTCCTAAAGGTACTCCACGACCTGCTCGTTCATAGAACTCTGCAAGTCGGGATGCTAGGTATGCTGGGTATCCTCTTTCTCCAGGCATCTCTTCTAGCCGTGCTGATACTTCTCGCATTGCTTCAGCCCATCTTGAGGTACTGTCTGCCATCAGTGCGACATCCAGTCCCTGATCTCTGAAGTATTCTGCGATTGTTACTCCTGTGTAGATT
This sequence comes from Candidatus Nanohaloarchaea archaeon, assembly GCA_041640055.1. GTDB lineage: Archaea > Nanohalarchaeota > Nanosalinia > Nanosalinales > Nanosalinaceae > JBEQAZ01. The sequence continues at coordinate 20,335 of JBEQAZ010000008.1, read as the reverse complement.
GATGCTTCTCTTGCTGCTACAGGCATGTTTGATGTGTTTGCGATCAGTACTGTTCGGTTGATTATTTTGTCGCCTGTCTGTGGATCTTCAAGTTCTGGGAACTCTTCGAGGACTTCTGTCATCTCGTTTCCTCTTTCTCCACATCCAATGTAGACGATTATGTCTGCGTCGGAGAACTTTGCCAGGGATTGCTGTGTAACTGTTTTTCCTGAACCGAATGGTCCTGGGATTGCTGCTGTTCCTCCTTTTGCGATTGGGAACAGTCCGTCAAGTACTCTCTGTCCCGTGATGAGTGGTACTTCTGGTCGAAGGTTTTCTTCGACATTTCTTGGCTGTCTGATAGGCCATTCCTGGCGCATCTGGATTTCTTCGCCGTTTTCAAGTTCCACTACTGTTTCTGTGACATTATAGTCTCCTTCTTTGACTTCTGTGACTTCTGCTTCTTCGATATCTGGAGGTGTAAGTACTTTGTGATCTCCGTACTGTACTTCAACCGTTCCTACTACATCTCCACCTGAGACCTTGTCTCCTTCTTCTACTTCAGGCTGGAAATCGTACTCTTCTTCCAGGTCGATTCCTGGAGCGGTTTCTCCTCTCTCGATGAAGTCTCCGGTCTGTTCCTGAAGCTGTTCGAGCGGTCTCTGAAGTCCGTCGTAAATTGATCCAAGTAGTCCTGGACCAAGTTCTACGGATAAAGGCTGTTCTGTGTTTTTAACTGGTTCTCCTGGTTTTACTCCTGTCGTATCTTCGTAGACCTGGATGTAGGCTTTGTCTCCTTCGATCTGAATGACTTCGCCCATCAGGCCTTCTTCTCCGACTTTTACAACATCGTACATCTGCGGTTCCATCCCTGTCGCGATGACGACAGGTCCGGTTACCTTGTAGATTTCTCCTTGTGACATTTTTTGTGTTACCTCTTGTAGTATAGATTAAAAATTGGTTTTTATCCTGTGATATCGGCTCCGATAGCCTTCTTGATTTTCTCCTGTAGGTGAACGCTTTCCGCATTCTGGCTTAGACTCACTACCACCGGGTCTACATTGTTCTGAACCTGGTTCTGAATCCTTTTCGGCAGTTCCTCTACATCATCCTGCTTTGCGATGATGATACCAAGTTCTTCGCTGTCAAGCAGTTTCTGGATCTGTTCCTGGTAGTTTTCAGGGTTGTAGATTTCCTGGATCCCTGCTAACTGGAATCCTGTCGTGAATTCTTGTTCTCCTATTGCTGCGATCTTTTTCTTTTCTTCCATTATGCTATCACCAGGTTGTCTTTGATAGTTTCCTGATTCTGGATGCCGGTTTCCTTGGCACGGATAAGCATCCGCAGGTTTCTGACCTCGATAGTCTTTGCAACTATGTATCCGATGATCGAGGTGATGTCCAGTGGTTCGCGGTGAAGATTCTTCAACGCGTTTTCCAGCCGGTTAACCTCTAGCTGATGTTCGATTTCCTCAAGTCCTGCGTCATCATCAAACCGGATATCAAGTTCCTCCTCGATGATGCCTGTTGCTTCCTCTAGACTGGAGCAGTTAATGCATTCCTCCAGTAGGGAGTCTCTTCCGTTCTTCAGAAGCCGTTTTCTGATATCGTCTGGTTCTACATCGTATTTCTTCAGTCTCAAAGCGATCTTAAGGTTCTCGTACTTCATCTCTTCCTTGATGAATTTCTTCAGGTGGCTGTTTCTGATTCTATTAGCCAGGTTGTTCATCTCGTCGAAGTAAGCCTGGTCGAGTGCTGCCTCGATTTCATGCAGCTCTTCTTTTCCTTCAAGGTACTCCTGATAGTTTATATTGGAGTCTTCGAACTCTATGTTATCCTTGATGTGTTCGAAACTTTTGTTTGATAGTTCAAGTAGTTCCTGCAGTGTGAATCCGGTTACAGGTGTTAGAAGACCGGCTAGTTCCTGTTCCTTATCTGTTTTCTTTGCTCTTAGTATTCTTTTCAGGCTGAGAATATCGTATCTTCTCAGGTAAGTGGTCATGGTCTCTTCAAGTGCTTCTGGTGAGATCTCTGCTAGGTGGCTGAATGTGTTAGCTAAATTGCGTGCTAGTGCCAGTTCAACGAGTTCGACTCCTTCGTATGTGGAGCCTAGTTCATCGATTTCTTCCTTGTATTCTCCTTCTTCCAGGTTGCGTGCGATTTCGCTTGGCTCCATCTTGATTAGTTTGTTGTAGTCTCTTTCTTCTAGGAGCTTGGCTTTCTTCGCACTTACCCGTGCGTACATGTAGGGGTAGTCGTTGGATAGTCTCATTTGAAGAGCTTGTCGGCTACCTGTTTTCGATGATTTTCACGGAATTCACGGAAGATTTTGTCAAAGCTGTAATCTCTTCTTCTTTCCCCATCCTCTGACTGGATGATGAATCCTTGTTTATCTCTTTCCTCGAACTCTAGATCATGGCTGTCAGCAGCTTCCTCGAACTCTTCGCTTCCGATAACCTTTCCTACATCGAAGACTGTCTCACTTACTGCATTTTCAACCATATTCTCAGCTTCTTCACTGGATAGATCCTTGATTTCTTCCTCGACTTCTTCGAATACCTTTGTTATCTCTTCTTTCTCTGCTTCCAGTTTCTTTCTCTTGGCTTCCATTCTTGCGTTCGAGATTTTCTTCTGCCGGATGTCTTTCTTTCGTTCTTCGATCTCTTCCTGTGTTTCTTCTTTGATTTCTTCTGCTTTTTCCTCTGCTTCTTCCATCCGCTGTTCTCTGTAATCCTCTGCTTCTTCCTTGATATCAGCAGATTGTTCTTCTGCCTCATCAAGTATCTCGTCTTTTACCTGTTGTAGTCCCATAGTATCTTGTTTTCAACCTCGTTTCGTGCTTGTATTGTAAATAAAGTGTGTAAGGACGGGCGTTGCCGCCCGCTTGAATGTTTTCCTGGTTTAAATGAATCCGGTAACAACCAGTGCGACTACCAGTCCGAAAATTACAATTGTCTCTGGAAGTGCTGTTAAGACTAGCACGTTTCCGAAGAGACCGTCGTCTTCGGCTAGTGCACCTACTCCAGCGGACCCGATTTTTGCCTGAGCCCAAGCTGTAGCTAGTGCTGAAATTCCTAGTGCTAGTGCTGCACCGATTGCTGCCATTCCTTCTACTGCCATTGTGTGATTTTCACCTCAAATATTGTTTTTATCTGTCTCCCCCGAATGGAGTGTATTTTCGTCCGCCTCCGTTGTAGAATGTGTCAAACATCTCTACATAGTGGAGTCGGATTCCCTGGAGGAAACCTTCCATGATTTTGATGAAAGTATTGAATACATGGCCGACCATCAGTAGTGCTACTCCTGCTACCAGTCCGACTGCTGATCCTGAAACCAGCAGAGGGTGAGCGATTCCGTTCACTACTTTTGCAAGCACTACTGCTGCTACTGACACTCCGAAGATTCGGAAGTAGGATAGGATGCTTGAGATCAGGGAAGGTATCTCTACTATTCCCTGGACTCCTTCTCCTTTCAGTAGCATTCCGAAAGCTAGTAGGCCTACTGCTGCTCCTGCAGGGAGACTTACGAATACGCCTACGAGTACTGCTGCCTGTAGCAGAATCCAGCTGAACTTTTCGAGGATTGCTGCTAGAGCTCCATGTCTGATGTATTCGTTGTATGCTCCGAGCAGGAAGCCGATGTTTACATGGACTGCTCCGATTAACGCTGAAACATAGAATACCTGGCCTAGGTGTGTCGCACGGTGGAATAGTACGGGTATCTGGCTGAAAAAGTGCAGTCCGTACTCTGATGCCAGTATGGAGTCATGTCCGAATATTATGTATCCGAAGACATCTCCGAATGCGAGTCCGAATGCGATGGTTGCGACGGACGCGTACATCAGGGACTTGAAGATGTTCTTTGCTCCTGGGAACATCTTGTAGCCTCCATAGAATACTGCTAGGCTGGTGATCCCGTATCCTGCGTCTCCAATCATGAATCCGAAGAACAGTGGGAATGTAAGCATCAGTACGATCGATGGGTCAAGCTCGTTGTACTGTGGTCTCGAAACTAGGTTGGTGAGTGATTCGAAAGGTGCGACGATTCCGTTGTTTTTCTGTTTGACTGGTGGTTCTTCGTCTTCCTTTTCCTCTTCCTGAATGTGGATCTTGCCTTTTGTCAGGTTGTCAAGTTTGTTGTTCAGGTCGCCGAATCTTTCTGTTGGAACCCATCCCTTGATTATGAATGCGTGATCTGTGGTTGCGAACTTTAGAGGTGCCTCGGCTTTCTCAACTTTCTCTGTGAGGAACTCCTCTGTGTTCTTCAGTTTAACATAGTTATTATCTGCGAGCTTCTGGATATCTGATTCAACATTCTTTTTCTCTTCCTCAAGCTCTCTTACATCGCTTTTCAGCTTTGAAACAACTGACTCGATGCTTCCGCTATAATCGATTTCCGGTACGCTGAGGATGTCTGAACCTGATCTTCGGATAGCGGCTTCAACTTCTTCAGTATCTCTTCTGTCATATACGACTGTGTTCAGGTCTCTTCCTTCGTAGAACTCTACTGATTCTCCGTTAAGCTCGGATTCAAACTTGCTCTTTGATGCATCTGTTACGATTGCTCCTACGGTCTCTGTCCCGTCAAGGTCCTCGTAATCAATTTCAACGCCCTGAAGTTTTCTGAAGAACTCTTTCTTGTCTTCTAGATTCTCTTTTTCTGATTTCAGTCTATCTTCCTTCTCTCTGAATTCCTCTAACCTTTGGGATACCTGTTTGACCTTGTCTTCTAGGCTTTCCAGTGGAATACTGGTTTCGATATCTGATTCTCGTTCAGGTAGTTTGGAGAGAACTGATCTGATCTCTACAAGTGTTTCGGAAAGCTGGTCGCCTTCCTCGAAGGGATTACCTGTCTCCAGTTCTCCCTCGTATTCGTTGATGTCCATTACGCCGGCTTCATGCAGTTCTTCGATAACTTCTCGCATGTGTTTCTTCGGTCCGGTAACCGATACCTTGGACATCCTTTCTGGCTTTATTTTCCGTACACCTCTAGAAATATTCGTCAGAGAACTTTTCTGTCAGGAATTTTTTCACTTCGTCTCTGTTCTCATCGGCACTGTTCTGCATCTCTTCAACTTCAGAATCTGCTTCTTCAGCTATTTCACTTATTTCCTCTTCAAGTTCATCTCTGAAGTCGTCAAGAGCTTCTTCCTTCATCTCGTCGGCTTCTTCTCTTGCTTCCTCGATGCGCTGTTTCTTCTCTTCGTCTGCTTTTGTTCTTATTTCTTCAGCTTCTGCCTTCGCATCTTCGATTATGGCGTCGGCATCCTTCTCAGCCTTTTGAACTTCTTTTACTACATTTGACACTTCAGTGCACCTACAACCAAAGTAGGTGTCTGAAAAGTTTATAAAAGCATTCTAGCGGTTATATCCGGACCTCCTTTTAAAGATTTGTGGATAGGGCTGCAGAGTAGCAGGTAAAAAACCTGCTGATGAAATACACACATAATATATTATGGAAGAACGCGGATTCCAATTCGAAGCTGAAACAGGAGAAACCAAAGACGCAGAAGTCTTCTACAACCCTGCTATGAAGATTAACAGGGATATCTCAGAGATCGCAGTAAAGAAACTCTCACAGATACTGGACGACTTCCGTGTATGCGACCTGATGTCAGCCTCAGGAATCCGAGGCCTCAGATACGCAAACTACTCAGAAGAACTCTACCTCAACGATGCCAACCCGGAAGCAATCAAGACTATAGAAGAAGCGACAGAAAAATACGATGTAGACGCAGAAATCAGCAACGAAGACGCAAACATCTACCTCTCAGGTAAAAGAAACTTCTTCAACTTCATAGATGTCGATCCATTTGGAACATTCCTTCCCTTCATCGACTCAGCAGCAAGAGCAGCCAACCATGAATCAGCTGTAGCAGTAACAGGAACTGACAACGCTGCGCCTTCAGGAAGCTACCCTAAAGTCTGCAGGAGACATTACGGCTCCAAACCACTGAAGAACAGCTTCATGCATGAAACAGGGCTGCGTATCTACATCAAAGAAGTTTTCCGTGCATTCGCCCGGTACGACAAAGCATTCGAACCAGTAATCAGCTTTCATGAAAGACATTACAGCCGGACGATCGGTAGAGTCACAGAATCAAAGAAGAGAACGAACCGCAACCTGGAAAACATAGGATATCTATCTTACTGTCCTGAATGCGGCTGGAGAAAACTTGAAAGAAAAGAAGAATGCGTCAACTGTGGTTCAGAAACTGATATAGCAGGTCCTCTTTGGACAGGAAGACTTTCTGATGCCAGGTTCACCGAGGACATGGTTGATATGACACCTGATGAGTGGGAGGATTCAAAGGAAATTGTTGAGAAGATAAATGCGGAAGCTGAGATAAACAAACCGTACTACGATACACACAATCTTTGCTCGATTATCGGTGTTTCAGCACCTTCTCTGGACGATGTTATCCAGGAGATAGATGAGAAAGGCTATCCGGTTTCACGAACTCATTTCTCCCCAACCGGTTTCAGAACCACGATGCCGATCCACCAGCTTCACGAACTTCTGAAATCGAAGAGTTAAAAACCAGAGAAACCTAAATTTTGTATATGGCTCAAGAGGAATGGGCAAAGGTACTTGAAGCGATATATAAGGATCAGAAATATTGGCAAATTGATCAGGGTGAACTTGAGAAATTCTCTGATGAAATGGACCTAAATGAAGATCTTGAATCTATTCTTGATGCACTACAGTCCCAAGATTTGATTGAACGCGATATTGATAGTATCCAGCTAACTAATAGAGGTTTTGAGTTTATAAATGAAAAGAAGAATCATGAAGAGCAAATGTTGACGCAGCGACTCTTATTGGTTTTTGTAACAGCTTTGTCCTTGGGCACATTAGTTAATACGGTGATAAAGGCTGGAGCAAAAGGCAATATCTTTATGAGCGTTATACCAAGCGTCCTTTTTGCTGTAATATTTATAGTATTAGGTATGATAGCTCAAAAGAAGCTAGAATAAGAAAAAAGAAGGATATTAAAGAAGAACTCTTTAGCTGCTCTTTTCTTCGAGCTCGTCCTCAAGCCCAAGTTTCTCAGCTAGTTCCTTGTAACGGTTTCTGATTGTGACTTCCGTTACTCCTACTACATCTGCGACTTCTCTCTGTGTACGCTTCTCGCCTTCAAGTACTGCTGCGATGTAAAGTGCTGCAGCTGCGAGTCCTGTAGGTCCTTTACCTGAGAGAAGGTCTCTTTCTCTTGCTTCCTTCAGGATCTGCCGTGCTCGTGCCTGAACTTCTCCTGAAAGCTGGAGTTTTCCAGCGAATCTTGGTACATAGTCCTGTGGCTTGGCTGGCAGGATTCTTAGTCCGAGTTCTCGGGCTACATAACGGTATGCGCGTCCGATCTCTCGTTTCTCGATTCCTGAAGCGTCGCTGATCTCGTCAAGGGTTCGTGGAGTTCCCTGTTTTCTTGCGACAATGTAGATGATCGCCGAGATGATGGATTCCATGCTTCTTCCTCTAACCAGTCCTTTGTCAACAGCTTTCTCATATAGTCGTGCTGTCTCTTCATGAACTGATTCTGGAAGATTCAGGTTGGAGATCATGGAGTTCAGTTCGCTGAGTGCGAATCCAAGGTTCCGGTCCTTGGATTTTGTCAGTCTCTTGTGCCATTTACGCAGTCTGTAGTACTGCGCTCTCTTGTTTCCGCTGACTTTGTAGAGTTCTCCGTCTCCTTTTCCGATTTCTGTGGAGACTCCCATGTCGTGCTTTGTGTATGTTAGTGGTTGTCCGGCACGGGCTTTCTTCTCTTTCTCTTCAGCGTTGAATGCTCTCCATTCTGCGGATTCGTCGATTCTGTTTTCGTCAATGACCATTCCACATTCGGTACAGATGAGTTCTCCTTTGGCGGAGTCCTCTTCGAAGCGCTGTGAGCCACATTCTGGACAGGTCAGTACTGTGTCTCCTTCTTCGGCTTCTTCCTGTACTACTTCATATGCTTCGTCATCTTCGTCTACTTCTTCCTCTGGAATCTCTGCTTCTTCTTGAGCCTTGCTTTTTTCCTCTTCTTGTTCTTCTTCGTCTTCTTCCCATTCGTCAGGTACATCGTAACTGTCGAACTGTCGTCGGGGAACATGTTCAGAATTTTCTGCCATTATAAATTTTACACCTAGATATGGATTAATCCCCCGCAATTTTTATATATGTTTCCCCGAGTGGGTTTATCAAGCAGTAACAACAACTAGACTGGTTTTCTCTCGATATTTGAAGAACCACAGGTACCACATTTACTTCCTGAAACACTGCTACCGCAGTCAACACATTTTACCTCCCACTCCATCTTCTCATCAACCTCATCCTCCATGAAACCCTGGAAACCTACATCAAGCCAGAGACATAGATTCTGAACCGCTTTATCATCGCTTACAACTCTTCCACCGCGTTCAAGCGCCAGAGCCACGATGCTTTCATCCGGTTCACTGGTCGGAGAACTGATTTCTTTACTTCGTTCTCTTACCTTCTCCATTTCTTCATCAGATGCAGGTACCACATCGATATCTCGGTTCTCGTAGATATTCTGAGAGCTCTGTGACCGAAGCTCCTCAGCTACTTCGGGTGTTGTAATGTACTCTCCACGAGGCAGGTTTCCACGGCCCCGCATCAAAGTGTTAGCATCCAGTACTAGTTCTGTCACCGGTAGTTACAGTTGGTAAACCAATTATTATTAAAAAGTGGTCAGGTACTCAATTAATGTGATTTAACAATGACACTACCAAACGCACCAGTCGAACGAATTATCAGAAACGCAGGAGCAGAAAGAGTATCAAAAGAAGCAGTAGAAGAACTAAGAGAAGCTGTAGAAGAAGCAGGTTCCGACATCGCAGCTGACGCAGTAGACATGGCAGACCACGCCGGAAGAAACACAGTCACACGCGAAGATGTAGAAATGGCTACTCAGTGATCCACAATGCCGACACAGATGGAAGCATCCAAGGTAAGAGAAGGCTCATACATCATGATCGATGGCGAGCCATGCGTAGTAAGAGGAAAGTCCAAATCAAGTCCTGGTAAGCACGGATCCGCAAAGATCAAGATCAAGGCACGCGGAGTATTCGACGACAAAGACCGACACATCACCAAGCCAGGAGACACCATGCTGATGAGTCCTGATGTCGACAAGAAGATCGGCCAGGTAGTTTCCAGAGATGGAAACATCGCACAGGTCATGGACATGGACAGTTACGAAACGGAAGAAATGGAGCTTCCGGGCGATCTCAGCGCAGGAGAAGGCGACGAGATCGAATACTGGGTAATCGGCGACCGCAAACAGGTCAAAGGACTGAAGAACTAGAAAACAGGTTCTTCAAACAACCCACCATCTCTTCTTATTTCCAACTTCAACTACTTCCTCATATCCGAAGATTAACAAACTTCTATCCACAAAATTATTTTTTATGAACTGGCAGAGACTTCGGAAAAAAGTAATAGAACAGAACTATCCTAGCGACGAAGAATTCAACGAAATAGAATCGCTCTACACCGAGATCAGCGGCTACATACAGGAACGACACGGCAAGCAGGTTCACTTCGCAGGCTCAGCCTCGCGGAAAACCTGTATGAAAGGTGATAGAGATCTGGATATCTTCGTCATGTTCGATAAAGATACTTCACGCAAAGAACTGGAGGAAGAAGGTGTCAAAATAGGGAAAGATGTATTCGAGAAATTTGATGGAAACTATCATGTCGAATACGCCGAACATCCATACACCAAAGGCCGCATCGAAGGTAAAGAAGTCGAAGTAGTTCCCTGCTACGATGTACCAGCAGATAACATAAAGAGCAGCGTAGACCGTACACCGCACCACAGCAAATGGAGTAAGGAGAACCTTGATGAGGAACAACGAAAAGATGTCGTAATCCTGAAGAAGTTTCTCTCAGCGAAAGATCTCTACGGCTCTTCATTGAAAGTTAGAGGGTTCTCAGGGTACCTCTGTGAGATACTTGTACATCACTTTGGAGGATTCAAAGAACTGCTGGAAGAAGCATCTGACTGGCCGCAGAAGAAGGTTATAGATACTGAAAGCCAACATGAGGAAGGACTTCCGGAAGAGCTGGATAACAAGTTCAGTCCGGATAACCTAGTTGTAATCGATCCTGTAGACAGCGAAAGGAATGTTGCCGCGGTTATGACCGGTGAAAAGTACTCCGAATTCATATACGAAGCTATATCTTTCCTGGAAGATCCCGGCATGCATCATTTCAGATCGGAGGAAAAGGAGTATACCAACCTGGATATCCAGAACGAACTTGATAGAAGACACAACTTCACGGTAATCGAGATGGAAGCACCGGAAGAAGTGGATGACATACTGTATCCGCAGCTGAGAAAAGCCCAGAGAAGAATCAATCAGATACTGGAGAAAAAGGACTTCACGGTTTACAGCTCAGGTTTCCACGCGGATGAAAAAATCAGAATGTTCTTCGAAACAGATGAAGAGCTCCCAGAAACCAGCTTCATCCAGGGACCAAAGCTTTTCCACGGAAAAGACCATGTGAAACAGTTCGAAAACAAATACGAAAACACATTCGTAAAAGGAGAAAGACTCGTTGCTAAGACCGATAGAGAGTATCTAAGGCCTAAAGAAGTCCTTGCAGATCTACCGAAGAACAGGGAGGATCTGAAGGCGGAAGGTATACCGGATGATGTAGCGCGTAAATTCGCTGATAGACGGTTCCGTGACCCTGTCCTGGATGACCAAAAATGGTTAAACTTTCTCGGCGAAGAACTACATGTGAACGAGAAATGACAGTAAACATTGTCGTAGGACTTTCAGGAGTTGGAAAAGGAACAGTACTAGAGGAAGCAATGCTTCTATCCGAAACAGAATACAAAATCATCAACTACGGAGACAAGATGCTGGAGATCGCCAAAGACAGAGACCTGGTTGAGAACAGAGATGAGATGAAAAACATCGATGTAGAAACATACAAAGATATCCAGAAAGAGGCAGCAGAACAGATCTTCGAGGAATCAGAGGACCAAGATGTAATCGTAGATACACACGCAGCAATCAAATCGCCTTTCGGCTATATCCCGGGACTGCCAAAATGGTCGATCGAGAACCTACAGCCAGAAAAGATAATTATCCTGGATGCATCAGCTGAGGAAATTCTTTCAAGAAGACAGGGAGATAGCGACAGAGACCGCTCCATGGAATCAGTCGAATCTATTCAAGAGTACAGAGAAGTTGCAAGAGAGATGGCCTCAACCGGCTCAGTTCTTACAGGAGCGTACCTGAAAGTAATCGAAAATAAGTCAGGTAGAGCCGAGGCAGCGGCTGAAGAACTTATCGAAACACTGGAGGCATAAACCTCCAAACACACTTTTTCTTTGTTACTTAGAAGAAACAAAAACACTTGTTATTGTTTCTAACCGTTCTAGAATTCATCAAAAGGTTAATAAGACTTAGAATCAGGTTCTCACATATGGCGAGCCTCTGGGACATAGGAAAGAGTTCAGAAGAGAAGCTCGCTGATGAATGGGAGGACAATGGCGTCCTTGAAGACAAGGTAAGTCAACACCGACACAAGTTCGAGGACAGGTTCCAACAAAACATGGATGAAGAAGTTCCCACACATCCCTACAAAATTTACAGGGAGATAGTAGAAAACAACGAACTAAGCGATGAAGAAAAGATCGCACTGGAACAAATGAAAGACGAATTCGCAGAGGAATGGCAATCACTTAAGCAAACACATTCCAACTAGAACAATTGTCCGTTCATCAGTTGAGCTGGGAGGGGAGGCTCAGACCTAGTACGATACTTTTACAACCCATCCTCTTCCCCCTTTTATTTTTGTTTTCAGAAGCTAGAAAAGACTCGTCCACATTCCGTGTCCAAAAAACTCCCTCCTACTAATTCTCTACAAGAAAATAATTCTAGTCCAGATACTTCACCATGTAAGGACCTTCACGCTCATAACCGAACTTCCGGTAATACTCACGAGTCCCTACAGCCGAAATCACAACAACTTTCTCTCTACCAAGCTCCTCAGCCTTCTCCTCCGCAGCATTCATCAAACGCTTACCGAATCCCTGATGCTGCACATCTCCTTCACTGCCGATATCAGTAGCAGATCCCATAACCTTCAACTGCCTTACAATCAAAGTATCATCACCTATCTCCTCTCTATGGCTTTCAGGCGGAGCTCTCAAACGGGTGAAACCCAGTATAATATCCTTATCTGTGTCTTCAAAGCTGAGGAAAAATTCCTTACCCTCTGAAGCATCGTAAACACGCTCCAGAAGCTCTGGTTCATCAGGAACCAGATCATGAGTTCTCTTCACATGCCCTACTTCACGGCAACGGATACATCTACATCTCTCATCCTCACTGTGAAGCTCCTGCAAAGCCATCTGCCTCATATTCGTCAACTGAGGTCCAGCATCCACCTCTGTACTCGGTATATCACGCATCACACGCTTAACCCGTACATGAGGCGGAATAATGTCTTTTTGAGCCTTCTTCAAACGCTCTTTAGCTTCTTCGTCCGTTATCGGCTCGAAATCTCCTTCCTCGTATCTTCTGTGCAGCTCTGTACCCTCAATTACCTCACAAGGGTAGATCTTTATCTCGTCTGGCTGGTAATCGCTGTTCGAGAACACTTCTCTGAATTTCTCAATATCGTCCTCGTAGTCCTCTCCTGGAAGACCAAGCATCAAGTGGTATGCTACCTTGAAACCGGCGTTCTTCAACCGTTTAGTAGCTTTGATTACTGGCTCCATCCCGTGTCCGCGGTTCGTCCGCTCGTGTGTTTCATCGAAGACGGTTTGTACACCCATCTCTACACGGGTTCCGCCCATATCTAGTATTCTGTTTATGTGTTTAGTTTCCGCTATATCCGGCCGAGTCTCGAATGTTACGCCTACATTTCTGACTTCAGCGGTCTCATTCTGTACCTGCGCCTCCTCAAGACTGTCAGCCTCTTCACCGTCTCCGTATGTGTTCAGGCCGTCGAAGGCTTTCTTCAGAAATGCTTCCTGGTAATCCGGGTCTTGGAACGGGAAGGTTCCTCCCATGATAATTAATTTGGATTTATCGATGCTGTGCCCGTTTCTCTCGTACTGGCCGAGCCTGTCATGAACCTGTTCGAACGGGTCGTAATCATTTCTTATCGCTCTACGGGTCGCTGGCTCCTTACCCGTGTAACTCTGTGGCGCATCCTTCCCTTTAGGGCAGTAGATGCATCCGCCTCCACATGCTGCAGGGCGTGCCATGATCGCTACATTTGCAATACCTGAGATGGTACGCATCGGCTTTGTCTTCAAGACTTTCTGCGCCCGTTTTTCGTCTTCCTCTGCGAACTGCAGAAGATCTGCGTTTTTCGGAAGGCCGTCAAAACCTACTTCTCCAGCTAGCTTTTTCTTCCTGGTCTCAACATCGTCCTTGTCTTCTATATCTTCAGATTCTATATCTTCGATTATCTCTCTGGCGATGTACTCTAGATCAGACATGTCTCTGTGAAGGCCTCCGTTTTACCGGATGTAGCTGAAAAGTTAAAAAGAGAAGTAGCGCCATCAATTTAATATGAGAACAAAGATACTGCTGACCGCAGTTTTAGTCAGTTTATTCGTGTTCTCTGCATCCGCATTCAGCCTTTTCGACACAGGAACAGGAAAAGCAGCTGTCATCCAGCTTAACGGACCAATCCAGCCGACACAGGCAACAGGTCTGGGTTCAACAGCTGGAATATCTCCTGAACAGGTTAGAGAGATGAACAGCAAGGCTGAAAACCAGAATGTAGACGCAATCGTCTACGAGATCAATTCTGGTGGCGGAGCAGTAGTGGCATCCAAAGAAGTCAAGAGATCTATCGAAAATGTAGAAGTTCCAACAGTCTGCAGGTTCAGAGACCTTGCAGCTTCAGGAGCATATCTCTTCTCACTTGGATGCGACAGAATCGTAGCTGATTCAGCCTCAGTAACAGGAAGCATCGGTGTAAGAGCTTCCTACCTTGAGTTCTCCGACCTCATCGAGGAATACGGAATCACATATGTGAATGTGACCGCAGGAGAGTTCAAGGACACAGGCTCACAGTTCAAGGAACCTTCGGAAGCCGAAAGACAGCAACTAAAAGAAAGAGTAGAGATCGTACATGAAGATTTCACAGATATGGTTAAAGAAGGCAGAGATCTAAACCAGTCAGAAATAGATGAAGTAGCAACTGGAGAAATCTTCCTTGGAGAACAGGCCAAAGAAATGGACCTAGTAGACAATCTAGGCGGAAGAGCAACAGCCTACGATGCCGCAGAGAACATTACAGGGAAAGAACTGAACTTCGTATCAATGGAACAGACAGAGGAATTTAATCCTTTCACTCTGTTCATCAGTTCGTTATTCCCCGACTTCAATCTTAACAGCCAGGGATCTGTCCTCAGGGCAGAGTACCCTTAAGGCTTTTCTTTCTTATCAGGTCCTTCAGGTGCCTCTGGTTCTTCAGAGTGATGCCACAGCATCTCGAACATAGGGCTTAGAGTCTCCTCTGCCATGTGGCTGCTCTTGCTCCAGAACGCTGTATCCTGAGTAGAATGAACCTGATCGTGTGTCATCGACATTGTTAGTGCGTTGTCGTCGATGATTGAGAACCGTCCGTTCGGTATGTCGAACTTTTCGATTTCTTCTGTGTCCACATTTCGAACCTCTGCGACTTCAGAAATATCCGCAACTGCGTCTTGGTTCTCTTCTGAGTGTGGTGCGAGTATTCTTACTTCAACTCCCTGCTCTTTAGCTTCCTGAAGAAGGTCGTAATGGTTGTCTCGAATGTTCTTGACTCCTTCTTCGGAGGTCATTATCTTTATACTGTCATCAGCTTCCTGGAACATGGTTCCCATGTGCTGATGAATTTGGTGTGTTCCCTTGAGGCTTCCGCTCATTTCTGCTGGGTCAACAAGCTCTACTCCTTGGTCGTAAAGGTTCTCAAGTTCAGCTACTGCTTCTGAGTCCTTGAAGTCGTCTAGTTTATCCATTTTGTCTTCAAGTTCTCTCTGGTGCTGTTTCTTGATATTCTCGATAGCCTGTGCTGGAGGGATAGAAACATACTCCATTGGCTGAGATGATTTGATTACTGCAAATCCTTTTTCTGCCAGAGATTCCAGTACATCGTAGGCTCTGGATCTCGGGACATTTGTCATCTCGGATAGCTCTCCGGCTGTTGATACACCTCTGCCTAGTAGTGCAGAGTAAATTTTCCTCTCATACATATTCAATCCGATATCTTCCAGAGCGTCTAATGTTTCCTGGCTTGCGACCATTTTTTGGGTTACACCTATCTAATAAATTGTTCACTAAAGGTAGTTATAAACCTTTTTCCCGGTAGTTACAGAGCTTGATTACTCTGCAGGGAAAAACAATCAACTACCTTTTTTGTTATCTTGTAGTAAATACTATAATTGAATTCTTATAAAACCTTTCTGATCTTCCTCTTCAAACGGTCCACAATACCGCCTGCCTTCTTCCCGTAAATCCGTTTCTCCTCACGGATACCATCCCATTCCACACTATCAAACGCACTTCCGACCTGGCTACCGTACTCATCATACGAAACCAGCTCATTCATACCGAACTTCTGCTCAATAGGAACAGGATTATCCGTATAACCGAAGCTTACAACCGCAACAGCCTCCTTACTCGAAGGCGCATTAAACATCTCACCTACATCCTGACGGTTGAAACCTGAAAGCCAGAGACTGCTTAAGTCGTTCTCGGAAGCCACGATACGCATATTCTGCACGCTACAAGCTGCCTCCGAGTTCGCCGCACTTACCGCTTCCTCGCCTAGATTCCTCTTCGCACGGCTCATATCAACCAGTACAACAACAGAGGTTGGAGCCTTCTTAACCCGCTTATCATCTACAGCCGCGGAAAGCGACTGCAGCTTGTCGTCATCCTCCACGACAATAAACTCGAGAAGGTTGGTATTCCGGGGGGATGGTGTTTGACGGGCTGCTTCAAGCACTCTTCCCATAACTTTCCGTGGGATTACCTCGTCTCTGCAGTTTCTGAAACTTGTTATGCTTCTTACGGATTCGAGCGAACTCATGTTTCTACAGGTTAATTTTGGTTTCCGTCACCGTTTAAATATTCCCCCAACCAATTCTTCCACGGGATGGAATACGCAGAGGTCGCCAAGACATTCGAAGAACTCGAATCCACACAGAAGACACTGGAGAAGACAACCATACTGGCAGAACTGTTCCAGAAATCAGGAGATGAACTACCTGAAGTCGTACTTCTATCAACAGGCAACCCGTTCCCATCCTGGAAAAACAAGGACCTAGGTGTCTCAAGCAAGACACTCGTAAAAATAATATCCAAAGCAACAGGCCGTTCTGAAGACGAGATCACACAGGAATGGAAGGAAAAGGGAGATCTTGGTCTGGCCGCAGAGACCATGGTCGAGAAGAAAACACAACAACGCCTCATGACACAGGAGCTCACCGTTGAGAGAGTAGTTGAACGACTCCGGAAGGTAGCTGGGCAGGACGCCGAAGGCCTGAGCCAGTCCGTAAACCAAGACAAGAAACAGAAAGAACTCGCAGACCTTATCTCCTCAGCAGAACCAAAAGAAGCAAGATACCTCGCAAGAATAATAATTAACAACCTCAGACTCGGAGTCGGAGAAGGAACAATCAGAGACGCACTAGCAGAAGCATTCTTCGACGGAGAACACACAGCGGAAATACAGCGAGCCTACGACTTCACCAACGACTTCGCAGAAGTAGCAAAGGCATGCAGAAAAGGAATAGAACAAGTAGAGTCACTTGAACTTGAACTGGAAAGACCTGTAAAATCCATGCTAGCCAAAAAAGTCGAAACGATTGAGGAAGGATTTGAGGAGGTCGGAAAACCTGCAGCGATCGACTACAAGTACGACGGCATGCGTGCGCAGATACATATCAAAGATGGAGATGTAACGATATTCACACGGAGACTGGAAGATGTAACAGAGCAGTTCCCGGACGCAAAGAAGTTTGTACAAGAAAATATCGACTCTGAGAACTGCATAATAGATGCCGAGCTTGTAGCATATGATCCTGAGGACGGCTCCACAATACCGTTCCAGAGACTCTCCAAACGGATCAAAAGGAAATACGATATACAGAAGCTGAAAGCTGAGATACCGGTAGAGGTCAGACCTTTCGACCTGATCTACCACGGAGAACCAATACTAGAACGGAGCTACTCACAGAGATGGCAGAAACTGAAAGAAATAGTAACTGAGGAGGAAAAGGAGCTGACACTGGTCGACCACGAGGAAACCAGCAGTGAGGAAACCGTACAGGAGATGCAGCAGAGAAGCCTCAGCGAAGGCCATGAAGGAATAATGATGAAAAACCTGGAAGCAGAGTACAAGCCCGGTAACCGCGTAGGCTACATGGTCAAACTCAAACCGGTAATGGAGACACTGGACCTTGCTATTGTCGGAGCAAAATGGAGTGAAGGAAGAAGAAGTGACTGGCTCGGAAGACTATACCTCGGCTGCTACGACGAGGAAAACGACGAATACAAGGAGGTCGGAAAGATGGCAACCGGTTTGACAGACGAGCAGTTCAAGGAAATCACGGAGAAGCTGAAACCATTGATAATCAATGAAGACGGAAGAAAAGTCGATGTACGACCTGAAGTAATAGTTGAAGCAGAGTACGAGGAGATACAGGAATCGCCTAACTACAGCTCAGGATACGCACTCCGGTTCCCACGGATGAAACGGTTCCGTGAGGATAAAGAAGAAGCAGATACTCTTGAACGACTGAAAAGTATCTACGAATCACAGTAAAATAATTCTTGTAAAGAAAAGATAGGAGGAAAACCGGGCTAAGCCCTTTTCTAATGTTTCTGCGCCTGATGGATCTTCATTCCGCGGGAAGTATCGAACTCTCTGCCACAATCAGGGCATGCAAATTTTTCGCCGTTGCTGTCATCTGTCTCTGACTGCTCTGGCTCTGTCTGTGTTTCCTGAGTTTCTGTGGTTTCCTGTTCGGTGCTTCCTTCGCTAGAGGACTGGAACTGCTGCTGAATCTGGTTTCTTTTACTATCTTCTGTCTTTCTGAGTTTCCATTCATCGCTCTCCAGCCATACAATGAAAGCTCCAACAAGCACTAATAGAACCCCGATACTTCCTTTCAGAACTGTAAGAAGTTCTGCGCTGAACTCTATTATAGAATAGAATCCAAGTACAACCATCAGGGCACCAATCAGTATCTTAAATGCTGGATGCATGTTTGTATCACACAAGTGTAATAACAAAAAGTTCTTTTATGTGTTTGCCCTTGCAGCCGCCTCCAGTTAACAGGGTTTATAATAATTTCTCCATGAAATCCGTTACAGGAGAACTTAAAATGAGTTACTACAAGTACGCCAAGGAGCAGTACGAACAGCCAAAAGAAAACCTCGACGAGCTCTGGCAGCAGAGACTTGTCGAATGGCGTGAACAAGGAGCAATCGAAAAAGTAGATAATCCGACACGGATTCCAAAAGCAAGACAACTAGGATACAAAGCCAAGAACGGCTTCACAGTATCCAGAGTAAGAATCAAGAAAGGAGCCTCCAAAAGAGAACGACCAAGCGGAGGAAGAAGACCAAAGAGATCAGGACAGAACCGATTCAGTCCTAAGAAATCCAAGCAGAGGATCGCAGAAGAAAGAGCATCCGACAAGTTCAGCAACCTAGAAGTACTGAACAGCTACTGGGTAGCAGAAGACGGAACCTACAAATGGTACGAAGTACTCATGGTCGACCCAGAACATCCAGAGATCAAGGCAGATGACGATATCAACTGGATCGCAGACCAGAAAGACCGAGCAGTCAGAGGAAAGACTCCAGAAGGAAGAAAGAACCGCGGACTTAAGAACCGTGGAAAAGGAGCGGAGAAAGCCCGTCCTTCAGGAGCAGCCAACGACAACAAGAACAAGTAAACACTTTCTCTCTTCCTATCCTTTTACCTTCTAATTTCTCTTCAACAAAATTTTTCTACAGACTCTCTGATTCAGAAATATTAAACTGGCTCACAAGTTTCTATCCATGACCTTCCACGATATAGCCGTGAAAAACCCTGAACTACAGGATTACATGGAGGAACTAGGCTGGAACACAGAGATATTTGGGATAGATAGAAACTTCATCGCCTCAAATGACTGGGGAGAAGTCAAAAAACAGGCCAAAAAAGGGAAGGGGATACAGATACTCGAGTCGCCGGATCCAGAACTGATGAGGAAAGCAGTCAAACTCGATGAACTTGATGCAGTCCTCGCGCCGTACAGAGACAGGAAAGACGCAGGAATGAACCATGTAATCGCCAAAGCAGCAGAGAAAAACGATACAGAAGTAATACTAGCATTCAAAGACCTACTAGGATCCTCCAAGAAAAGGACGCATATCCTGTCGCACTGGAGATCGATCATACGGCTATCAGACAAATACGGTTTCAAAACTGTTCTCAGCACGGGAGCAGAAAAAGAACAAGATCTGAGGAATCCGAAAAATCTTCAGTCTTTGATCAAAACTCTTGAAGCTGACTCGGAGATGCTGAGAAGCAATCCGGGAGAAATAATAGGTGAATACCTGTGAAAAGACTTCCTCCAAGCTTCCAGAAAGACCACAGATACCTTAAGTTCAAGATCAGGTCTGAAGAAGAATTCGAATTCTCAGATGTAGTAGAAGAGCTCTGGAATCAGATAGAAACAGATCTTGGTACAGTTCGGGCCAGCAAAGCCGATATATGGATAATAAAGAACAAGTTCGAACTTGGGAGTCAGGAGGGCGTTATCAAAGTCAACAGGGAGATGGAGGATCAGCTAATAACAGCGCTTCTCTTCCTTGAACGAATCGACGGTGAAGATGCGTTTATCGAGTTCGTGAGTTCTTCCGGCATGATCGAGAAACTTTAACCGCTCATCTCGCCGAAACTCTGGATATCGCTCCACATCTCGGTTAATCCCTCATAGGAGTCTCCAAATATACCTGGCATCTCGAAGCTGCGGGTTACATTTTTGTCGCTGGCAGGGTTCTCACTCGTGATATTGTTAGAGAAACTTGGTCCGGTATTCAGAGGACTTTCCGGTGCATAGGTCAGAAGGAATACTAGTACGACTGAAAGCATTATCATCAGCCATATCAGAAGCACCAGCTGCCGCTGTTTCTCGTTCATAGCCCTGTAGCAACCACTTGTTCTGCTTGGTATTTACAACTAATCTTTCACTTCAAAAACAACAATCCCTTTTAAAAGAGTTCCTTTATAAATCACTTATATAGTATATAAATGGTTTATCTGTTTAACCCTGAAAAACAGAACTCAAAGGTGAAAAACAACAATGGACGAAGATAACATCGACATACAGAATG
>JBEQAZ010000007.1:0-22280 GCA_041640055.1 Candidatus Nanohaloarchaea archaeon | reverse complement strand
TTATCTGCAGCACCTGCTCGACATTATCTCTGTAAGTATTCATATCCGGTTCAACACCGAAGCTTTCCCGTATCTTTTCCGGATCGGTCTCTCCCACTATCATCTCATGTACGCTGGTCTCGTATTCAGGGAAAAGGTAAAGCAGTTCTCTTTCGACTGTTTCATGAGTCTCTATCCACTGTTTCGCAACCTCTCTGCTCTGTTCCTCAAGCATCTCAACTGCGTCAGCTTCCTCCGGAGGCACTAATGTGCGGTACTCGTCTCCAAGCTGTTCTCGGTCTAGAACACCGTATCCTAGTACCTCGAAACTGTGGTTATATTCGTTCAGCTGATCAGTTTCTTGGCGTGCTCGGTCGATTGTCTCGTTCAGATCAGCGTCTATATTGCTTACAGCCATGATTAAACTGGTTTTACGGACTTCACTGTTTTGTATATACCGGCACAGAGTTACAACAAAAACAAGAGTTCAATAGAAAAATTAGAGATATAGAATAAGAGAGGGAAGATTATGCTAGCTGTTCTTCGAGTTCTTCAAGCTCTGTTTGAACCTGTTCGAGTGCTTTCTCGACAAGTTCTTCGTTGCTGTATCCTGAGCTTGATTCGATTCTGAACTCGTATTCTCCTTCTCCGGTCTTCTCGTATCCTACTGTTCCGCCTTGGTGCTTGGCGTGTTCGTCTCCGTAACCAAGTTCTGCTTCTGCCTCGAACTCGAGTTCCTGTCCTTCCTTCAAGGTTACGAGAAGTGGGTCCTTTACAGGTTCTGCCTCGTCGTTGTCTGTTTGAAGGTCTGAGGCTGTTACTTTTCCTGGTCCTTCCTGTTTGAGTGCTACATGGAGGGTGTCTTCTTCGTCGAATTTCTGTGGTACTGTGAATGGTACCTGTCCGACTCTGTTGGCGATCATTTCGTCGAACTGGCCGGATCCGTTCTTCGTGATCTCGAGTGTCTGTACTGCGAGGGTCGGTACTTTGACCATTATTCCTCTTCGCAGTGCGTTTGCTACTGCGTCGTTTGCGTCCTCGAGTTTGAGTTTTAGAACTTCTCCGTCTTCTTCAATTGTTTCAAGATTCACAGTTTGGATACCTCTAGTTTATACTCTTCTTCCGCGCTTTCCGCCCTTTTCTCTGCAGCTGTCGTGTGGGATAGGTGTTACATCTTCGATGTTACCTACCTCAAGATCTGATCGGGAGATTGCACGGATTGCTGGCTGTGCTCCCTTTCCGGGGATCTTCATTTTCTGTCCTCCAGGTGCTCTTACCTGGATGTCGACTTTTTCGATTCCTTTCTCCATTGCTTCTTCGACGGCCTGTTTGGCTGCCTTCATTGCTGGGAATGGCTGGCCCTGTAGTCGGCCTTTGTCTGTTACCATTCCTGCTGATACTCTTGCAAGGGTTTCTGCTCCTGTGCCGTCGGTGATATGTACCATTGTGTTGTTGAAGCTGGAGTAAATGTGTACTAGTCCTTTCTTTGTCATTGTTCTTCACCTTCCTCTTCTTCGTTTTCTTCTGAGGTTTCAGTCTCTTCCTGTGATTCTCCTGAGTCCTCTGCTTCCTCTTCTTCACTTGGTTCAGGAAGATTCACTTCGATGTTCTTTTCTTCTGTTGTTGAGAGTAGGTAGCTTGGAACCGTGACTTTCTGTCCGTCTACATAGACATGTCCATGGCTTACAAGCTGTCTTGCTTCTTTGATTGTGTCGCTGTATCCTCTACGGTTTACTGCTGTCTGCAGTCTTCTGTCAAGGAAGTCCTCTACTCTTAGTGTTAGTATGTCTTCTAGCTGTGCATCGCTTTTTGTCAGTCCGAGTCGCTGTGTCTTGTTGATTAGGTCCTCTCTCTGTTCTTCGTCGTCGGATGCGTTCAGTTTTCGGGCTTCTCTTCGAATGCTTCGAAGCTGGCTCTGTGCCTTGTATACTTCTTTCTTGTTTTTAAGCCCGTATTCTTCGATTAGGTTGTGTTCGTTCTGGATGCGTTCCTCGTCCCATCCTTCGTTCGGTGTCTCGTATTGTTTCTTTAGTTTCTTTACCATTGTAATCACCTATTCTATTCTTCGTCTCCTCCGCCTTCGGAAGCTTCTTCTTGAATCCGTGCTCTGGATACTCCGATCTTGCTTCCGGATCTGAAGCTGGATTGTGTTTTCTGTCCGCGTACAGGTAGTCCCTGTTCGTGTCTCCAGCCTTTGTAGCTGTCGATTTCCTTCATTCTTCTGATATCGAACTCTTCCTTAAGTTCAAGGTCGGATTCGATCAGGTGGATGTCGTCTCCTGTTTCCAAGTCTTTTCTTCTGTTTCGGATCCAGTCAGGGAGTTCAAGTTCTTCCGGGTTCTGAAGTTTTTCTTCTATATTATCTATTTCTTCATCATCAAGTGTTCCGATTTTTACATCTTCTAAGTCCATTGATGTTGCAACTGCGTTGGCGTACATATCGCCTACTCCTTTTAATGCAGTAAGTGCTTTTCCTACCGGCTGTGTACCGTTGATTCCTGTTCTTGCTATTCTTACAACTTCTTTTACCTGTGTTTCTTCAGACATGTTTTGAACCCGTACAACTGATTTCTTCTCTTAAATTTTATAAAGGTGTAATAGAAGGGTGAAAAACTGGATTAACCCTGATTTACTTTTCTCCGGTCTTCTTGATGAGATGCCATCCGAACTCCGTTTTAACAGGATCGCTGACCTCTCCTTCATCCATCTCGAAAACCTCTTTTTCGAAAGGTTTGACCATGTCTCCTCTTCCGAACCAGCCTAGGTCTCCTCCGTTATCCGCGGAAGGTCCTGTGCTTTTCTCTTCGGCCATCTCTGCGAAGCTTTTGTCGGTTCTTTCAAGGTCTAGTTTAATCTGTTTGGCGTGTTCCTCGTTGTCGACAAGGATGTGTGATGCCTTAACTTGTGTCATAACTATAGTAGAGAAGGAAAATGTTAAGTCTCCAATCATCTCAGAGCTGGTCGTAGTTATCCATGTAGACCTTGATGAGGGACTTCGCTATACCGAACATGACAGGTCCGACAAAGATGCCGATTGGTCCAAACACTCCTATACCGCCGATCACTCCAAAGATGATGAAGATCGGATGAAGGTCTGCGTCCTCATCCACGAGGAAAGGTCTCAGGAAGTTGTCAACTGAGCCTACTACCGCTACTCCATAGATGAGCAGGACTGCTCCGGCTACTGTCTGGCCGCTGATCAACAGGTAGATCGCGGCAGGTGCCCAGATTAATGCTGTTCCGATCAATGGTATCAGGCCGAGTATCATCATCATGAATGTCCAGAAAGCGACATTTGGTACGCCCGTGAGTAGGAAGCCGATCCCTGCGACCAGTCCGGAAGCCATGGCTGTTACCACATGTCCTTCTATCACGGTATGTGTGGTGTTAGCTGTTTTACTGTACAGTGCTTCCTGGATGTCGTCAGGTATCACATCCAGTTTCTTGGTCCATTCTACGATTTCTTCTCCCTGTTTCAGTGCGTAGTACTGTGTGAATAGAAGTATGGATATACCGATGCTGAATCCGCTTGCAAGGTCAACTATCTGTGATGTGCTGCTGAGAATAGTGCTTCCGATCGTTTCAATCGATGACTTGATTCTTTCCTCGATGTTGATCTCCTGTCCGGTGAAAGCCGATATCCTTTCCTCTATGAATCCGAGGCTGAGGTTCTGCTGATCGATAGAGTTCACGATCTGTGCTGCGTCATCGGTTACTACGCCTAGAAGTATCATTACAGGTAGTAAAGCCATAAGTACTGTCAGTAATACGGTGGCTGTCGAGCTATGCTTGATATAATTGCTGAGCTTGACTTCAACCGGTTTCAGCATGAAAGCCAGGATTATACCGGTTAAGATGTATCCTAGATAAGGCATGACCATTAGAAGGCAGATTCCAAGAACTGCTGTCAGGGAAAGTATGAGGAATGATTTCTGCCTGTTGATCATAGATTTAAGACCTGTTTATGCCTTTATATGCCGTTTTTGTAAAATTTTGGGTGGAAAGTGGAGTAGCCCCACCCGGATTCGAACCGGGGTCGCCGGCTCCAAAGGCCGGTGCACTTGACCACTATGCTATGGGGCTGCAACTGTAAATTTCAGCTTTTAGAGTAAGACTTAAGAAAGGATAAGGAAAATCTTGAAGAGTTTAATTTTTATCAGTCTCAAAAAAAGTAACTTAAATTTTTGTTACTAAATGATAATCATGAATATTAATTTTGAGGATCTGAGGAGGATCCATGATGAATCTAATTTCCTAGATCTTGTTCCTGAGGGACGCGAAGACGAGATTCTTGAATACGCTACCCAGAATACGAATATTAAAGGAGCAGTTGCCGCTGTAGTTCATGATTCTCAGGATATCACTCAAACAGAGGCTGCTTTGCAGGTCGGCGTGAGCGAGCCAGCCCTTAGATCGGGAAGGAAAGAGCTTGGGTTAAGACAGAATGAATTGGATTATGATTTTCCTGAAAAACATAGGCCTTTTGTTGAAGCAGCTCTCCGAAGTAGGGAAGCCTGGACAGAAGAACCGTTCATAGTTGCTTCCAAAATTCTTGAAGAAGGGGCCGAACTGAAAAATAAAGTCCGGGAACACGAAGTCAAAGAAAAATCGGTCGAGAATCATGTTGATCGTTTAGATATTTATCAAAAGGTAGGAGATACTTTTGATGATACGCCAGAAAAATTTCTCAATGAACTAGCACATCTCTCTGGCTATCAAAGGATAAGTTTCCAAACCGAACTTCTATACGGCGATAAAGTACATCGTGAAGAGGATTTAGCTAGACTGGATATAGAACGAACAATGTTCGGCAATGTCGCAGGTAAAGGAGGTTCAGTTCACGAAGCTTTGCGTACAGGAAAGCAGAAGGGCTACAGTTACGAAGAAGTAGATGAGACTATCGAAAATCTGGGGGAGCATGTAACTGATTATGAAAGCACGATGAGAGCGTATGAACTTGCTGAGCGACTAGAAAAGGGGTATGATCTGAAAGAAGCTTCTGAGGGAATTAAAAATTCAAAATTATTTTAGTACAAAGGGGAAAAATCTTAGCCCCCACAGGATTCGAACCTGCGTCTTCGCGCCCAGAACGCGAAAGGATTGACCTCTACCCCAGGGGGCTGCGCTTGTATAATTCTTAATGAAAGCCAATTTTTTTATTGAGAAAGGATGAAAGAAAGATAGGTTTTGTTAATTTGATGAGATGAACGGGTAAAAACTGGTTATCCGGCTATCATGTTGTCGACTTCGCCTAGGCCTCCTTCCATCTGTTGGACCTTCTTTCCTACGCGGTCGGCTTCGTTCTTCACATTTTCTACCATCTCTTCTGTACGGTTGATTTCTTTCTGTACATCTCTGCTGTATGCCTGTTTTCCTTGGTTTTCGGCCTTGAAGAGAGCGTCCTCGAGCTGATTTGCCTCCTGTTCGATAAGCTGAATCTCCTCAAGAAGGTTTTCTATTTCCTTTCCAGTCTGTTTGAGTTCAGCTTCTTCTTCCTCTACTTCTGACTCTATCTGCTGCCTCTCCTGTTTATGTTCGTTTTCTATTTCCTTCTCTTTTTCCATCATTTCTTCGCTCTGTACTTCCTGTGCTTCTTGCTCCCCCATCTTGACTTCCTGTTCAGCCTCTTTTTCCTCTTGTTCCTCATGCGCAATTGCTTTGCCTTCTTCCTGTTCGACTTGTTCAACATCGGAGAGCTGTTCAGCTATCATCTCGATTTCCTGCAGCTCCTCCTGAAGTTCTTTCGCCCCTATTTCTGCGATATTTACGATTTGCTGGATTAATTCGGTTGTTGCCCCCTGCTGATACATCTGGTTTACTTTCTGTTGAAGTTCCTGTATTACTTGCTCTGTTTCCTCTTCTTCAGAATGTAGCTCCTGTTCTTCAGATCCTATGATTTCTAGAGCCTCGCCTATAAGGTCCAGAGCCTGTTTAGAAGTTTTTATCTCTTTCTCTTCCTCTTTCGTCTCCGTCAGATGTTCCTCTACAAGTTCGTGCAGGGTTTTGCTTCTATAATCATTGTCTTCATGTACATGCTCTTCAAGTTCTTCCGTATGCTCTTGTTGTCCTTCAAGCTTATCTGCCATTTCCAATACTTGGCCAGTTAAATTATGTGCCTTTTCTAGGGCGCCGATTGCTTTATCTTTCTTGTTTTTCAGATCTGAGGCCTTTGAGTTTATATCTTGTAAGGTGCTTTTTGCTGAGCTTACCGAGCTTGCTGCTGACATAACCTCTGTTTTAGTTTCTCTATTCAAATAGTTTATTGAGTAGAAGGTAGTGAAGCGCCGGAGCTGGGATTTGAACCCAGGAGACCCGGGATGGGTCACCAGCTTTCCAGGCTGGCACCTTTAGCCACTCAGTCACTCCGGCAGTTAGGCTGGTTGAAAACTGTATAATTGAAGTCTTATGGAAGCTTTAAATTAGAAGCGGAAAACCGCTGGATGTAGAAATGAAAGAGGATTAATTAAGTAGGAAAGGGTAGACTGGTTAGAAAGTTTATTCGATAAGTTCGATTTCGATGTCTACTCCTTCAGGTACATGCACACGCATTACCTGTCGTAAAGCTCTCTCGCTCTCTGTAAGATCGATGAGTCGCTTGTGGACATGCATCTCGTATCTTTCGAAGGTTGAAGCCCCTTCTCCGTCTGGTGCTTTTCGAGTTGGGATCTCTAGTTTATCTGTTGGAAGTGGTACAGGTCCTGATACTTCAGCATCGTATTCGTCTCCGATATCTAGTATTTCATCTGCCAGATCCTGAACCTTCTTCTGGTCAGTGCTTCTTAATCTTACGCGTGCCTTCTGCATACGGATACATCGGAACTTAAATCTTATAAATGGTTCAATTCATCGTCGGTAGAATATCAAATCCAGCAAGTACTGAGCAGTATTTTGTCAAAAATCTAGCTAATGAGTAATTAGAAATGGAAAAAGAAGAGAGTGTGAGATAAATGGGAAAGAAGGAAGAATTTATTCCTTCTCGTTGACTTCTAGAGCCTGACCGGCTCCAACTGTCTGTCCCATGTCTCGGATAGCAAATCGTGCCATCTGTGGGATCTCGTCGTTCTCTTCAATAACGAGGTCCTGCTGCGGTGTGATCTCTACGATTGCTGCCTGACCCTGCTTTACATAATCTGGGTCTTCTTCAAGTGTCTCTCCTGTCTTTGGATTCATTGTGGACTTGATGTCTGTGAAGGTACATGAGACCTGTGCTGTGTTGACATGGAATACAGGTGTGTATCCTTCGCTGATGACATTAGGGTGGTTGAGGACGATAACCTGAGCTTCAAAGCTTTCTACAACTGTAGGCGGGTTATCTGCGTGTCCTGCAACATCTCCTTTCTTGACATCGTCCTGTCCGACGCCTCGGGTGTTCCATCCGATGTTGTCTCCAGGTTCAGCGCTTTCGACTTCTTCGTGGTGCATTTCGATGGTCTTGACTTCTCCACCGATGTTCTGGTTGAGTCGTGTGCTTGCTGGTTCGAAGACTACATCGTCTCCCTGGCTGATGTCTCCTGTTTCTACTCGTCCTACTGCTACTGCTCCGATTCCGGAGATCTTGTAGACATCCTGTACTGGGATGCGTGTTGGTAGGTCGATTGCCTTTTCAGGTTCTTCTAGGTCGTCTAGTGCTTCGATTAGTGTTGGACCGTCGTACCATCCTAGGTCTTCTCCTTCTTCTACAACGCCGTCGCCTTCGAAGCTGGAGATAGGTACGAAATCGATTTCAGATGTGTCGTAACCGACTCCCTGGATCATCTCGGAAACTTCGTCCTTAATTTCGTTGAAGCCATCTTCTTCGTAATCCTTGAGATCCATCTTGTTGACTGCTACAACAAGCTGGTCGATTCCCAGTGTCTTTGCAAGGTATGCATGTTCCTTGGTCTGCGGCTGAATTCCGTCGTCTGCTGCGACTACTAGAACTCCAGCGTCTGCCTGGGAAGCTCCTGTGATCATGTTTTTAATGAAGTCTCGGTGCCCTGGTGCGTCGATGATTGTGAAGAAGTAGTTATCTGAATCGAACTCTTTGTGTGCGAGGTCGATTGTAACTCCTCTTTCTCTTTCTTCCTCCAGAGAGTCCATTGCGAACGCGAAGTTGAATGTTTCCTTACCTGCTTCTTCAGCAGCTTCTTCGAGCTTTCGCATTTCTTCTTCTGGAAGATTCTCTGTGTCCCAGAGTAGTCTTCCAATTGTTGTGGATTTACCGTGATCTACATGTCCTATAAATACTAGGTTAATGTGTGGTTTGTCTGCCATTTTTGATTTTCACCTATAGTGCGTATATAACCCGATTAGCCTGTTAAACTTTAAAAAGGGTTTCGTAAGTACACCGACGCGTATACACCAACATCTGCTGAAGCCTGTTTAACCCGGTTAAGGCTAATCCTCGAGTATCGATTCAATAATTCTGTCCTCAAACTCAACGACACGATGCACCATAGGCAAATGTTTCTCGAATAGTACTAGACTGGCGCCCGCAGTATTAACCGCTGCATCAACCAGTGAGAAAGTCCTGTAAGGAATCCTGCTCTGCAACAGTTCAAAGAACAAACCTGTTAGAACCGCTAGAATCACTGCATCTATGTGAGTATGCTTTTTGTCATGGAAGTAAAGAAGGAAGCTTCCTGCCAGACCGAAGTACATTAGGAAGTGACCGACTGGTGCAGCTCCTGAAGGCGCTGATATATCTCCTGTGCTAAGGTAGGCAATCGTTCCTATTACTACTATTACAAGACCGAGGTTCAGGTAGTCTCGCACAGTTTAGTTGAGCATGTTCGGTGTAGAAAAAACTTCCTGAAAGCTGAAGCAAAAATTAAAGGAAAGAAGATATGTGTTAGAGGGGTTTTATTCCTCTGTTGATGGCATTTCCTGTTTCATGCCTTTCCGCTCTCGGATCTCCATGATCTTCTCTTCCTGAAGGTTTCTTGGAAGAGGTTCGAATAGGATGTCGATCAGGCTGAAGAATCCTTTTCCGTTTGTTGCGGACTTGAGTGCTGCTTCGAATCCGAACAGTTCTTCGACTGGAAGCTTACATTTGATGACTGAGCTTCCTCCTTCTTCTTCCATGTTGATTACATCTCCACGGCGGTTGGAGACTTCTGTCATTGCTTCTCCCATGGTCTCGCTTGGTGTGTCGATTCTCATCTTCTGTTTTGGCTCGATGAGTCGTGGTCCGGATGTGAGGAATCCGTTTCTCATTGCGTTCTTGGTTGCTGGGATCATCTGTGCTGGTCCTCTGTGGATTGCGTCCTCGTGCAGCTTTGCGTCGTGAAGCTTGACCTTCAGACCGATAACTGGTTCGTTGGCTAGAGGTCCTTCGTCACAGAACTCGTGGAAGGCATCTACTAGGTATTCCTGGATTTCTCGCAGGTTCTTGATTCCTCTTGATGCGTTGATGAACAGGTTCTCTTCGTAAGCTTCCATGATGTTGTCGGCTTCGTCCTGATCTAGTCCTGCGTCGACCAGTGCGTCTCTGACTTCTGTTTCGTCGTCTGCCTGCTTCTTGATGTCCTCGTATTCTTCCTTGAGGAATTCTCTAACTCCTTCATCTAGAGGTTCTACGCTGATCTCTAGTTTGTTGTGCCGGTTAGGGGACTTTCCTTCGAGGACTTCGCTTGATTCGCTGATTCCTTCACGGAATACAACGATTGGTTCGGAGACATTGATGTCGATTCCTTTCTCTTCGAGATGTCTTTCGACCTTTGCCTCGATATGTAGTTCTCCGAGTCCGGAGACAAGTGTTTCTCCTGTTTCCTCGTCGATATCGACTTTGATGGTGTTATCTTCTTTTGCTCGTTTACGCAGTGTTTCGATGAGCTTTGGAAGATCGCTTGTACGCTCTGGCTCGATGGATTTTGTAACAACTGGTTCGAAGACATGCTCGATCTGTTCGAATGCCTCGATCTCGTCTTCTCCGTCAAGGATGAATGTCTCTCCTGTGGAGAAGTCTGGTCCCGTGATTGCCACGATGTTTCCGGCTGGTACTTCGTCGACCATTAGTTTTCTTGGTCCGGAATAAATTCCGACCTGCTGTGCTCTTTCGGTCTTCTGGCTTCCCAGTCCGTATAGTTCGTCTCCTTCTCTTACTGTTCCGGAGAATAGTCGTGCTGTGACGATTGTTCCTGCGTGTTCGTCGTCTTCAACATTTGTTACGACTCCTACTAGAGGTCCGTCTTCGTCTCCCTTCTGAAGTTCCTGTCCTGTTTCGCTTTCAGGGTCGCCTGGCCAAACCTTTGGAATTCTCCATTCTGCTGATTCCTGCGGGTTGACTAGGTGCTGGACTACCATGTCCAGTGTTACTTCTTCGATTGGTGCGTCGTTTGCGAGACCTTCATGGTCTCCTTCGTTTACTCGGTCGATGATATCCTGGAATGTGATTCCGGTCTCCTGCATGTAAGGAGCGGAAATAGCCCAGTTCTTGAGTGCTGAACCGAAGGCGACGGTTCCGTTGTCTACCTTCATCTTCCATTCTTCAGCTGTCTCTTCATCTGCGTACTTACGCAGTGCTGTGTTGACTTCTCTGATGATCTTGGTGAATCTTTCCTGCATCTCTTCAGGTGTGAGCTGCATCTCCTCAATCAGTCGGTCGACCTTGTTGATGAATAGTACTGGTTTAACTCCTTCCTGGATTGCCTGTTTCATGACGGTCTCTGTCTGTGGCATAACTCCGTCAACTGCATCGACGAGAACCATTACTCCGTCGACTGCACGCATAGCTCGGGTTACATCTCCTCCGAAGTCGACATGCCCTGGTGTGTCGATAAGGTTGATTAGGTAGTCGTCTCCGCTGTGCTCGTGGACCATTGAAACATTTGCAGAGTAGATTGTGATTCCTCTCTCTGCTTCCTGGTCGTCG
Organism: Candidatus Nanohaloarchaea archaeon; assembly: GCA_041640055.1. Classification (GTDB taxonomy): domain Archaea; phylum Nanohalarchaeota; class Nanosalinia; order Nanosalinales; family Nanosalinaceae; genus JBEQAZ01. The sequence goes on along the minus strand of JBEQAZ010000007.1, from coordinate 11,449 downwards.
AAGTCCATGAAACGCTGATCTCCAGCTAGCTTCTCCGAGATCATACCTGCTCGTGCAAGAAGGTTGTCTGTTAGTGTAGTTTTTCCGTGGTCGATGTGTGCTGCAATAGCAATGTTACGAATGTGTTCTGGGTCGTTAATTACGCCCTTAATTGCCTCTAGTTCGTCTGACATATTTCAAAGTTCACCGTTTATATACTAGAAATCAAGTTACAAGATTTAAAAGCCAATAGGCATCACCACGATTTTTTCTACTGTTTCAACTTTCCAGTAAGTTTCTCAAAGTCAACTTGTTCAGTTGCCAGTTTCAGTGCTGCGCCTGTCACTATCAGGTTCTTGAATACATACTGTCCTTCAAGTGTCAAAGAGTGTGGGAACTTCTGGAAGATCAGATCCGGCATGAAAACTATCGGGGAGAGTATGCCTGGCAGATGCAGGAATAGTAGTGCGAGACTGTATTTGACTGTTTTCCGGTGCAGTATCAGTACTCCGATCATCATCTCCCAAGCTCCTATCAGTTACAGTGCGGCCTGAGGTGGAAGGAAGAACAAGGTGGCTGTTACCAGGTCTTCTGCGGGGCTTAGTCCGAATGGTTTGAGTATTCCGAACCAGAAGTAGATTATGGCTATCAAGTATCTGATGGCTAGACTGCTGTAGAGTTCTGCTTTCTGGTTTGAAAATTCCATGTACTGACTAATAGTTCTCGATTGTATTAAAAGAAGTTATTCGTCTATAGGAGAAGTACTATCAGGTATATGATGGTTATAGGAAGTAGTACATAGAGGACATATTTGGTGTATCCCTTGCCTAGATCGGTATCGATATCAGGTTGTTCGTTTTCTTCGAACTCCAAGTCTTTGATGTCTTCCTCGTAGTCTTCTGGGCTGCCTTCGGGCATCAGTCCGGTGTAGTTGCATTCACGGCAGTACCACTTATTGGGATTCGCTATTATCTCACCCAGCATGTTGGTTTTTCTCTGGTCTGGCTCTACATCTGTTGAGCCGCAGTTGGGGCAGAAACGCTGTTCCATAGAAGTATTTTGAACTGAAAGTAGAAAAAAGAGATGTGTTGATGGAAAGCAGAGGAGTTATCGTGCGCCTTCTGCTTCCTTTTCTTTACGCTGCTTCTCTCTGACTGCTCTGATGTCGTTGTTGTTATCGGCTGCGCCGATGATCTCGTCAGCGAGAACTTTGTATGCCTTGTCTTTATCTGCTAGTCGCTTCTCGTATGCTCCCTGAACGAGTAGTCTTAGAGCAAGGTCGGTTCGTCTCTGTGGAGCTACGAGCACTGCCTTTCGTGCTCTGACTCCTCCACGCTGGTATGTGACGACTTCTTCTGTTGGTGCGCTGTTTTCGATAGCCTGGACAAGCACCTGGAATGGGTTCTCTCCTGTTTCTTCTTCAATCTCTTCCATTGTCTGTTCTAGGAGGTTCCATAGCTTCTGGCTCTTTCCGGCGTTTTTACCGGATGTGATGTAATGCTTGTTTCCTCTGTGTCCTGCTACATACAGGTGGTTGAGAAGTCTTTCGATTACAGGCACATCTGCCTTGTAGAACTGTCTTTCTGTGTGACGGCCCTTGCTTCTTGGAGCCATGATGTTCTCCATGTTAAGGTATCTTACAAGTCCGTCGTCTTCGATTTCTGCTTCTTCGGCGTCCCATCGGCCGAAGGTCAGTAGTTCGTCTTCTGTCTGTATCTTGGCTGCGTTACTCATTATGTTATCACCGTGTTGGCTTCTGCTGGTTTCCGGCTACTAGTTCTTCAAGTGATACGGAGTTAACTTTGACAACCTGGTATCGGACTGTTGGAATATCTCCTTTTGGTCCGTTGTCGGCTCCTCCAATACCTTCAATCAGAACTTCGTCGTGCTCGTCAATGTGGTCGATTGCTCCGTCTCCTGGAACAAACGCTGTCAGCTGTTTACCGTTCTTAAGCAGCTGTACTCGTACACATTTTCGTAGCGCGGAGTTTGGCTGTTTTGCTTCGATTACTCGTTTTTCAAGTACGATTCCACGCCCCTGTGGGCTTCCCTCAAGTGGGTCTGATTTCTCCTTGAGGTTCTTCATCCTTCTTTTATAGTCAATGTCGCTCCAGCGGTACTGCTGTCGCTTTTTCTTCATTTTCCGTGCGTTGTATAGACCCATTTGTACAACTAAATCTAGAAGTTAAGTTTTTTATACCCGGTTGTTAGGCAGTGGTGGCTAGAGCTGTTTCAGCATCTGGTAAGCCGCTACTGCCAGAGCTGCTGAACCAAGAATATTCAGGTTCGGATTCTGCTGTGTTATAAGGAATACTCCTCCCAGCATCAAGCTGGCAGTAATCATCTCGTCCCCTCTATCCTCTTTCTGCTCAACCGTTACATTGATGTCCTGTCTCTGGTTGTCTTCCCTCATCTTGGTGAAAGGTTTCTCTATCAGATCTTTGTTCTGTATCATGTCGATGACAGCGGACTTCGGATCTGGTGCGTTGTTCTTCAAGACTATTTTCTGAGCTATCTTGCTGTATTGGTCGCCCATCTGGAAATCTGGATAGATGGTCAAGCCGATGCCTTCCATGGTCATCATGCTTTTTCCGATCAAAGCGAAACTTGTAGGCATATGTACTCCGTATTCGCTTGAATGCACAGCCAATTCGAACATCTCTCTGCTTATACTGTGTTCGTCCAGTGTTGAGTTCTTTACCAATGTGATTCTCTTGTCAAGATCCTCTCTCAGTGCCTCGATATCTGCTTCAGGTTCTATGTGCGCCATATCTTTGATGGTATTAACGGCTCCTTCGATATCTTCGTTTGCTGTATATATGAATAGCAGCCCGAGATCTTCCCGCATTTTTTTGCTTAGCTGCCCCATCATGCCGAAATCTAGATACGCCATCTTTCCTTCCTCAGTTATCAAGAAGTTTGACGGGTGTGGATCTGCGTGGAAAAACCCGTCCCTTATGTACTGTTTGAGTCCTGCGCTTATTGTTCCTTTTGCGACTTCTTTTGCATCTATATCAAGTTCTTTGAGCTTTTCTTTGTCAGTACATTTTACACCTTCAATGTACTCCATTGTGAAGACTTTTTCAGTCGTCAGTTCCGGATATGTTTCAGGTATCTTTATTTTTTCTTCATCCTCTGTATTCCGCTTTAATCTCTCAGCGTTTCGTCTTTCTTTCTCTAGGTTCAGCTCGTTTCTGGTCCATTCCGCGAATTCATCTGTTATATCGGATACCTGTAGGTGTTCAAGTCTTTCACTATGTTTCTCAGATCTTTTGGCCAGATAATGTAGTATCTCCAGGTCTTTCTCAACCTGTTCCTTGATGCCTGGTCTTCTGATCTTGACTGCGACCCGGTCTCCGTCCTGTGTTGTAGCTTCGTGCACCTGTGCTATTGATGCGGCTGCGACCGGTTCATCGCTGAAGTTCTGAAATTTCTCCAGCCCGATCTCTTTGTCTACTATTTCACGGGCTTTTTCGTTTGAAAAAGGTTCTACTGAGTCTTCCAGTTTCTGAAGTTCTTCAGTATATCTTCGAGGTAGTATGTCCGGTCTCTGAGCCATGATCTGGCCGAACTTGATGAATGTGGTTCCTAGCTCTTCCAGTGTGTGTCTGAGTCGTTCCGGTGGAGGCACCTCTTTCTCCATCTTCACACGTTTGGTGAACGGTACATGGTTGCCGAGGTTAAGTTTGTCTAGAATAAAGCTAGTCTCTTCAGATACTAGTGTCCGGATTATCTCGTTGAATCTCTTGATGTCACTGATCTCTCTTCTTACCGGATTCATAGAATTACAATTCTCTCTGATTCTAGTTAAAGAACCGGGTCATCTAGTTCGGTATGTATGATCCGTGGAAACATCTACCGCATGTTCTAGTCTCTGTGTCAAAGTTGGTCGACTTGGCGAGTCCAAAAAGTTTGGGTTGACAAAAATTGGATTGGTTTATCGGACTGTTACTTCGTCTACGCCGTGAGTTCGCTTGAGGATCTCTCTGATCGTGTCGATTCTGTCTCCGTTCTTACCTACTACTCGTCCCTTGCTGTCCTGAGGTACGCTGATCTCTACCTTTTTCTCTCCGTTTTCTTCTGTGATGTCTACTCCTCTCAGGTTGCTTGGAATTACATTTGAGATGAACTTTCCTAGGTTGTCACTGTACTCGTAGATCTTTACTTCTTTTCCAAGACGGTCCTGTACTTTCTGAACTACTTTTCCGCCTTTTCCGATTGCCATCCCTGCTTTTCCTTCTGGGACGATGAAGTAAGCTTCTTCTTCCTTGATGATGCAGTCTCTAACTTCTACATCTGTCAGTGACTCGAACATGTTGATGTTCCGGATCATTTCTGTGTCGTATGTTGCTGTAGCCATAATTTGATGCCTTCTATGTGTATGTTTGTATAAAGTAAATGAAGAGGAAGTTTTTTTAAATGGTTTTACTCGTCGGTCTGGAAGCCTGGTTTGAGGTCTACCTCTCCGGTTCCAACCGGTACAGGCTGACCCGTTACGATGTTTTCGACAACTCCTTCGATTGGATCGGTCTCTCCTTTCAGTGATCCCTCACGGAGATGCTTCTTAGTCTCCTCGAAGACTGCTCTTGCGAGAAGTGATTCCTTGTTGCCAACGATTCCATAACGAGTGGTTCCGTTGAGCTCTCCTTCCTTGGTCATCATATCTGCAAGAAGCATGATGTGACGGTTGTCTACTCCGATTCCCTGCTTCGCAAGTGTATCGTTGATCTCCTCGATTACTCTTTTACGAAGCGCTTCTACTCCCAGAACTCTGTGGATTTCGAATAAGTCGTTGCTGATGGTTCTGGTCGCGTCAACTTCCTTGATCTTCAGGGTTTTTCTCAGTGAGCTTCCGGCTGTCTGAAGCTGCCATTCACCGTCGTCCTCGTTGATGACGACCTGTTCGATTCCCTTGATTCCCTTGATACGGGCGTCTTCGGTCTTGTTCTTCAGGTCCTTGAGGTCTCTGAGATCATAGTCTTCTTCACTGCTTTCCAGGGTAACTGTGTTTTCATCAACTGTTACCTTGGATTTTCTGACTGAGTCCTTGACCTGTTCTCTGACTTCTTCAGTTGTGATATCGTAGTCGTCCAGTAGGTCAGGATTAAGCTCGTATTCTACCTCGAGTTGCATGATATCGATTGTATCCTTCCGGATAAGGTCCTGGAACTTTACCTCTCGAAGCTTTCTTGCAAGTCTCTTTGCATCTTCCTTGCTGTTGAAATCTTCTTTCAGGTAAACATCCATCGCCGGTGTCTTAGGGTTCCGGCGTGCATCCACGATCTCTTCCAGTCGTGGTAGACCTGCGGTAAGGGATACCTGTGCCCCTCCTGCCTGGTGGTATGTTTCCATTGTCATCTGAGTTGCAGGTTCGGCAAGTGACTGTGCAGCAACGATCCCGATAGCTTCACCAGGTTCGTACTGCATCTGCTCATACCGTTCCTTCAGGTTTTCCTCTGTTTCCTCGTCCAGGTCAAGTCCCTGATACTTCTCAGGGAGTTCCTGTGCTCGTTCCTTCCACTTAACTTGTTCTGTCATTTTGTCTATCCACCTCTAATTCTGATCTGTTGAGATGTTTGTTGAGATTTTACCTCTATCAGACTTCTGAGGATCAATTCCGTCCTCACCAGCACGGAACTGGATGATATCTCCCTGCGCATTACGCACAGTTTGATCGTATCCTACCTTCAGATCCTGCAAGGAGTTCGAGATACGCCTATACATGTATCCTGAAGTCTTGGTACGGAGTGACTTGTCCATCAGTGCCTTTCTCTGGCTCATCTGGTGGAAGAAGATCTCCTGCGGATCCAGTCCTTCAAGGATGCTTGATGAAACGAATCCTCTTGATCTTGCGGTCAGTTCACCTTTCTTGAAGTGTGAGAGAGTTCTCTGCTTGTATCCTCTCTCGATTCTCTGATCACGGACGGAGTTCTGTCCTAGAAGTCCGGCCATGGTTGTAACATTCTGAAGTGAACCTCTTGCACCGGAGTCTGCCATGATGTAAGCTGAAGACTCGTCGTCAACCTGTTCTGATACAAGGTCTCCGATCTCTGTGAATGCTTCGTTCAGCTTCTTGGTGATCTTGATCTCTCTTGTCTGATCGATTGTCTTTCCGGTGATCGCTTCCATCTTGCCCTGTTCGTACTCTGTGATCAGTTCCTCTGTATCATCGACGGTTTCGTCCACGATGTCGTGGATTTCCTGTGTTGATTCGTCGCTAATCTCGAGGTCTTCTAGGCTGATAGAGAATCCTCTCTGTGTCAGGAAGATTGCTCCTACTCGTGATACACGGTTGAGGAACTCAGCAACTTTGTCGCTTCCGTATTCAATATCGAGTTGCTGGATGATCTCTCCACCGTAGTCTCCGAGTGCGTCTTCGTCTAGTACTCCTTTGACTAGTTCTCCGTCTTCGATTACTACTTCGTCGTCTTCTCCTTCGTTGATTGTCAGGGAGATGTCGTCTGGGATGAACAGTGAGACAAGTTCTCTACCTGTGATTTCTTCCTTGTCAGGTAGTTCTGCTTCGTACTCTCCTGCTTCTACCAGCAGGTTGAGTGCTTTCTCTCTGCTCAGTGTACGGTCTTCCTGTGTCAATAGGTATAGTCCTGATACATAGTCCTGAAGCATACCTACGATCGGTCCTCCCATCTTCGGTGACTTGATGTGTTCCTGTACAAGCATCAGTTCTTCTGCTTCTGCTCGTGCTTCTTCTGTCTGTGGGACATGCAGGTTCATCTCGTCTCCGTCGAAGTCTGCGTTGTAAGGTGCACAGACATTCAGGTTTAGACGGAAGGTTCGGTACGGTAGGACTCTGACTTTGTGTGCCATGATGGACATTCGGTGCAGGGATGGCTGACGGTTGAAAAGTACTGTGTCGTCGTCTTGGATATGTCTCTCGACTTTCCATCCTTCACCTGGTTCGATCATCTCGGCCATTTCCTCACAGTTCTCATCTGTAAGTCTTCTTCGGCCGCCATCAGGCTGGTATACATAGTTGGCGCCAGGATGTTCTTCTGGACCTCTCTTGACTGCTTCGACCATCTCGTCGTAGTTTCTCTCTGTCACTTTCTCTGGGATGGTCAGTTTTTTCGCTACCATGAAAGGTACTCCTACTTCGTTGATCCCTATGTTAGGATCTGGTGTAATCACTGTTCGGGCTGAGAAGTTGACTCTCTTTCCGATCAGGTTCTGTCGGAATCTTCCTTGCTTACCCTGTACACGCTCTACGATTGATTTCAGGCTTCTACCTGATCTGTGGCGTGCTGGAGGTACGCTGCTCATGTCGTTGTAGAATAGTGTTGATACATGATACTGAAGCAGCTCATGCAGGTCGTCGATAATGAAGTCCGGTGCCTCGATTTCAATATTGTTTTGAAGCCGTTTGTTGATTCGGATTACATCGACCAGTTTATGTGTGATGTCGTCCTCACTTCTTTCTCCTGTCTCAAGTGTGATTGAAGGACGCATTGTTACAGGTGGTACCGGTAGGGTGTCGATTACCAGGTCTGCTGGGTCGTTGTTCTCTACTCCAAGTACTTCTGCGTCTTCTGGATCGATTTCTTCCAGTCTGTCCTGGATTTCTTCCGGTGTCATCTTTTCGCCATCTTGGTAATATGTGTATGGCTTGTCAAGATCTGCGTCAAGTGCCTCTGCACCACATTCAGGACAGTTATTAGGCATGTTGGATTTACGCAGTGCCTTGTCCTCGTCCTTGATGACTAGACTGTTACATTCGTGGCATGTGAATCTTAGCAGGTTTCTGACCTTCTTTGCGTACAGTACATGGACGACAGGACGGGAAAGAGTGATCTTTCCGAAGTGTCCTTTACATTCTCTGATTCTTCCGCCGCATGTCTGACATGTCATTCCTGGGTCGATTACTCCAAGTGCTGGATCCATGACTCCGTCTTCGACAGGGAATCCGTCTGCGTCGTATACTTCTGCTTTGTCTATCTCTTTGACTGCCATGTTCTCAACTTTTGAGGAGCTGAGAATTGAAAAGTCGATTTCTTGTAGATTTTTCATTTTTGGATCACCTATTCATCTTCAACCTGAAGTTCTGTGTCTATCATCATGGATTTTAGCTCGTTAAGTAGTAGCAGGAATGCATGTGGGATTTCGGTTTCATCATGGTCTCCGCTGTGACAGTTCGGACAGTAGACCTCGTTCTCTTCATGGTCTTCAACTGCGATTTCTCCACAGTCGTCACATACTTTGATCTCTGTGCTGTCAGCTCCGAACCGTTCCTTGAGGAGTAGGGATGCTCCGTGTCCTACGAAGACATCCTTTTCCATCTCTCCAAGTCGGAGTCCTCCTTCCTGGCTTCTTCCTTCGGTTGGCTGCTTTGTCAGCAGTGTTACTGGTCCTCTGCTTCTTGCGTGGACCTTGTCTCCAACCATGTGGCTTAGCTTGAGGTAGTAACCTGGTCCGACTAGAATGTCTGCTTCCATTTCTTCTCCGGTTACTCCGTTGTACATTGTCTCTTTTCCGGATCTCTTGAAGCCAAGTTCCTTAAGCTGTTCTCGGATCTCGTCCTTGTCCTCGTTGTGGTATGCGCTTCCGTCGACCTGTTCTCCACGCATAGCTGCTGCTTTTCCTGCGATTATCTCGATCAGCTGTGACACGGTCATACGGCTTGGGATAGCGTGTGTGGAAAGGATGATGTCCGGTGTGACGCCTTGCTTTGTGAACGGCATGTTTTCTTCCGGTACGATCATTCCGACGGTTCCTTTCTGTCCGTGTCGTGTTGCGAACTTGTCTCCAAGTTCTGGGATTCTGTATTCTCTTAATTTGGTCTTGATCAGTTTGTCTCCGTCGCTTGTCTCGGAAACCATTACTGTGTCGACCTTACCCTGTTCTCCGTGTCTTACGGATAGACTGGTTTCTCGCTTGTCTGCCAGTCCCATCTGGATCTCTTCTCCACCGCTGCTTCCAAGGAACTTAGGTGGTGAGACTTTTCCGACGATTACATCGTCGCTGTCCAGATCTGTCTCTGGGTTTGCGATTCCATCTTCGTCTAGATGGCTGTAAACTTCTTCTCTTCGGTATCCTCGTACATCCTTGTCCGGGATTCCGATCTCGTCCTGCTGTCCTCCCCAGTAACGCTGTGCTTCTGTCTGGTACTTTCGGAGGTATGTGGATCGGGCCATTCCTCTGTCGATTGAGGCCTGGTTCATGATTACTGCGTCCTCGATGTTGTATCCGTCGAAGGATGCGAGCGCGACTATCATGTTCTGTCCGATCGGATGCTGTCCGAGAAGTTCGTCGTAAGTATTTGTTTCTACGATTGGGTTCTGTGCGTAGCTCAGGATGTTGCTTCGTGTGTCGAATCTCTGGTGGAATTCTCTTGTCGGCATTCCTAGTCCCTGGCCGCTCATCTTAGCTCCGAAGTTAACTCGGTCTCCTCGGTTGTGTTCAGGATAGACTACAAGGCTTGCTGAGATTCCGTAGATGATTTCTGGATCGATTTCGAGGTGTGTATGTTCTTCTGTGACTTCTTCCTCGTCCATTGCTACATATGCGTCTTCTTCCTCTTCTGCGTCGAGGTACTCGATTTTTCCTTCGTTCTCGAGTTCTTCTAGAGTCATTTCTCCGTCTTCAAGCTTTTCTCGGTCCTCATCTTTCAGTTGAGGTTCGCCGTCTTCAACGATGATGGTTGGACGCATTACTCGTCCGGAGTCTGTGTTGATTCTGATTTCGTCTTTGTCCTCGCTGTAGTGGACGCTGACTTCCTTTTCGATATCTCCGGTTCTTCTTTTTTCGATAAGGTTTTCTCTGATTTCCTGTGGATCTTCTACATCGTCAATGATCTGTCCGTCTAGAAATACATCTGTCATATCTCTAAATCACTTCCTCGACGATGGTTTCCAGGTTTTCGTTTGTGTCAAGAGTCATAGTATCGGTTTTGGTATTCATTTTTTGGATCACTCTGTGCTGATACCTGCCTGGTTGAGCTGTGCTTTTAGACCGTTCTTCTCCATCTCTCCCATTCCTGTTGATACATCTGCGCTCATAGCGAGATGTGTTCTGAGTCCGATGTTCATTCCTTCCGGTGTCTTGATCGGACAGACTCTTCCCCAGTGTGTTGGGTGGAGGTCTCGTGCCTCGAAGTGCTGTCTGTCGCTGCTTAGTGGAGAAACGATGTTTCGCAGGTGTGAAAGTGTTTTGATACGGTTGTTTCTTTCCAGTGTCTGGCAGACTCCTGTTCTTCCTCCAACCCAGTTTCCTGTTGCCATTGCTCCCATGATCTGTTTTGTGAGGGTGTCGGAAACTACTGTGGACTGAAGGCTTGGAAGTCTTCCACGTTTTGCGGATTTCTGGAAGTTGTATTTCATTCGTGCGACTAATCCCCATTTTCCGAGGAATACTGATCTGAACTGCATTTCAAGAAGTTCTCCTGCCAGGTTCAGTCGCTTGTTTGCGTAGTGGTCGATATCGTCTTCCTGGATATCGCCTTTTCCTAGTGCGATTGTGTTTCGGATCATGTTGGCTAGGAACTCTGCTTTCTCTTCTCTGTGTTCTGGTTCCTGTCCTAGGTGTGGTAGAAGGTAGTCGTCTAGAATGTTGGTTACTCTATCTTCTACATTGTTTGTGATCCCTGACTGGTTTGCGATGTATTCGAATGCTTCTTCCTGATCTGTTGCGTCTGTTTCATACAGGTTCAGGTAGATATCGGATGCGTATTCGTCTCCGATCGCTTCAACGATTTCCTTGTCGGTTTCGTATCCCAGTGCTCGAATAAGTGAGACTGCTGGTGTTTTCTTTACATTTGCGAAGCTTATGTTTACGATGTCGTCGTCACGGATAAGCTGGTGTCTCTGAACATATCCTGAGTTCTCTGAGTTGATTCTGCAGGTCTGTTCGCCGTCGTCTTCCTGGTAGATTGGCTTGTTGTTTGCCATTTCTTCCATGGCGATAAGTGTTTTCTCTGATCCGTTGATGATGAAGTATCCGCCTGGATCCTTTGGATCTTCTCCTTTCTCTCTCATCTCTTCTTCGTCCCAGTCGCTGCTCCAGCAAAGGTCTGATCCGACCATGACAGGGATCTCTCCGATTGTTACTTCTTCGCTTTCCTGCTGGATTCCTTCAAAGATCGGTGTCATGGTGACCTCGATCTCTGCTGAGTATGTGAGGTCTCTCATCCGGGCTTCTCGAGGTGTTACATCTCTTTCTGATCCGTCTGCTTCCTTTACTCGTGGTTTCTTGATATCGACATCTACTATTTTTATTACAAGGTCTTCTCCGTCAGGGAGTTCTGGTTCGATTGCGCCTACATCGTTGAGGATGGCTTGTACGCGTTCTTCTACGAACCGGTTGTATGAGTCGATTTGATGTTTTACTAGGTTCTGGTCGATTAGTTGGTTGAGGAATTCTTGCTTCAAGGATTAGTTCACCTTTCGATAACTCTGCGGTAATAAGTGGTTTTTCCGGCTGTAGGGCTTCCCCTTCGGATCTCAATTACATCGCCGAC
>JBEQAZ010000006.1:0-26572 GCA_041640055.1 Candidatus Nanohaloarchaea archaeon | reverse complement strand
TTGATTCTGACCTAGGAGGAAACTCAGGAGGTCAAGGACCTGATCCTATGGGAGGACAGGGACAGCAGCCTTCAGGTAACGGGCCAGGTCAGCAAGCCCCACAGGGCGGTCAAAACGACGCCATGGGCGGACAAGGTCCACAGCAAGGTCCTTCACAGCCTGGAAACAACAATAATATGGGCGGTAGAGGAGGACAGCAACAAGGTAATCAGAATACGCCTCCTGGAATGAACTCAGGTAACCAAGGTCAGGGAATGAACGCTGGCAATGATCAGCAGAACTCTCTGGGCCAGAACAATCAATCCGGAAGGTCGATTGATGCACCTAATCCTCAAGCAGGCAGACCTCAGCAGGGAGGAGATTCACCGCAGGTCAGTCAGCAGACCGAGCAGAAGATGCAGAATGCGTTAGGCGGCGGTTCAGGCGGTGATTCCGGTGATGTGGAGGAGTTGAAGCAGCAGAATCAGCAGATTATCCAGTTGCTTCAGCAGATTTCCAACCAGCTTCAATAAACTTCTTTTTTCTCATTAATTCATGATGGTTGAGACGCTCCAGATGCCTTTTATGACTAGTATGTAGGCCAGGTATATCTTGAAGTCGGCCAGTATCGGCGGTGTTCCTATGTAAAGTATTCCTGCTGACATTATATCGGCGCCACCTCCAAGATAGTAGACAGGGGCTGGCAGAGGAAACGGTTTCACCATGGTTCCAATCCCCTTGAATATAAGGAATGCAGCATGAACTTCTGATATTACATCGGGTACTGCCGAGGCCGTGAATAGTAGAAGTATTCCGGATATAAGGTCTGCGAGGCCTAGTGGGTCTAGAGGATTTACTGGTCCGGGAATCATTCCAAGCTTTGATTTGAACCTGAATTATTTATTCCAGTTCCACCACTTTGTCAGCTGCATTTCTCAGGGCTGTTGAGAAACCAGGCTCCATACCGATAATCACTGTTTCCTTACCGTGCTCCTTCGCCTTCTGTATGACTGGAAGAAAGTCTGTGTCTCTGGTTACAAGTACAATTATATCGATATCATCGTTGAAAACTGCTTCCATGGCGTTTACTGCCATGTATACATCTACATCGCTTTCCTTGTCTTTCTCTCCGCCTAGACCGAGATCTGCTTCGAATCCCTGTGAAATGATAGCTTCAATTAGCTTATCGGATGCGTACTGATTCAGAAATACTTTTCCTATCTTTATTTCTCCAAATTCTGATATCTCTTCTCTAAGGTTATCTAGATCTAGGTCGAACTCTCTTCTAACGACATTAGGACCGTCTACGAATGCTGCTACATTCGGCTCATTTGAGATTCCTTCTTTTATCCTGTTGAAAACCATAGATCTCTTCCACTTACTTCTATCTAAATAATTTGGACGATGCCTTGAAATAATGTAGGTCCCGGTCACCGCTCAAGGTCAAAAAGTTCACGGCAGTTCTGCGTCGTAACCTCCTTAACATTTGAAACCGGCGCATCCTTGATTTCTGCTACTTCTTCTGCGACTTCATCCACGGTTAGAGGAGTATTTCTTTCTCCCTGTTTCAGAAACGGTGAATCAGTCTCAAGAACAAGATTTTCAAGAGGAATAGCCTCAACAATACTTTGAACTCTGCTGGAGTAAACCACCTGATAGGTAACTCCGACAACCATGTCATCCTCAACAGCCTCTTCAACCCGAGAAACACATCCATTGAAACAGTGCAGGTAACAGTCAATATCTCTACCTTTCAGTACTTCCAGAACTTGCTTTTCGGCGTTTCTGCTGTGAACAACGACCGGAAGATTAAGCTCCTCAGCAGTTTCCACCATTTTGATGAAAACTTTCTCCTGTCTCTCACGCATCTCTTCCTCCTCTACATGGTGGTAGTCCATTCCTATTTCACCGACGGCACAGAAATCTGAATCCTCTAACTGTTTCTTGACTTCTTCGACCTGGTCAAAAGCATCGGTATGAGTTGGATGTATTCCTGCAGTAGCATAGATAAAATCAGAATGATTTTCCTGTAGTTCAAGCGATTCCTGGTTTGTTTCTGGATCTCTTCCGGAGTTAACAACGATTTCAAGTTCTTCACTGCATTTCTCGATTACTTCTTCTCTGTCTTCGTCGAAACTGTCGTAGTCCAGGTGGCAGTGGGCGTCCGCAGCCTTTTCGCTCATCTTTTCTCCCTGTCCAGTCTTGCCTCGGTTGCTCCTTTCTGATCCATGTATTTGGAGTCTGCCTTCTCGCCGTAAGGGTTCTCTGCTTCACTTGTCATGGTTTCGATTGCCATTTGGCAGATACGGTCTTCAGGGTATATCGTGATAGGTACATTTCCCAGGTTCTGTATCTCCAGTGTTATCTGGCCTCTGAAACCGGCGTCGACGAATCCTCCGGCTGCGTGAGGGATTAATCCCATTCTTGCGTAGCTGCTTCGTCCTTCAATCCTTGCTACAAGGTCGTTCGGTATGTTCACAGTTTCCAGGGTTGTTCCCAGAACAAATTCTCCTGGATGTACCACGATCCCTTCTTCTGGTGTTGCCTTCATATTTTCCTGCAGGTTGCTGTACTGGTCCATGTCTTTAGTATCGAGTGCCTGCACTTTTCGGGTTCTCAGAAGCCCGAACTCGTATCCTAGTCTGAGATCTATGGAAGAAGGACCAATCTGTAGGTCCTGATCTATTTCTGGTCCCTCGTCTACATATACCGCGTTTTCCTCCTCTATCACTTTTTTCAGATCCTTGTCTGAAAGTATAGCCATATACAGAATACCTGTTCGTCGAAGTTTTTAATCTTCACAACCCATTTATTCAGTAAAGTTTCATGAAAACCAAAATCTTACTTCTACTCAGTATACTGATGTTGCCTGCTGTGGCAGCACAGGTAAGCTATGATATAGAAACAGAGCCTGATAACGCAAATATATCGGTAGAGGTGGTGTTGGACTGTGCTAGATTTAGATGTCCGGAACTTCAATGGGCAAAATCCTCTCACCACCAACTAGTTAATGTAACTGACGCAGAAGGTATTATTGAAGATTATGAAGTAACTGATGAATATGTAGTAGTTGATGCTGGTTCTCCGATAAGAGGCCAAGAAAAGGTACTCAAATTGAACTTTCGGACGGATAAAGATGCTGAAGAAATATATAATGGTCTACATAGAAGAATAATATCTCTCTCAGGTTTTTCGAATGAGTCTATGCAAGGTAAAGTATACAGCGAAAATCTGGTATCTGGAGATATAGGCTATGGTTTTGAATCATCCTATGAGGACAGCAATTTTAATTTCACTGGCAAGGGACAAGTTAATATCTATCTAAACTTCGGTTCGGGCCAGGAAACCGATCACTATATTTTCTTCGGTGAAGATCCCGGATTTGATACTGAAGAGGTATACGAAATCTCGGTCGGAACTACAGGGCTTGTGCAGAGATATGAGAAGATACCTGTAGCTATCATGCCTTCAGAAAGGTATAACCGGACACAAACCAAGTGGAGTGCGGGGGAATACAGTTCTGGCTCAATCAGGCTCCGTGACACTGATGAAAGTTCTCTGAAGGCAACACTTGGCCGTGAAACCGTTCATGCCTTGAATGATGACTTACTTGACTGGGATGCAACTTCCTCCTCCTACATGGACGAAGGAACTTCCGAATTTGTGGGTTACCTTTTTGAGAGAAGGCAGGTTCCGGTTGATGAGAGAGATGGGAGCGTGAGGCAGCTTTTTGGCGAACCAGTGACTTTTGATGAGGATCCTACTGATAGGCATTATACCAAGATTTCTTCTAGAGGCAATATAGAGGAATTATGGAACTACTATCAGAATGATTTAGATTATATGAAAACTTGGTCTCCGACTGATCAAGAACACAGAAGTTTTGGCTACGCCTACTCACAGCTTATAGTCAGGCATAACTTGATTGAAAAGAATATTACTTTGCAGCAACTGTATGATTATCTTGAAGTGGATAGGGAGATCGAAAGCTCCGAGAAAAAATGGCAGGCTCTCTCAGAAAATCTGGATTTGACGCCGTGCAATTCTGAGAGCCGTGAAGAGTTCGATCAGTGTCTTGAGGAAGCGAACGACCATTCTAACTTTGAATCATTCAGAGCCGAACCTAACAGAGACCGTGGTAACCTGATAATCAATGAAACTGAGACGCCAGAGTACGACGAGAACAAGTTAAATTATGGCTCAGACAACAGGACGGTTACCGATGGTGTATCCGGCAGAGAATCCTTCGGCTCTTTCGTTAAAAGCATTCTGGACTTCACTACAGATCTGATAAATTCGCTGCTTCTCAATATCGGTAAGTGAAAGGCTATGTTTTGGAATCCTGTTAAATACCTGGAGTATCCAAGATTTGAATGATGGATAGTAAGTACCGTGAATATCTTTCAGTATATCTGAAAGGTCTAGGAATGGGTACAGCCGACGCAATACCCGGTGTTTCTGGAGGAACGATTGCACTCATTACAGGCATCTATCAGCGGCTGATACATGCGATATCAGCGATTGATGTTTACACAGGCCTGGACATGCTGAAAGCTCTAGGAAGCGGAGATAAAGATAATCTCAAACAGCAAATAGATAATATAGATGGTTACTTCCTGGTGTCTCTTGCTGCAGGTATCATGACTGCGCTATTCTTCGTACTGAACCTGATGCATTACCTCTTGGCCAACTTCACAGTTATCACCTATGGATTCTTCTTCGGACTGATAGCAGCCTCAGCAATACTGTTATTCAGCCAAGCACAGCTTCAAACACATAGAAGCCGTATAGCAGCTTTAACCGGATTTCTTACAGCTTTCCTCCTCTCAGGTTACGGAGCTGCCACGCTTGGAAACAGCTTACCAGTCCTGTTTATTTCAGGCGCGGTAGCTGTCAGCGCGATGCTGCTTCCCGGTATCTCCGGGTCTCTTATACTGGTTATTATGGGGCAGTATGATTTCATGACTTCAGCTCTCTCAGAATTCACTGATGCGGTGATAAGTATCGGCGACACAGGTCTTGACGGAGTTGCTGAATCGGCTCCTCCTATAGTAGTTTTTGTTTCTGGAGCAGTTGTAGGCGTGTTTTCAGTTGCTAACTTGGTTCAGAAAGCGCTTGATAACTATAGGCAGGCTACGATGGCGTTCCTTGTAAGTATGATTGTTGGAGCGCTTCGTGCACCGGTCGCAGAAGTAAATATCTTCCTTGCAGAACAATCAATTACTTGGATAACAGTACTGCCTTCATTTGTCGGTTCAGCGATTTTCGGCGGGTTGTTGGTCGGAGCTGTCAGCTTCTTTACATCAGCGGATCCTATATCTTAGGATAGCCGCTATTCCTCCCATGTTCATCAGTCTCTGTCCTTCTTCATGATCTGTAGAGATTATCTCTAGTTCTGAGCTCATTTCCTCGGCTTTCTTACCGAGCACATCTACTATGTCTCCAAGTTCTTCCAGTTTCATAGCTTCTCCGCATTCTGGGCATTCTATCTCGTCCTCTATTTGGGCCTCTTCCTCGTAAATCCTTTCCTCGTGGCCGTTCTCACATTCGTAGATTGCCTCGTACATGTTGACATCTTCAGATATCAGCACTGTGTCTACAGCCCCGATCTTCATGGCTTCATGGACCTGATCTATACCGTACTCTGATTTGCCATTATCTTTTTTCAGGTTCTCATAGAACTTGTTCACGAGGTTGCGCTCCTTAACAACCTGGCTGTCTTCGATAGATTCTTCTGCTTTGTCGACAAGTCTTGAAAGACCGGCTTCTCCGGATACATCTAGGGATTTCACATCGATAATTTCGTCCTGCAGCGCCTGATGAAGGTGATCGTCGTCAACAAGTTTGTCCTTTACGAATCCTGGTCCTCCGATTATCAGGCCTAGAAGGTTGCCTTCTCGTGCCTTCTTCATGAATGCGTTCTTTGCTTTCTCTGCTATTTCATCAAGGAATGTCTTAAGCATCTCCTCTCTTAGACGGGAGAAACGCTGTGCGGACTGTCCTCCAGCCTTGGTCTTACCAGGAACATTCGATTCCAGTGTATAGACGGTCTTGATACTTGAACCCTGCAGATAGCCGATTGCAGCCTCGTTCTTATCAGCAACAATCAATCCGTATACTCGGTCGTCCACAACCATCTCTTTCAATGGTTCGAGTACGAACTCCTTGTCGCACCGGTAGTGCCGTGATTCGATTGGCTGAGGTGGCTGAACCTCCCATATCTGGATATCCGGTCGGCCTTCAGTATCTGAAACATTTCCGGCAAAGAAAGCTACACCGTTCTCTGGTGTTGTCTGCTCCTCCTTTACTTTCCTGCCGATTTTGCCTAGTGCGTCTTGAACATTAGTCCTCGTATGTTTGGACTTGATGTTCTCTGCCTCGGACTGTTCGCTTGTGATGAAGTCCGATATCTTGGACATATCGTAACCGGCTGGTATATAAAGTGAGACTAGTTCGGTGTTACGGCCTCTGATATCCTCGAGGTCGCTGATCAGTTTCTTCAGCTGGTACTTGTTCATTCCGTGGTTTTCGTCTTCGCTCATAACTATAGATGGCGAAGTGAATTCTTTTAACTCAAATCAATCCGTTGACGGGATACCTCAAGGTACTCTTCGTCGCTGCAGAATATCTCCATACACTTCGTGCCATCGAAATCCGACAGGAATTCCTCGAGCTGGTCAAAGTCTATTTCTCCAACTCCTATCGGAAGGTGAAGATCCTCTCCTTCACGAGTATCCTGTAAATGCAGATGTGAAACCTGTTCTCCGTATTCTGCGATGAACATCTCTAGTTCTTCTTGTCCGACTTCAGCGAATCCATGACCTGTATCTAGACACATGGAGAACTCTTCTTCTCGGCAGATCTCTCCCAGTTCCTGCAGTGTGATTCCGTGTATTGAGCCGACATTCACATTCTCGTAGCATATCTCTATTCCGTGTTTCTCGCTCAGGCTGTTGATTACTGTCATCTGGTTGACTAGTCCGTCGATCGATTCCTGTATATCTACAGTGTATCGGCAGTCGACATGGACAACTGCTTTACCGGCTTCAAGCTTTGATGAGAACTCTAGAAGCCTGTCAAAGTAGTCTACAAGTGCTTCGTCCAGTTCATCTACACCGGTGTACAGTGGCTGACGGAAAGGAAGATGTACAATCAGGTCAAGATCTTGTTCTTCTAGGTCCTGCCTGATCTGTTCTGCGTCTATTTCCTCTATAGGTACTTCGCCTTCTCCCAGTGATAACTCGACGAAGTCGTATTTTTCATCTATTTCTGTGATTCTGTCGGTGTTTGGTCCTATGGAGAGACCGATCACTTGATTATCACCAGGATGTTCTCTGCTTCAATCATCTCTCCATGTCCGGTGTAAGTTCTCTCCTCTTCGACTTCGTACATCTCCGGTGCCAGGTGTTCGTCTGCTACGACAAGTTTTCCGGCGTCAATGTTGTACTCGTTGTTCTCCAATGCTTCTTCTATCTTTCCAACTTTGTCTCCGTACTTTGGACCGGCTTTGGAGTAGTCAAGGCTGATCTCGATGATCTTCTTCTCTGTCTCAGGTTCTCCCTCGTGTGTTTCAAGGTTTTCGATATGCATGACTTCCTTGATTGCGTCTTCGAAACCTGAGATATCTCCGTAGATGTGAACTTCTTCCAGTGTTTCGTTGAGGCTCATCTGGTTGCCTGTCTTGTATTTACGGAGGGCGGAGATTGCTTCCATCGCGTTCTCTCCTTTCACCGGATCCATCTCAACTTCAAGTGTTTCTGGCCATTCTTCTCTGTGAATTGTCTGGTTTTCGTACATTTCCTGCCAGATTTCTTCCGTGATGTGTGGCATGATTGGTGCGAACATCTTCAGGAACCTTTTGTGTGCTGCTCTCAGTGTGTGTTCGGTGGAACGGTTCTCTTCATCGCTGAGTTTCTGTTTTGCGATTTCGAGGTAGTCGTCGCAGAAAGTGTTCCAGAACATGTCTCTTAGTTTGTCTCTTGCCTTTGAGAACTCGTATTCCTGGAAGTGTTCTGTGACTTCTTGGACTGTTTCATCAAGTTCTGCCAGTATCCACTTGTCGACTGCATCCAGGTTTTCTGTTTCTAGGTCGGCGTGGTCCATTGCTGTCAGTTCGTCGATCAGCTTGGAGGCGTTCCACATCTTTCTCAGGAGTTTTTCTCCGGAGATGAGGTCTTTCTCGCTGAAGGCGAGGTCGTCTCCTACGCTGGTTCCTGCGCTCCAGTATCTTGCGGCGTCGACAGGGTAGTCTTTGATGACATTCTGTGGTAGAACGACATTTCCACGGCTTTTGCTCATCTTCTCACGGTTCTCGTCTAGAACCATTCCGTTGATGGCGACTTCATCGAAAGGTACTTCTCCGGTGTGTTCAAGGCATTTGACGACTGTGTGGAACAGCCAGAAGGAGATGATGTCGTGGCCCTGAGGTCTGAGGTTCATAGGGTAGAGTTCGTCTTTCTCCATCTGGTATTCCTCCTCTCCCTCGTTCCAGTGCCAACCAGCATTGATCAAAGGTGTCAGTGAGGAAGTTGCCCATGTATCAAAGACATCTTCTTCTGCCTCGAAACCGGTTGAACCACATTCTGGGCACTTGTTGACTGGAGGTTCGTCTTCGATCGGGTCGACAGGTAGTTCTGTCTTGTCTGCGATTATTTCCTCGCCGCAGTCCTCGCAGTACCAGACTGGGAACGGTATTCCGCTGTCTCTCTGCCGGCTGATACACCAGTCCCATTCAAGGCCTTCGATCCAGTGCTCATACCGTGTAAACATTTTCTCCGGATACCAGTCCAGGTCTTCTCCTGCTTCAAGGTACTTATCCTTCTTGTCGAGCAGTTCGACATACCACTGCTCCTTGACCAGGAATTCGATTCCTGTGTCACATCTTTCATGGACTTTGACTGTGTGGTTGATTGCTCTGCGGTCGATGAGTTTCCCTTCTTCGTCGAGGTCGTCGACGATTTCTTCCCGTGCTTCTTCTGTTGATAGTCCGGAGTATTCTTCTGCTTTGTCTGTCATCTGTCCGGATTCGTCGATTGCGATCCTCAGATCTAGGTCGTGTGCTTTGTACCATTCGATATCGGTTTCGTCTCCAAATGTGCAGCACATGACGACTCCTGTACCCGTTTCTAGGTCAACTCGGTCGTCCTCGATTATCGGGACCTCATAGTCGAATAAAGGTACCTCTGCTTTCTCTCCAGCTAGGTGGTTGTTTGCTTCATCGTCTGGGTGTACGAAGATCGCAACACATGCGGGAAGTAGTTCTGGTCGTGTTGTTGAGATTATTATTGAGCCGTGTCCTGTGGCAAGGTCGAACTCTATATCGTTGAAGTGTGAGTCCTCGTCCATTCCCTCCATTTCGACCTGGCTTATAGCTGTCTCACATTCTGGGCACCAGATTGCTGGTGCTTTCTCACGGTATTCCAGATCTTTCTCGTACAGGTCGATGAATGAGAGCTGTGAAACTTTCTGGACTCGTGGTTCTATGGTCTTGTATGTGTTGTTCCAGTCCATGGAGAACGCGAACTTCCGCATAATCTCTTGGAAGTCATCTTCGTACTCTTGGCAGACTTCTCTGACTTTTTCTTGGAAGTCTCTGCGGCTGAAGTCTTGGTGTCTGATGTCAAGTTCTTTTTCTGTTAGTCTTTCGCTTGCGATGCCGTTGTTGTCGTATCCGAACGGGAAGAAGACATCTTTGCCCTGCATTCTCTGGAACCGTGCCTGGAAGTCTGTTAATGTGTTTCCGTAGGTGTGTCCGAAATGTAGACTACCTGATACTGTTGGTGGGGGCGTATCTATGCTGAATACCTCTTTATCTGTGTCTTCTTGGTATGCGTGTGTCTGATTTTCCTGCCATTTGTGGCGCCATTTGTCTTCGATCTTGTCCGGGGTGTAGTCTCCTTCCATAGTGGTTTAACGGCCTCGTTTGAATGAATTGAGTTGCGGGTTAAACGGTTTTAACGCTTTAGAAAAACAGTTGCTGACTGTAGTTAGACATTTCATAGTATAGATTAGAGAAAGGAAAGCATAATTTCTAGATAGCAGCCGCTGGCAGTACAAAACATCCACCTTTCGCCTCAATGCCAGCAATCTTTCCCATAGGTGAGTTAGAGGGTTGAACTGTTTAAAATATTGTGGCTGTTAGAAGTCGGTCAGACTTCGGTCTCCGGGGTACTTCATGCCGTCAGTTGCGAACACTACTTTCTGGCTGATCTCCTCTTCCAGCCACTCCTTCTGTTCATCTAGATCGGAGTCAAGGAACTTGTAGCCGAAATGCGTGATCACGACAGTTGATACCTCGGTATCCTCTACTATATCGGGCACATCCCCTAGATGGGTGTGTCCTTTCCATCCTTCGTTTTTCGGACGGGAGCAGTAGATGACCAGGGTGTCGCAATCGTTGTAGAAATCTGTTAGTTCGTCTGAGTACTCTGTGTCTGTCCAGAAACCGATTTTTTGTTCGCTGTCCTCAAGTGTGAAGCCTATTGTCTTTGGATCGGTGTGGAACATCTCCTGTGTCTCTATCTCCAGGTCTTTAAACTCGTAGCTGTCTCCTTCTTCCATCACTTTCACATCTCTGCAGAGATCGGTGTGGTATTTGGAGACGGCTTTATCCATATCGCTGTAGCCTTCCAGTGCTGTCTTGTTTCCGATAAGTGTTCCTGGGAAGTCGTTTATCTCGGTCATTTGTTCTATTACTGCGTTTACATCGTTGCTGTGATCGATATGCTTGTGTGATACCAGTACTGCTTCTGTGTCCTCAGTTTTTTCCAGTTCCTGGTTGCTGTAGACCAGTGCTCCGGGTCCTGGGTCTACATGTAGCTGTGTTTCTTCTGTTTTGACTACTATGCCGGCTGTTCTGCGTCTCTGTTCGCCGGTTACATATCTTCCTCCGCCGGTTCCCAGGAATTTCAGCTTCATACTTACCTAGTTCTGAAGATAATTTCAAAAAACTGTAGAATCAGAATCTCTCCTCGAACATTTCCTTCCGCTTCTCTGCCAGTTGAATGTACTCTTCCGCGCCCTCTTCTTCACGATCTTTCAGCTTGGCAGCTCTTCTCAATGCCCAAATCACATCGTTTACACGGGTAAGCTTTTCTGACTTTTTCAATCCTTCTTCCAGATCCTTGATCCCTGTTTTCTCTCGGTAGATATCTTTGATCAGTTTGTATCTTTCCTTGCTGAGGTCTTCATGTATGAAGAGGTATGAGAGCATGTTTTCCGGTTTTCTTGAGAATCTGCCTAGTTCCCAGTCGATAAAGTGTATGCCAGATTTGCCTTTTCTGGTGTTGTTGGCTATGTCTCCATGTGTAAGCCCGATACGGGCATCTTCTTCCTCTTCGATGTTCTCGTCTATCTTCTCCAGTTCTTCTCTACACCATTCAAGCAGTCCGTGCTTCAATTTTTCCTCGGTGAAGTCCAGTCTATCGAAACCGTACTTCTGTATGGTCTGTTCCAGGGTTTCCGGCTCATTGAATGAATAACTATTCTCCTCGCAGAATTCTTTGAACTCTTCAAATTCCAGTCTGTGTATCCTGATCAGTTTTTCCAGCCATTCCTCAATGAGTTCACGGTTCATCCCCCCATCCGATACACTGTTCTCCTACATAACTGGTTATATGGGTTTCACTGGCGTCATCATATCTTATCGAGCGTGGAACGAAGTCGATTCCCTGGTTTTCAAGGAACTCAAGTATCTTTCTTTCCTGATCCAGTCGGCAAGTGCTTCCTTTTTCCTCAAGGTTTGATCTAAGAACATATTTCTCTCCATCCGATTCGAAGATGAAGTTATTGTTGCTCTTGCCGGCGAAGTGATTCAGAATCTTGGGGGTTATCGAAACCGTTGTCTTTCAGGTATTTCTCTGCTACTTGTCTTTTGTTCATGATTTGAAGATTTCCTCCTGTAGTGTATCTGGGTCTCTGTTTTACTAGGGCTTTTTACTCTTTGAGTTTAAATTTCCGGTTTATGGAGTGTAGTCCGGAGCTTGAGGAACTTCTGAAGGTTGTATTTGATCTGAATGGTAGGGAGATAGATGTGCTGATGGTTCTTTGTGACGGTGAGAAAACGGTCAGTGATATCTGTGAACATATTGATCTGGACAGAAGTACTGTGCAGAGGTATCTTTCCTCGCTCAAGAAGACTGGGCTTGTCAAGACGAGTAAGGATGGACGGAAGCATGTGTATTCGGTTGATCGTTCGGAGCTTAGGGTCCAGCTGAAGGATAATTTGGATTCTTGGTATGAGGAGAAGAAGGATTCGATCCAACAATTCTAAATGTTTAAAAGTGTTCAACATTATTACACACTTATGAGTGAGATAGAAGTATTCACGACACCTACTTGTCCGTACTGCACGAAAATCAAGCAGTGGTTGGACGAAAATGACTATGATTACACTGAGCATAATGTGGCTTCGGACCAGGAAAAGGCCAAGAAAATGATCGAGAAGACTGGCCAGAGAGGAGTTCCACAGACCTTTGTGGGGGAAGAAGCTATCGTCGGTTTCCGTCCACAAAAGATAGAGGAAGCAATCTCAGAAGAGATAGAAAGCTGAATCTGCTTCCAGACTTCAGTTTTTAAATTTCTCTTTAATTGTTCTTTTACAGTGAGAATTTTGCAATGAAAGTATTTACTAGAGGAGAAGGTACGCCTGAACTGGTCTTAGTAGGCTCTGTTCATGGCGATGAACCAGCAGGTAGAAAAGCAATCAAAAAACTGCTAGACCAAGAGCTAGAGTTCAGAAAACCTGTAAAATTCATAATTGCAAATGAAGAGGCACTTGAGGAAAATGAGAGATACTTGGAGGCAGATCTAAACTCTAGCTTTCCGGGAGACAGCGGCAGCGAAAAACATGAGGAAAAACTAGCAGCTGAACTGGAAGAGCATGTGCAAGGTAAGAAGGTGCTGGATCTTCACACCACTCATTCTTCCAGCGAACCGTTCGCAACTCTCAAAGATGTTAAGAAAAAAGAGCTTGAAATGCTGGAGTCTACAGCTGTAGAGAACGCAGTTTACTTCCCTGGTTCTTCTGGTGTTCTGATAGAATCAGCTAAGCACGGGATAATTATAGAAACTGGTATTCAGGGCACGGAGAAAGCAGCTGAAGACGCATATGAGGTTTTGAAAAACTTTTTGGCGTGTGAAGGTGTGATAAGAGGAGAATGCGATCTTTCCGACCCTGATATATTCAAGTATACAGAAACAGTCGAAAGAGACTGGGAGTTTAAAGCTGAGAACTTCGAGAAAGTTAGGAAAGGCGAGGTTTATGCTGAAAGAGATGGAGAAAAGCTTGAGGCTGAGAACAGCTTCTACCCGGCTTTGATGTCTACTGATGGCTATAACGGCAAACTAGGTTATAAAACGGATTTCCTGGGTAAGTCTTCCGAACTCAAGAAGGGAGACAGATAGGACTTTTCTCTTCTTTTTTCTTTCAACCTCTGTAAAGTAGATAACCAAGTGCAGCCGTTGAAATTACTCCGAGAAACGGTCTTAAAGGATCTATGTAGGTCATTATAGCTGAAGAAGATAGCAAAGCCAGGAATACAGCGTTACATACCGGGCATCCGAACGCAAGGAAACCTGTCAGACCTCCAACTGCTGAAATACGAGAATCGAGGACTTGGCATTCTTTCTTACCGAAGTACAGTCCAGCTAGCAAAGAAGTGGTTAAAAGGAAGAAATAGTCAAGAAAGGTGATAGGCACCATTCTAATGTAGATAGGATTAGGTATCAGCCCGGTTACTATACCTGTCACGGCCAAAAAGACTGTTGCTTTTCCTACGGCTTTCTTGAGGTTGTAATCTGACCTGAAATCCCTGATTTTGCCTTTCATACACTATTTCTTCTTTATCATAGTTTACAAGTTTCTGGGTTTCCGGTTCTTATGATCAAAACCAGCAGTAAAGCCAAAGCGGCGAATCTGAGGCTGTTACCTCCGAAAGGCATAGAAGCTAGTACGCCTCCAAAGCCAAGTAGTGAGAGCACTCCAACTCCACATGAGGCACATCCTCCGGCTAGGAAGCCTGGTAGGGCGCCAAGACTACTTATATCGATTCTGTTCATCCTGAGCTGTATCATTGTATTGGTCATTGTGACTCCCACAAGAGCTGAGAACCCCATTGTCAGTGCGATACCTATCACGCCGGTGTTCGCATACATTCCTGTGAATCTGGTTATGAACGCGAGTGGCCATAACCCGGGTCCTCCGGTTATCATCTGCCATGAGTACTGAGGGTTAGCTGAGAAAACAGTGATGAGGAAGGCAGAGAGACCTATAATCCCGGTCCCTAAAGCCCTTCTTTTTGTGGCTGAAGCTGCCTTCACTCCCTGCGAAAGATCTCTTTTCCAGGCGTGAGGATTAATCTCTATCTTGACAGACATTAATTATCCCGCCATCCATGCATCTCGGTTTTCGAACAGTGCGTCGTGGAATTCCCAGTAACTCTCCTGTTCGTGTTCGTAGACACAGTTTGCTGCCTTGTGAGCCAGTGGTCCGTTAGGATGTAACTGGGGTACAGGGTAATCCTTGGCTATGAACTCGACCTTACCTGTGTCAATGTACTCTGTTTCAAGGCTTCCGGCTATATCAAGTCTGTCGATAGGTGTTCTACTGGATGCATCAATTCCCTGCCACTCAGCGCAGAATGGGCAGCCGAATTCATTGTACTCTACAACTTTGATTGATGCGTTTTCGTCTCCTTTACTTGGTTCTCCTTCAAGTTCGATTCCTTCAAGTTTGGTCAGGTTGCCAGTGTTGTCTTCCTGAACGGTTTTCATTGCCTGTTCAAATTTTGATAGAGGTTGTGCGCCGGTAAGTTCGACGAATCCCTTTTCTTTGTTTCCTACGAAGAATGTAGGGGTGCCGAAGTTTCCAAGGTTATTAACTGCGTTAGCTCTATCTTCTTCCGCTTCAGAGTTATCAGAGTTCTGGTAGCACTGCATTACTTTGTCAGTATCTAGATCAAGATTGTTTGAGATCTCACGGAATGTTTCTTCAGGACTTTGACTATCTGCAACCTTGTTGTTCACATTATTGTTCTGTTGACCTTCCTGTGATATTGTTCCGGTTGCAGTTGTGGTTCCTGCTATAAATCCTCCGAATCCGCCTACTAGAAGGCCTATAGCAAGGGTTAGTATTGAAGCCTGTTTTGTGGTGAATTCGAGAGTTATGCCTTCGTCACTCATGTTGACCACATTGAGATTTAATTTCTGGTTTTCTGATTTCTTTATCGCTGAACATCTCAACCTTATCTGGTTTCATATTGAAACAAGGTTTATGAAGAATATTAAAGTCGGCAGTTTCACTTTAGAAACATGGTTTCGAGGTCGATACCTGATGAGTGAGGAAGACAGAATTCCGGTTTGGTGTAAAACAGAGAAATGGTGCGCGCTGAAGTCTACTTCAAAGATTCTTGGTCACAAGTGGGTTCCGGTAATAACTTACCATATCTACGACAATGATGAAATCCGGTTCTCAGATCTGCAAGACGATATAGGGGGTATAACGAATAAGACTCTTAGCGATAACCTGGAAAGGATGCAGGATCAAGGGATAGTCAACAGAAATGTGGAAGATTCAAAGCCTGTCAGAATTACTTATGAGCTCACAAGTTTCGGAGAAAAACTGATACCTCTCGTTGAAGAAATGGTGTCTTGGGGTCAGGACAATCTGAAAGAAGGTGGTAAGGAGGAAGCGTGGGTCACTTAGTTATCTCAGTTCTCTTTTTTCTGCTATCACTTTGAATGTGTCCTTTCTTTCAACCGATTCTGTTATTCGGAAGTATTCGGATAGTCTTCTGCTTGCTTCTTCTGCATCCAGTCTTTTTCCAACAGGAGGTCCGTGTTCACTGGAGCCATTTGAACTCCAGTCAAATATCACTATTTTGCCGTCCTGAGCCAGTAAGTCATGGAATTTTTCAATCGAACTATCTAGATTGATCTCGTGTAATGAAAAAATTGATGATATTCTATCTAGACTTTCGAGGGCTGTTTCAGATGCTTTAGCATGAACGAGTTCGACATTCTCTGGTACACCTTTCTCTTTGTAGAAATCGTGCATTTCTTCTTGAAAGTCTACGCCATAAACCTTCTTGGCTTCTTCTGCAAGATCATCTGTAAAGAAACCGGTACCGCTTCCTATATCAGCGATGATGTCGTCTTCACCTACATAACGAAGAAGCTCTTCTTTAGAAACAAACCTGTATCTAGACTCGTCTTCTAGCTTATCTGCTTTTTGTGCATCGATAATATGGTCTTCCATTTTTCATCCTACTCTTCAGTGTATTTATGTCTGAATTCATGTATCATCTGGCCCATGTCTGCATACCATTCATTAAGACGGTCGAGCATTTGATCTGCTACTTTATCAGGATCTACGGGTTCATAGATATGTCTGTAACCTCCACCTTCTTTACCTTCTTTCCTTTTATCGAGAAAGCCATTTTCTTCGAGCCGCTGAACGGCCCTGTAAGCTGTTGATCGCTCTCTATCCACTTTTTCAGCTATCTCATCTAGATCCATTCCGTCCTCTTCCATGATGGCAAAATAAACTTCTTTATCTAACTGTCCTGACCCTGTGATACATTCTATCAGGTCTTCACATACGATATCATCGTTCTCTATTATTTCGGCTATTGAAAGTGACATAATCAATCCTTAGACCTCGAGAAATAAAAAAAGGAACTAGATGAGGAGCTGCATATCGGTTTCAGACATGTCGTTAAGTGCTGAAGCTGCGCCAACTCCGGTCTTCACTCCGTCTATCAGCTCTTCCTCCTCGTATTCGAATAGCTCCATCGTCATCTGACAGGCTTGAAAGTTGACACCTGCTTCAAGAGATAGTTCTATCAGCTCTTCTACAGAAGCAACGCCGTTATCATCCATTTTTCTGTTCATATACCAGGTCATCAATCGTTCCGTGCCTGGTAAAATTGAGATAATGTTTGGGACGGAGAAGAATGTATTTCCTAGTGGAGAAACGCTCAGGTTCTGGTGATTGCTTTTATGAACTATGTCTAGTCCGTAGAAGGTAAAGAATACATTTACATCCCATCCGAATGAGGCTGCTGTGCTTCCAAGGATTAAAGCAGGATAAGCTTCATCTAAATCGCCCTTTGTAACTATTAGAGACATCGCTTTCTCTTCGTCTTCTTCGAGTTTTTCTATGCGTTCTGTTAGTTCTTCGATGTCTGGTGCCATCTTTACACCTTCTCTATGTAGAAATGGTACTCTTCATCCTTCTCAATAAATTCAAGTAGTTCTACATCGCCTGATCCATCGGCCCAACCTTTGAAATCTGATTCGCTTCCTGAATCCGTGGAAATCGTTAGTAGTACTTCGCCTGTTTCTAGGTCTCCGATTTTCTTGCGTGTCTTGACGATAGGTAGAGGGCAACTCTTACCTGAAACATCTAGTTGGTGGTCGTGTTCGATCATATCAATCACGGTTTTGTAATTATACCACAAGACTTTAATACATATAACTCATTTTTACGGAAAAAATCAAATTAGTCTTGTAGAAAAATTACAAGAGTATTAAAAAGTTCTTGGTAGATATATTGAAATATGACAGAAGATTTTCCAGAACCTGTGGAAGATGTTGAGAAGATTACGCCTGAAAATCTGAAAGAAAAACTTGATAACGGGGAAGACCTTCTTCTCTTAGATGTAAGAGCCGAAAATGAACACAAAGAATGGAGCATTGATCCAAAACAAGGCGAGATAGTTAACAAGCCTTACTTCGAACTTTTAGAAGGTCTTCCAGAAGATTTCAAAAATGAGATTAAAAATGAGGAAAGAGAAATTGTCGTTATATGTGCTAAAGGCGGATCCAGCGAATACATCGCAAGCCTGATCAAACAGGACCTTGAATTGGACATCAAAAATCTGAAGGAAGGAATGAACGGCTGGGCTAATATCTACGAGAAAGAAACCTTCGAACTGGAACACGGAAAGCTTGTACAGTACATGCGTCCTTCATCAGGATGTCTCGCATACCTCGTCAAAAGCAAAGGCGAAGCAGCTGTCATTGATCCCCTCAGAACATTCAGCGATACCTACCTAGAAGACAGTGAAGAATTGAAATATGCGGTAGATACACACATACACGCAGACCACATATCTGGAGTCAGAAAACTTGGAGAAAAAGAAGAAACCACTCCTATCATCCCTGAAGCCGCCCGTGAAAGAGATGTCAACTACATAGACGATGTGAAAACTCTAGAAGACGGTGAAAAATTGCAGGTAGGTGAAATAGAGATAGAGGCAATTCACACTCCTGGTCATACAACAGGTATGACTTCTTACCTTATCGATGAAGAAGTTCTAGCTACTGGAGACGGCCTTTTCGTTGAATCTGTCGCAAGACCGGATCTAGAGAAAGGAGATGACGGGGCACCGAAGCAGGCAGGTCAGCTTTACGAAACACTTCAGGAAAAGATTCTCGCTCTTGACAACGATATCTATATCGCTCCAGGCCATTTCAGCGACTCAGCCGAAAGAAAAGACGGTATGTATATGAGAACAATCGGGGAGCTAAAGGAAGAAATGGAGCCACTCTCCTACGATGGAGAAGAATTTGTTGACTTCATCCTAGAGGATATGCCTCCAAGGCCAGCAAACTATCAAGATGTGATAGCGACAAACCTCGGAAAACAGAAGGCAACTGATGAAGAAGCTTTCGAAATGGAGCTAGGCCCTAACAACTGTGCAGCCACACAGGACTCGATGGCCTAAAAACTCCATCTCTCTTACCTTTTTCTTAAATCTAGCAATGGCGATCATCATGATAGAAACGCTTTTCCCCAACGGAGTACTAAGCTACGCACTCGGCGGATTAATGGTAGGTACAGGTGTTCTATTCATATACCTTCTGACAGCCAAAATACCGGGAGCAAGCACATTTCTAGAATCTACACTATCCTATATTTCAAATAAGCAAAGATTCCAAAAATACACCGGCTCAAGAAGATGGCGTATAACTTTCACTCTAGGGATAGTGCTAGGTGCATTCATACATACTGTAGCCTTTAGACCGTCGTTATGGACAACAGAGGTAAGCGCCGCAAGATTATTTGTAGGAGGAATACTTGTAGGCATAGGTACTAGAATAGGAAAAGGCTGTACATCCGGTCACGGAGTAAATGGCATAGGATCACTTAGCAAAGCTTCCTTTGCTGGAGTAATATCTTTCCTTGCAGCAGCAATAGTAACAGCTCAAATATTTGCTTCAATAGGGGTGACTCCATAAAGAATGGATAGAAAACGGCTGAAAATTCACGCAGTCATGCTGATAGGAGGTATAATATTCGGCGCAGGTCTTTCAGTAAGTAACATGGCGAAACCAGAGGTCGTTATAGACTTTCTGAACTTTCGAGACTTCGGCTTGCTATTCGTAATGTTTGGAGCAGCTATAGTCACCGGAATAGGCTTCCATGTACTGCCTCATATCAGAGAAAAAAGCCTTATAACCGGCGACAAACTAGGCAAGAGAATCAAAACTCTAGACAAAAAAGTTGTACTAGGAGGCATAATCTTCGGGGCAGGCTGGGGAATATCCGGTATATGTCCAGGTGCAGCCTATGCTAGCATCGGAATAGGTAATATCCCAATACTTTGGGCATTACTAGGCATGTTCATCGGAGCATACATCCAGACATTCCTCAGAAAGGTGATTAAGAACCTTTGATCGCTTCCGAACAGCTCTCAGTAACTGGTTTCGTAATCATTCAATCAATATCTTATTATTTCCTGTACGATTACGCAGAAAATCAGATATGCAACAGTACCAATCGATTCTGTAAAGAATGATAGAACTTATCCATCTTTTCTTCCTCATCTTTGGAGCGCTGCTTGGTACGGTTTTTGGATTCTTCGCGATGGGAGGTTCATTCTTGATAACACCGCTGCTGATAATACTCGGTTATCCAACATCTCAGGCAGTAGGTACAGGACTCGCATTTGTCTTCGGTACCGCGATAATATCGGTACTTAAGCATAGAGAATTCGGTCAGGTAGATTACAAACTAGGACTGACGATGGGAGCGGCTATGTCCGGGGGACTTTTCTTAGGAAGTAAGATTCTCAGTTTGCTAGAACAAATCGGAAATGCTGAAGCATTTGTAGGCGCGGCGTATATAATACTCCTTACTCTTGTGGGGGTAAAAATGCTTAGAACTTCAGATAAAAATAAAACACCTTTAAACGATGTAATTAGATTTAATCCTCTTATAGAAGTAGGAAAAAAGAATAAAAAAGTTTCTCTATGGATTATATTGCTTCTTGGATTTTTAACAGGGATAGTGGCAGGTTTCATGGGTGTTGGCGGAGGATTTCTACTAGTCCCTGTGATGACTCTGTTTATGGGATTAGATGCTTCCATAGCTATAGGTACTTCGATACTTGTCGTTATGCTATCATCAGGATATGGAACCTTTATTTACTCAGGTCAAGAAATGGTGAATCTTAAGTTAGCCTCAATATTATTGTTCGGCAGCGGTCTAGGTGCTAAAATAGGTTCCAAGGCTTCTAATATTGTGCCAGAAGATGAGCTGGAGACATATTTCGGATTAATGGTTCTCCTAGGTGCTGTAGCAATAACACTAAATCAATTAAAAACATTTACAGAAATTCCGAGTCTTAAAATACTAAGCTTTCTCGTTATAACTGGGAGTGGGCTCATAATGGCGATCTTGATCTACCAAAAGGCTCTAGAAAATTTGTGATAAGAAAGAAAAATTAGGTTGGTGTGGTTACTATTCTGCAGTGTCCATTCCTAAAGCAGAGTAGAGTGCACATTTCCTGAAGTATCCGGTTGCCAGCAAAATGATTGAAACGACTCCTAGTACCGGTGAAGCAATCTCTGGAAGCGGAATCATGCTTGTGAATAAGATTCCAAGAGATACTAGGCCTAGAACTGCTCCAAGAGCAATCCGGACCTTCTGATCCATCAAACCTACATTTGTTTCCATATAAGACAGATGTTTCTTTGAACTGTTAACTCTGCTGGTACAGTAATCCAAAAAACCAAAACAAATTTAAAGTGTTGTTACTAATTAGTAAACATTATGATGGCTGTCGAAAACGAATACGAACAACTAGTCTCAAAGTCTGGATCACAACTTGCAGATGATCTGGCTCAACCAAAACCAGAATTTGAACAAATAAAGATTAACACGAAGTGAAGTATCATGCCAAAGATATCAGAAGAAGACAGAGAAGAAGAGAACCTATCAGAAGTAGTAGAAAGCCTAAGAGATAACGAACTCGACTTCGGTGATACCAGAGAAGAATTTCTGGCGGCAGGCCAGAGAGCACACGAAAAGATGAATCCGGATAGGAACCACGGAGAAACTCAGATAAGCGGACTACAGATAGGAGAGCCGGAAGAAAGCCATGTAGAAGAACTCTATCCTGATGCGGCAGACGACAGCATCGAAGTCTACCAGTGGGGAGAAGGAGAACAGGCAGAAACATTCATCCTGGAAGACACCCACGGAATGGAAGGAGAAGACACAGCATACAGAAGCAGAAAGATCGTATCAGAGAACGCAGAGTACCACCTTGTCCAGGAAAAAGTAGAAGGCGACACATACATCGAACTAGAAGTAGAAGGGGAGCCTATGTTCGGCGTCAACAGCCAGAGCGACTTCGAAGCCAAATGGCAGGAACTCAAGGGAAATGATTCAGAAATCGCCAGCCTATCTGCATTTGATGACGAATACGCAGCCAGCAGCGATGAACATCACGAATAAAAACATTTTTCTCTCTTAATATTTTTGCTCAACAGAATCTAAACCCAACCTTTATATGTTGTTATGAGTAAGTAACAATTATGAGATTCGAAGCTTCACAAAACAACTCTTACGAAAATGTAGAATCCGGGAGACAGGATGGAGTATGGACAGATCATACCACGCAGGTAAATCGGTATGATGATTTTCTTGAAGCCGTCGGAGAAAGAGCTGACTATGATACAGATGATGAAATAGATATACTAGATGTAGGCTGCTCTACAGGAGAAGCAGCAAATTACTTCGCAGAAGACCTTGAAGAACGATACGGAGTATCAGTAAATGTTGTAGGAGTAGATATAGGAGACGAAGTAGTAGAGGAAGCAGATCAGGTGCTGGACGAGGCATATCAGGGCAAGGCACAAGACCTAGACTTTGAGACAGATAGATTCGATATAGTAACTTCTAAGACACTTCTCTCAAGGATTGGAGCTGAAGATCAAACAGACGCGATGAATGAAATAAACAGAGTTGTCAACGACGAAGGATATGCAGCCGTAGAAGTCGATCCGGAAGGAGAAGATCGTGTATTCAAAGGCACAAGCTATGTGATGACCGGGGAAGAGATGGACGAAGTATCAGAACAAACCGAAGGATTCTCAGACTACTCGATCGCAGAAGAACTAGAACCTTACAAGGCTGTAGACTTCCATCCGGAGAAAGAAACACCAGATAACATAGAAAAACATAACGAAGGAGAATTCCTAGGCACCACAAGACACGCAGCTGAACAAGCAGGTCAGGAACAAGAAGGAAGTGGTGACGACGATATCATCGTCGCCTAAAATTTTTACTTAATCAAGCTTCCTACATCCATCTCCTGATATGTATCCAGGAGCGATACATTTCCTTCTTCGTCTTCAGCTGCCAGCATCATGCATTCGCTGACTTCGCCACGCAGCTCTGCAGGCTCAAGGTTAGCCAGTACAACTACTTTCCGTCCCTCAAGTTCTTCCTTACTGTAGTGGTTCTTCAATCCTGCACAGGTCTGCAAGGTGGTTCCACCTACATCCACCTGTACCTTGTACAACTTGTCTGCGTTCGGATGCTCTTCTACTTCCAGGACCTGTCCTACACGGATATCCATGTCTCCGAACTCCTCAAAGCTGACTGTATCGGTGTTCAGCTCTGTTTCTTCCTCAATCTCTTCTTCCTCCTGTTCTACATCAATCTTTTCGAACAGGATTTCTCTTTCACCTAGTTCTGAGCCTCCTGCTATTCCGCCGATTAGTGCGTCCGTGAATTCGCTGTCGCCTTCCTCTGTATGGATTTCAGCTTGAAGCATCTCCTGGATTTTCTCGGATGTATCCGGCGTGAATGGATACATCGTGACTGCCAGGCCTCTGATTATCTGGATCGATACCTGTATGACTGGTTCTCTTCTATCTTCGTTGTTCCATGGTTCTTCTTCGCTCAGGTAACGGTCTCCGAGCCGTGCAAGTTCAAGTGCTTTGTCCAGTGCTTCACGCAGTTCATGTCTCTCGAAGGCGTCCTGGTATTCGTCGATTATGTTTTCTGCTTCGCTGATTATCTCTCTGTCCTCATATTCGAGTTCTGCGGCCGGTACTTTGTTGTCAAACCATTTCTCTGACAGGCTGAGAGTCCGGTTGACGAAGTTTCCGACCGTGTCGTTGAGTACATTATTGATGGTGGATTCGAAGTCGTCCCATGAGAACTTGGTGTCGTGATCCTCCGGGATGTTCTTCGCCAGGTAGAACCGCCAGTAATCGGGCGGATGCATGTCTAGTGCGTCCTCTGTCCGCAGGCCTTTTCCACGGGATTTGGAGAACTTGGTATCTTCGGCCAAGAGGTACTGCTGAATGAACTCGTAATGCGGCAGTGCGTAGTCCTTCTCCTCTGTGGAGCTCCCGATCAGCATTGAAGGCCAGATTACTGTATGGAACACTGTGTTGTCCTTCCCGATGGAGTAGTACACATCCGCGTCACCGGTCCAGTAATCCGTCCACTCATCGTTATCCTCGAAAAGTTCACGGGTGAAACCGATGTAACCGATCGGCGCATCAAACCAGACATAAAGCACTTTATCGCTGTAACGCTCCTGGTCCAGTTTCTCAACTTCAGCGCCTTCTTCTTCGATCCGTTCGTTTACTCTTTCTACCGGTATATCGAATCCCCAGTCTATATCACGGGTGATACAGCGGTCCTCAAGCTCATCTATAGTATTCATAACCTCTTTCTTGCTTGAATCAGGGATCGGCTGTGGATCTGCGTTTTCCAGCCAGTCTCGTAGCTCATCTTCGAACTGAGGTAGGTCTAGGAAGAGGTGTGTTGTTTCTTTGAACTCTACATCGTTTCTGCCACAGATCTGGCATTCGATCTCCTCCAGTTCTTCCGGTTCAACCAGTTTTCCGCAGTCATCGCACTGGTCTCCTCGGGCTAGTCCGCCGCAGTGAGGGCATGTGCCTTCTATGTAGCGGTCTGGCAGGAATCTTTCGTCATTGTTGCAGTATGCGAGTGTCTGTTCTTTTTCTTTGATGTACCCGTTCAGGTACAGTTCTGTGAACATGTCGTGTGTCTGTTTTTTGTTGTGTTCACTATGGGTCTCTGAGTAGATGTCGAAATCCATGTTGAAGTTGTTGAGTACTTTTTTGACTTTTTCATGGTTCTTCTCCTTCAGTTCTTCGACATCCATTCCCTGTTCAAGTGCTTCAAGTTCCAGAGGTGTACCGTGGACATCGCTTCCACATATGAACAGGTGGTCCGTGCCTTTCAGGTCGTTGTATCTGTTGAATATGTCAGCCGGAAGCAGGCTTCCTACAATATTTCCTAGATGTGGTACTCCGTGTATATACGGTAATGCAGAAGTAATCGTAACTTTTTGGTCGTCAGTAATTATTGGTACACCTCTACCACAGACTTCAAGTTCTGAAGCTTTAAAGTCTAATCCGCCGACCTTTAGACGATTCTCCGCTTCAAACGGTTCAGGTTCGACAACCCGAAATCAGGCGCCTCCATGCCTTCAAGGTCAGGTAGCTCATCACGGCTTAACTCACCAGTCATGATCGCAGCGGTCTTCAGACCAAGCCGGTTACCTAGTTCAACATCAACCTTTCTGTCTCCTACAAGCAGTGTTTTCTCGTTGAAGTAGCTGAAGTAACGCTTGAAGTACCGTCTGAAAACAGGTGAAGGCTTACCGATATTCTCAGGCTCCGCGTACTCAGATAAAGCGTTGTTAACCGCTTTCTGGTGAGGCATAGCTTTCTTCGAATTATGGAAGGTTCGTTCGGTACTGCAGACATACAGATCGCCGCCTTCCTCAAGTATGTTGAAAGCTCTACGCAGTTTGTCATAGTTGAACTGTCGGTCAAAACCTACTACAACCGTATCAGCCTCATCGCTTACACGGATATCCTCATCCTCAAGCTCATCAATCAAACCGGATTCGCCGATCACATAAGCTTCGTTAACATCTTCTTCCGCTAGTTTCTGAGCTGCAACATAGCCAGAAGTAATTACATCCTCTTTATCAGTATCTAGACCCATCGATGTCAGTTTCTCCGCGTATCCCTGTCTTGAAAGCCTTGTATTGTCTGTAAAGTATTTTACATCGATATCGCTGCTTTTCAGGCTTTGAATCACTTCATCTGCCGGGAAAACAAAGTCGTCCCAGTTCCAAACCGTCCGGTCCAGATCCAGAAAAACTGTTCTCAGTTCGTTGAAATCCATGGATATAGATTAGAGGTGAAATCTAATAATGGTTGAGTTAGTCCGAATGCCTGGTACAGCAGTCTAAAACCTTCAGCCTCTCTTTTATTTGAAGAAGAAGAATACTAAAACTGAGATGAACTGCAAAAAAATCTTTGTTCTCATCTTACTAATCCTGATGTCCTCTCAAGTTATGGGTTACACTAACTGGGACGGCGGAGAGCCAAATGATGCAGGAGATGGAGAGGACTGCGCTGAGGGAAACTGGAACGGTGACAGCTGGAACGATATAGGCTGTAATGATGATCATCCCGGTATTTGTGAGTATCAAGATGGTACATATGATACTACCTCTTCCATGGACTTCTCAGCTGCGCGCGATGAATGCCAGTCTCGAGGAGGACATCTGGTAGTCATGAATAGTGCGAGCGAAAACGACTACATATACAATAATTTCGGAAACGGTTGGCTGGGCTATTATCAGCCACCAGGTTCTTCAGAACCGGCCGGAGGCTGGACCTGGGTAGAAACTAACGAACCTCCTGTCATCAATCCGGATGGTAACACAGATAATGATCCAAGTCCGGCAGAGGTCACGGGAACTAGTCCCAGTAATGGTCCTGATCCTACTCTTTCAGTTGATGTTTCTGATCCTAACGATGAACCCTTAAATGTAGAGTTTTACCGTGACTCATCAAGCTGGAACACCGTTCTATCTGAATCTTTCTCTGGTGGAGCTTCCGGATGGTCCTCAGAGACAGGTAATCTAGAAACGAGAACCTCTTCAAATGGCGATCAGTGGCTAGCACCGCAATGTACCACCGCTGTACAGACCAACAGGATATCCGAAACGATAAATGATGGTGGAATGACCTATAACCGTGTTAGCTATGATGTTGAAGTAGGGGCTCTTGACAGTTGGGATAATGAGTATCTAAGATTGCAGTTGAAGACTGATGGCTCGTGGACCACGGTAGAGTCAAGAACTCCTCACTACGGTGGAAGCGAAGCCTTCACCGATATGCAGTGTTATAATGATTTTGACAGCCCAGGACGATACAGCTTCACTGGAGAGGTTTCAACAAATGATATCTCTGGCGTAAGAGTGATGACAGGCCTGGATCAGGATGACGATGATGAATC
>JBEQAZ010000005.1:0-28405 GCA_041640055.1 Candidatus Nanohaloarchaea archaeon | reverse complement strand
CTTCGCTGTGTGTCTGGAATATATCTTTGAAGAACAGGCTTCCGATTAGGACTCCGAGGAATACTGTCATGACTTCTCCCATGTTTCCTGAGAGAAGGTAGTTCACTGATTTCCTGATGTTGTCAGTAATTCCTCTTCCTTCCTCTATAGCATCTCTTATGGTTACGAAGTTGTCGTCCTGGACGATCATATCGCTGCTCTGCTGGGCTACATCTGTTCCACGGTCTCCCATGCTGATACCGATGTCAGCGTTCTTCAGGGCTGGTGCATCGTTCACACCGTTCCCTGTCATAGCGACATTTCTGTCCTGATCCTGGTAAGCTTTCAGTATATTTACCTTGTCCTCAGGTGATACACGCGCAAATATCTCGTTGTTATTAACTACTTCACGAAGTTCTTCATCGTTCAATCCTTTCAGGTCCTCGCTGGAGACAGCTCGTTCTGAGTTGAATCCTACCTGTTCTCCTACAGCCTTTGCAGTATTGATTTCGTCACCTGTCGCCATGATAACATCTATACCTGCGTTTCTGCAGTCCTCAACTGCTTCAGGTACTTCTTCTCTTGGTGGATCGATCATTGCCTGAAGACCTAGGAAGATCATCCCGTTCTCTATATTCTCTGCGTCTGCTTCTGGATCTGATTCTTCTTTCTTGGCGAATCCGAGTACTCTTAGTGCTTGGCCTGCGAACTCTTGGCTCTTATCGATTATCTCCTGTCTTTTCTCTTCTGTTAGTTCCTTGACTCCGTCTTCGGTCATTATTCGGTCGCATCTTTCTGCCACTATTTCCGGTCCGCCTTTCATGTACGCTGTTCCGTCTTCTGTTACTACGGTCATTCGTTTTCTTTCGGAGCTGAAGGTGATTTCTCTCTGTCTTTCTTTTCTTTCTGTTACTCCTGCTTTTTCTGCTGAGACTAGTAGTGCTACTTCGGTTGGGTCGCCGTAGAAGTCTTCTTCCTCTTCTTCAGGTGCTCTTTCTGCGTTGTTGCACTGAAGTCCGCATTCCATCAGTTCTCTGAGGTGTTCCGGATCTGTTTCGTGGCCGTGTCTCTGGAATCCTCCTTCTGTACTTGTGCCGGTTCCCTCTACATCGAACTCTTCGTCCTGGAAGTAGAGTTTCTTGACTGTCATTACTTCTTCCGTCAGGGTACCGGTCTTGTCTGTGATGATGGTGTCTACTGATCCAAGGCTTTCTATAACATTGAGTCGGCGGACAAGTACATTTTTGTCAAGCATCTTCCTTGATCCCATTGTCAGTGCTACTGTTACTGCTGCTGGCAGTCCTACAGGGTTGGCTGCTACTGCCAGGCTGACTGCTGCGAGGAAGATGGTTAGTGGGTCTGCTGATGTGAACAGGAACTGGATTCCTCCTACTACTATGATTATTCCGATTATGATGTACCCTAGTTTCTGACCTAGTTCGTCGACCTCTTTCTGGAACGGTGTCTCCTTGTCTTCCGCCTCGTTTAGCTGTTCTGCGATTCCTCCTACTTCGGTATCCATGCCTGTACCGGTTACTACTGCTTTACCTGAACCGTTTACGACTGAGGTGTTCTTGAATACCATGTTGGATTGTTCTGCGACCGGTTTCGACTCCTCGACCTGTCCAGGTTTTTTGTCGACTTCTCTGCTTTCGCCTGTGAGTGATGATTCGTCGAGTTCCAGGCTTTCAGCTTCTAGAAGTCTTGCGTCGGCCGGTACTGCGTCTCCCGGTTCCAGGTATACGATATCTCCGGGTACTACATCTGTTATGCTGATGCTTTTCTTTCTGCCGTCTCTTCTGACCTTGCAGTCTGGTTTGGACATCTGCTTCAAGGCCTGTATAGATTTTTCCGCACGGTAGTCCTGTATAAATCCGAGTATCCCGTTTAGAACAAGTATAAGTATGATAAGTGCCGCTTCAGTTGTCCGTGGTTCTGCATCCGGCAGTATGCCTATTGCCAGCGAGATGATCGCTGCCAGTATCAGCATGTAGATAAGGTAGTCCTGAAACTGGGAGATGAAAATTCTGACAGGAGAGACAGAGTCCTCTTCCTCTATGCTGTTGTCGCCGTACTCCTGTCTTCTTTTCTCTGCTTCATCTCCGGTTAGTCCTTCTCTGCTGGTGTTTAGGTCTTCCAGCACCTTCTCTATATCGCTGCTGTGGTATTTCATTTACTGCATCTTTATTTCGAATACTCCTCGTTCATAAGCCTACCTGAACCACTCTGGCAGGTTTTATATCACGGTCTCTACAAAATCTTGAATACTGTGAAAGCAAAATCTTCTGTCAAAGTGGGAGGCGGCAAACTGGTCAAAACCGAACTACAGTACGAAGATACATTTCAAGATGTAAAGATACGAGGAGATTTCTTCCTGGAACCGCCTGAAGCACTTCAGGAAATACAGAACAAGGTGAAAGGACTGCCTGCTGACTCCAGCAAAGAACAGTTAGTTGACCAGATCAAACAGGTAGATGCGGACTTCATAGGTTTCGAACCGGAGCATGTGGCAGAAGCCGTCAAACAAGCAGTAGAAGGTGAAGAAGAATGAAATGGCGCATAATAAATGAAGGAAATTACTCGGAACCTGTACACCAGGCATTGGAAGAAGTACTGACTGAGAAAATGGAGAATGGCGAGATGCAGCCGACACTCCGTTTCTGGTACCGTAGCCGTGACAGCGTACCGATGGGCCGTTTCCAGGCATACAGCGACGAGGTACAGGAAGAGTACATTCAGGACCAGGATATCGATGTAGTCCGGCGTATAACAGGAGGCGGCGCGATGTTCGTAGAACCAGGAAATGTAATCACCTACTCGGTCTACCTGCCAAAAGATCAGGTGCCAGAGGATATCGAGGAAAGCTACAGAGAACTAGACTGTTTCGCAGTAGAAGCACTAAACCAGTTAGGTGTAGATGCAAGTTACCAGCCTCTCAACGATATAGAGCATGAGGACGGAAAACTAGGTGGAGCGGCACAGTTGAGAAAACCGGATACGGTTCTCCACCACACAACTATGAGTTACGATCTTGATACGGAGAGGATGCTCAAAGCACTGCGTATAGGAAAGGAAAAGGTATCTGATAAAGCTGTCAAGTCAGCTGAGAAACGCGTGTCAAGGATCAAAGATCATGCAGATGTCGATAGAGAAGAAGTAGTCGATAAGATTATAGAGGTGTTTTCAGAAGGTCGAGAGGTGGAGGAAGGTTCTTTGACTGATGAGGAGCTTAGTGAAGCTCGGGAGCTGGCTAAGGAAAAGTTTGGGACTGATGAGTGGAACAAGAAGCTTTAGAGCCATTCCTGAGCCCAGTCATCGATCTCCTCGAAAACAGGACAGAGAGATGCACCTTTCTCTGTCAGTGAG
This sequence comes from Candidatus Nanohaloarchaea archaeon, assembly GCA_041640055.1. Lineage (GTDB taxonomy): Archaea > Nanohalarchaeota > Nanosalinia > Nanosalinales > Nanosalinaceae > JBEQAZ01. Next base: position 25,060 of record JBEQAZ010000005.1, on the reverse strand, counting down.
TAGTATGTAGCTACAGGTGACTGTTCTTCAACTCTTCTTTCTACCAGTCCTTCGTCTTCAAGGTCTGAGAGTACGCGTGAAAGTGTTCTGGAGCTGGCGTCGGTCGAGCGTTTCAGTTCGTTGAACCTTTTTTCCATGTTCTGGAGGTCGTTTAGTACTATCAGTTTCCATTTGGAGCCGATGAGTTCGAATGATTCGATTACTGAGCAAGGTCCTTTTTTCTCCTGTTTCTGCTCTGTCTCCATGGTTACACCTGTGTACCCGGCTCTTATATAATGGTTCGTTTCGAAACCAAGTAACATTATGACACTAAAAGTACAGGGGCTGCACCACTTCACAGCCATAGCAGGAGATCCAACAGAGAACGCAAAATTCTATGTAAACAAGCTAGGAATGCGGATGGTGAAGAAAACAGTCAACCACGACGCACCGGAGATGTACCACCTATTCTACGGAGACAAAAAAGGTACTCCGGGAAGCGGAATAACCTTCTTCCCAGGCATGGCAGACCAGCCAGGCCAGCCAGGAGCCGGAATGATAACAGAACTAGGCCTAAGAATCCCGGAAAACTCACTGGAATACTGGAAAGAACACTTAGAAGATGAGGAAATCACATACGAAGAGCAGCAATGGAGAGGAAAACAGACACTCAGCCTCTCCGACCCGGACGGACTCAAGCTCCGACTAGTACCTGTACAAACCGGCGAAAATTATACAGTGTGGGAGAACAGCACAGTCCCTGAAGAAAACCAGATCCGGGGTATGAACCATGTTAAACTGTCTGTAGGCAGAAGTTCAAGCATCGAACCAGTACTAAACAAGATGGAACTGGAGAAATCTGAAGACAAGTACGAGAACACTTTTTTCGACGCAGAGGACGGTTCATGTGTCGAGGTAGAGGAAACCGATCAGAGAGGAAGAATGGGTAAAGGCTCAGTACACCACATCGCGTTCAAAGCAGGAGAAACTGAAGAGGAAATCGAGCAGTGGCGTGAAAAACTGAAGAAGATAGGTATGAGGCCTTCACCGGCTATCAGCAGAAAATACTTTACATCAACATACGCGAGAACGCCGGCAGGTATACTTTTCGAGTTCTCCAGCATGGGACCAGGGTACACAGCTGATGAATCAGTAGAAGAACTTGGAACTAACTTCGTACTACCTGAAAAACTTCAGGGCAAGATGGAAGAGATAAAAGAAAATCTTCCGGAGTTCAGAGAGGACGAAATCAACCAATGAGTGTGCATGAAGGACAGGAGACATTTGAAGCAGGGCAGGACCTGCAGGAAGCAGATAAAGCAGTACTGATGCTGCACGGTAGAGGAGCTACAGCAGAGAGCATACTTCAGCTCTCTGAAAGACTTCCAGAAGCTGCCTACATCGCGCCTCAGGCAGCCAACCGTGAATGGTACCCTCATAGCTTCCTGGAGCCACGGGAGAAGAACCAGGAGCACCTGGATTCGGCGCTGGAACTTGTCGATTCCTTGGTCAGCGCTCTCGCTGCCGCGGTAGGAAAAGAGAATGTATATCTTCTTGGTTTTTCACAGGGCGCCTGTCTGGCGTCAGAGTATGCGGCAAGCAACCCTGATAGATACGGTGGCCTAATCCTGCTGAGCGGAGGGCTGATAGGAGAAGAAGTCCAGCAGTTCGAAGGCGATCTTGAAGGTACTCCGGTTTTCATAGGTTGTAGTGATAATGATCCTCATATCCCGCTTGAAAGAGTTAAGGAGACTGTAAGGACTTTGGAAGAGATGAATGCGGATGTCGAAGAGTACATTATGGAGGGATCTCACCATGGAATCGTGGAGCATGAGGTAGAGAGGATAACTGAAATGTTGTCCTGAGTTCCGATTTAGCACTCCATTAAAACATTCACTTCCTAATTTTTCTTCAGAGACCGTATTTTTTCCACATTTTAACTGGTTTCTGGAGTTTTGAAATGTTCTTACTTTATGAAGACACATTATATGATGGAGAGAAACATTCTGCTATTCTGGGACGAGCAGATGACGACGAAGAGTACATTCAGTTCCTACAGCCGTGCAGCGAAAGACTTGTATCTCAAAAGGCTCATGATGATGCGCTGGAAACTATATTTGAGAGAGCGGAAGACCTCAGTATACGGTATACCTCTGTAGAGTATGAATTAAAGAATAATCAATGATTTACTAGTATTTTGGGTTTTTCTCGTCCACGCCGGCAAGATGGTTTTCGTGTCTTGCCATGAGGAAGAATAGGTCGCTTAGACGGTTTATGTAGGTGAGCACTTCTTCTCGGAGCTGTTCGCTTTCATCAAGTTCTACGATGTTTCTCTCTGCTCTCCGGGCTACGCTTCTAGCCATGTGCAGGTGTGCTGCGGTTTCACTGCCGCCTGCCAGAACAAAGCTTCTTAGAGGCGGGCATTCTTCTTGGTAGTAATCACATAGATCTTCTAGGTCCTGAATGTTTTCTTCTGTTATCTTTACATCTGGCTCCCGGTTGGCTAGTTCTGCCTGAAGTATATGCAGTTCGTTCTGGATTTCCTCAAGTTCGTCTTCCTTGTTTTCTGTGTAGCTTCGGCATAATCCGGTTAGGGAGTTCAGCTCATCCACTGTTCCGTATGCTTCTATTCTTTCGCTACTTTTGGATACTCTTTCTCCTGAAGAAAGGTCTGTCCGGCCTCTGTCCCCTCGTCCTGTATATACCATAGGAAGTTATTGGTTTTGTACCTTTTTCTTAATTCCTGTTTCTGGCTCAGGTAGCTGAACAATACATAAGTTTTTACCTTCCGGTACTAAATATGGTTGGTGGCGACTGGGATCACATAGTTTACCCTGGAGAAAAAGGAGGCTACGAAGTAGAACCAGGGCAGAAAGGCAAAGCATATGATGGATTTCTCAGGTCCGGAGGACTGGATAAATGTATCGCTGTAGGCGCAATCAACAACTCAGAAGAAGTCGGATATCTCAAACATATAGCTGGTTATCAGGAAGATCCTGACGATTTCGCCCGGGACCTAGATGACTTCATAAACGATATACAGAATGAAAGCGATGATAAAGACGATATACAGTATATACTTGCAGGCTCAAACTTTGATCATCAAGATATAGAACTGGCAGATAGAGAAAAGAACCCGGAACTATACGATATCCGGCACATAGGAGGACAGAGAATGATAGCGGAAGAACTCTTCAGCACCAGAGTTGAAAGATACGATACCGAATGGGGATCAACCGAAGGTCACACCTCCGAACTCGTACTTGACATGAACGGCGTACCTAGTTTCATCTACGACAGAGAGTTCGATATTCACGATGATTCAAGAACTCTTTAACCAACAGTTTAAACATCCGTCCGAATTATTCTAGATGTGAAACTCCACGAGCACGAAGCCAAACAAATCCTCGAAGAATACGGACTGAACACACCCTCCCAAGAACTGGAAGAAAACCAGGAATATGTTGTTAAGGCACAGGTCATGGCGAACAACAGGAAAGAAATCGGAGCTATCAAGTTCGCAAAAGATCTAGAGGAAGCAGAAGCACTCAAACAGGAGATGACTGGCGCAGAGTTCAAGGGAGTAGAACCTGAAAAAGTTCTGATCGAAGAAAGAATGGATATTGGGAAAGAATACTACGCATCATTCATGTACGACACAGACAGCAGAAGCCCCGTCATGATGTTCTCAAAAGAAGGCGGAACCGGAGTAGAAGACAGAGAAGCAGAAAAACTTGTACTGGAAGATGACTCACAGTTCAGGTTCAGACAGTTCCTCAAAGAACAAGGAGTAGAAGGAAAAACTATAGTAAAACTCGGAGCCACACTAAAGAAACTATTCAAAGCCTTTCTCGAAGAAGATGCACGACTACTGGAAATTAATCCATTAGCCAGCACTGAGAAAGGATTTAATGTAGTTGATGCCATGATGGAACTCGAGGACGACGCATCATACAGGAGAGACAGAGAATTCCCGGAAAGAACAGCAACAGGGGAAGAAAAAACCGAGAGAGAACTAGAAGCAGAGAAGATTGATGAGGACGACCACAGAGGAATAGCCGGAAAATACACCGAACTTGAAGGCGATATCGGAATGATGCTGGCAGGCGGAGGAGCATCACTGACTAACATGGATGCGCTTATAGAGTACGGTGGCGAACCAGCCAACTACACCGAATACGGGGGAAATCCGCCGACAGAAAAAGTTTACAGGCTCTCCAAAGTCATTATGAGCAAACCCGGTCTAAACGGGCTCTGGCATGTAGGAGGCACCGCAAACAACACTGATATCTACAGAACCATGAAAGGATTTGTACAGGCACTTGAAGAAGTTGAACCAGATTACCCTATAGTAATACGCCGTGACGGACCGAACGCGGACAAAGCCTTTGAGATGCTCCGGGAGAAGAAGGAAGAACTTGATCTGAACATGAAGCTTTTCAGAAACGACAAACCGATGACTGAAAGCGCAGAAGACCTGATGCAAATGGTAGAAAAGCATAAAGAGGAGCAGAAATAGATGAGCAAGATCCCCGTGTTCGATATAGGAGATACTCTTATCCCTTCCAGTGAAAACATCAATCAAGCGGTAAACCAGCAACTGGAGAAGGAAGGGGTGGAAGAAAAGCCTTTCTTCCCGATCAACGATTTCAACATCTACAAAGTGGAAGATGTCCAGGCCTGGCTGGACAAACACAGTATAGATGCCGATGCTGAAGCAATCAGAGACGCTTACCTTGACTGGAAGGATGATTACTTTAAGCGCTCAGGTATACTTGAAGAACTCAAGAAACTGAATGAAGAATATGGTCCTATCGGCTTCATAAGTGATAACAGCCTAGAAGCGCGAGAATACTATACAGATGTCTTCGAAAGACACGGCTTAGACTACAGAGGCTTTGTGGTATCTGAAAAAGCCGGAGCTGAGAAACCGGATCCACAGATTTTCCAAGCGTTTCTTGAAAAAAGAGAAAAGCCGGCTGAGAAGTTTGTATACTTCGGAAACTATGTGGACAGGGATAAGGGTGCTGAAAAGGTAGGTATGGATTTTGTCTGGGTGAAGCAGTTTCACACATTCGATTCAAGTACTGAAGAGAAACCTCAAATCGACCAGCTTAACTACAGAAATGTAAAAGATGCTTTGAATAAGATAAGCTAGATATTTTCCTCAAGATCATCCGGGAGGTTAAGTCCGTCTAAATCCAGGTCATCAACGGCTCTGGAACCCATAGCATATGCTACTGGACCCATTATATCGCTGAAATTATTCATGACATCCTGAAGAGCCTCCTCTCCGTTATCAATGCTTTCTACATTACCATCATCGTCAACCTGGATATTATCAGACTTATTTGCCTGTCTAACCACTACAGGCTTTCCCTGGGTGTTGATGAACTGGTCTATTAGTGCTTCTATAACTTCTTCGTAGTCGCTCACTCTTCACCGAACACCTGAATTGAAGCTGTTTCCTCATGGAAAGCAGGTCCGCCATTGCTTGTAGCAATCTGTCCGAACGCAAAAAGTCCGAAAACTGGTGTATCACCAAGCTCTTTCTTGATTCTATCTACTTCTTCTCTAGTCTTCTCCATATCATCGTAGATAGCATGTCTGCCGGCGCAGCTGAAGACTAGAGTTCCTTCAAGATCATTTTCTTCAAGACCTGAGTCGTCCAGAGCTTCTCTGGCTGCTCTTCCAGCCGCATCCAGTAGTTTAGGTTTCTCGGCTCTCATAAGAGACACTTTTTCTCCTTCAGGCACTTCTGCTCCACACATGAAGCATCCTTTCTCATCTACATCAAGAGTTACACGAAGCGCGTGCTCTTCCTCTCCTAGATCCAATCCAAAAGGTGTCATCAACAGGAATCCGGGGTCTTCAGCGTTTTCCTCCCCGAAAAAGTTTGAGTATACATTTCTAGGTCGTTCTCCGTCAAGTTCTTTCACATAAGCTCCGTGGGCTTCGGATACATGGAAGCTGTTAGGTGTTTCCTCGAATCCATGTGCTTTGTCGCTTCCTACCTGACCCTCTGTCTTTACTATGCAGCAGATTACAGCGTTTTCGATTACTTCTCCGTCATGGAAGACATATGCATTTTCGAAGCTTAGATCGTCTCCTGAGAACTGTCCTGCGAAGGAATAACCTCTTCCAAGTTCTTCTTCGATTGCATCCAGTACATGTACGCCGTTACCGTGTAATGGGTCTGCGAATATATTCACGAAGGTATCTCTTTCTTTCTCTCCGTCTTCGTTTACCGTGTAAGGTGAGAACTCTCCATCTATATCTTCGATTGCTTCACGGGCTGCTTCCTTACCTGCGTTATAGCTGTGGTCGTCCAGTCCTTCTCTCATTCCGATGCCAACTTCAACATCCTGGAAACCTGCTGCCACTGTCGAACCGGTTTCTGCTTCTCCGGCGATCTCCACAGTGCTAGAACAACCAATCACCGGAACATCAACTTCGCTGGAAGCCTGTTCAACAAGTTTCTCCAGTTTATGCTCGGTAGAGGCAAAAAGGTATATGAGATCGGTTTTATCTTCTTTAAAACCCTCTACTACCTGTTTACCGGCTTTTTCACTGCTTTCAGCACTGGAACTTGCGACAGAGAAATCCATATTTCTCGATTACGGTTACTTAAATAAAAAAGTTTAGAGAAATGTGCCGGTCAGATTTCGACGGGAAACTTCCATAAATTCGGCTCTACCACTGTTTCTGTATGAGCATACTGGTGGATGAAGATACGAAGGTACTGGTTCAGGGAATCACTGGCAGAGAGGCGAGTGAAAAGGTGCCGGAGATGATCGAGTACGGAACCGATGTCGTTGCAGGGGTGACTCCCGGCAAAGGAGGACAGAAAGTCGAAGGCGTACCAGTCTATGACACGGTCGCGGAAGCTCTCTCACAGCACCCAGAGATAAACACATCGCTCATCTATGTACCGCCGTTCGCAGCCAAAGATGCAATACTAGAAGCACTAGAAAACGGCATCAAAACGCTGAATGTGATCACAGAAAGAATTCCGACCCGTGATGCATGGGAGATATACCAGAAGGTTCAGCAGGAAAACGCCACGATGGTAGGACCCACCTCAGTAGGAATAATAACGCCTGATGAAGCCAAGCTAGGACCGATCGGCGGAAACGAACCGGAAAAAGTCTACAAACCCGGCAAAGTAGGTATAATCTCCAAGTCGGGAGGAATGACAACAGAAACAGCGTGGGTGGTCAGACAGGCGGGATACGGAGTATCAACAGCCGCAGGCCTCGGAGGCGATGTAATCGCAGGAACAACATTCGAAGACGCACTGAAAATGTTTGAAGAAGATGATCAAACTGAAGCCGTAGTGATGTACGGAGAACTAGGAGGGACCTACGAAGAGAAAGCAGCAGAACTACTCGAGAACGGTGGCTTCACCAAGCCTTTGATCGCTTTCATCGCCGGAAACTTCACAGAAGATATGCCTTCACGGCAGTACGGTCACGCAGGAGCAGTTATCAGAGGAGACAGAGGCAAACCCTCACACAAGAAAAAGAAACTGGATGAAGCAGGAGCACATGTAGTCGATGTACACCACGAGATCGGAGACAAACTAGATGAACTGCTTTGAATCACAGTAGCCACAAGATATAATTCTCAAGGAATTCAATTCATCTCTATGTACGGGATAACCAGAAGGATAGGAGATGAAGATTTTGAGCAGGTAAGAGATAGAACTGAAGAAGAACTGTCGAAGAAAGGTTTCGGCGTTCTATCAGAGATAGATGTCCAAGAGAAACTGGAGAAAAAACTTGAAATCGAGTTCCAAGAATACATGATTCTAGGTGCGTGTAGCCCTTCACACGCTCACGAGGCTTTGAACAAGGAGATAGAACTCGGTTTATTGCTTCCATGTAATGTGATAATCTACAGAGAAGAAGGAAAAGTCTATGTATCAGCTGTAGACCCTGAAAAGCTTCTTGAAGTAGCAGAAAACGATGAGCTGGAATCTATAGCCTCGGAAATAAAAGAAAAGCTTCAAAAAGCTGTGGAAGAGGTGGCAGAATGACTGACTGGGAAACAGAAATCGCATCAAGCGGTGAAGACGCAGTTATAAGAGGAAAGGCTTTGGAGGAAGTTATGGAGATGGACTTTGCTGACGCTATCTGGATGCTGCTCAAAGGCGTAGAACCTTCTGAAGAAGAATCAGACCTATTCAATACTATACTAAGCTCATCCATCGATCATGGCGTCGGTAATCCGTCAACTGTCTCCGCACGGACTGTACAGAGCGGAGGAAACGACATGAACACATCTGTTGGTGCTGGAGTACTGGCGCTTGGAGACAAACACGGAGGAGCTATTGAAGAATGCATGCAACTCCTTCAGTCCGGTAAAAGCGCTGAAGAGATAGTTGATGGGAAACTCGAATCCGGCGGCAAAATACCTGGTCTGGGCCACAAAGTCTACAGTGATGAAGATCCAAGAGCAGTGAAGATCCTGGAGAAATCTGAAAAGCTCGGTTTGGCAGGTCCAGCCGTTGAGAAGATGCGGGAAATCCAGAGTGTCTTCGCAGAGAGAAAGGTTGACCTTGTCATGAATGTTGATGGTGCAATCGCAGCTGTTATGAGCGACTTGGAGTGGAGTCCTGAGCTTGGAAAAGGCTTCTTCATAATCGCAAGAACTCCTGGTCTTGTAGCACATGTACATGAGGAGATGGGTGAAGAGGACTTCAGAAGAGAGGAGGGCGAATACAAAGGAAAGTAAGAAAAAAGAAATAATCTGAGGCTGTTCTCTTTACCTCATCTTGCTGTTCATGTCTTTCAGAACCTGCTTGATCTCTCTGAGCTCCTTGACGACCTGTTCGTTGCTGACCTGGTTGCCTGACTGCTGACTCTGGCTTTGACCGGAACTATGGTCCAGTCGTTGGTTTACGATGTCCTCGACTTTTCTTGGGTCGTTGATGCTGTTGAACCGCATCTCTACCCCTTGTCCTCCAGCGGTACTGATCTCGATGCTTCCGAAGTCGAAGTAGTTGCCGAAGATTCCCTGACTGAAGGAGATGTTCTGCACCTTGTCGAACCCGATCTTCTGGACGCTCCGTGACATTATACCTGTCTTCTTGTACAGCCCCTGATTCGTCACTACGAAACTTGTGTTCACTACATTCAGGTACGCGCCCAGGATCATCAGAACTCCTATACCCACGAAAACAAAAGGTACGGAGATTATTACGACCGGTAAGATACTTTTCATCCGAGGTCTACCCTGCCAGAGAACTTCCTCGTTCTCATCAAGGTTAGCCCAGTCTATACTTGTCTTTGCCATATAATCAGGATTTCTCGATTCCACTGTTAAAAATTCCTTCCCAACGATCCCGGTGAAATCGAAACTATAAAACCTGTAAGAACTTATTGAATAATATATGAGGAAAGGAATAACGCCTGTCGTAGCTATTATTCTTTTGATATCGATTACGGTTACAGCAGCTGGCACAGTATATACATACATAAACGCTGCTCAACCTTCTGATGTAGGGGATAGAGCACAGTTTTCAGATCAGTTCAGTGTCAATTTCGAAAGCTGCTGGTCTGATGGATCAGGTTACCGGTACAGCATCAGGAATACTGGCGAAGCGGCATTTAACACATCCAAAATAAACATTTTGGTTAACAGTAGACCGAAAGCTGATAGTGACTATGACTTCACTCAGGTTGCTGTGAATCCTCAGGAAACATTTGAACTCTCTGTAGATAATGTGGACCGTGGAGACACCTTGGAAATGGTTAAAGGCGATAAGACGGTTTCAGAAACCTGCAGGATAAGTTGAAACATGTAGAAAATACAAGTGGGATGCGGTCACCGGGATTTGAACCCGGGTCGTCGGCTCGAAAGGCCGACATGATTGGCCGGACTACACCATGGCCGCATCTGTTGACCTGTGTGAATAAGAGGTGGTGTTAATACTTTTAAACATGTTCTAGGTAAGATTTTCTTCTACTTCATATCCCTTATTTCCTCAAAGATATCGTCCGAAATATCGAGACCAGCTGTGTTCATCTGGAGATCATCGACTAAATCATCTATATCTCCTTCAGTCAATTCTTTTGGTTCACATCCTATGTTTCCGCAAGATGAGATCAGGCTCGATTCTGCTGTGCTTCTAGGAATCTCCTTTGCAAGTTTATCAGCTATATCTATTGCTAATTGATTCATCTCTGATCTATCTCTTTCAAACTCTGCTTTCATTGCTAGAACTGTTTCTCCCAGTACATCCTTTAGATCTCTAACTTCATCCGTCATCGGAGTTATATCTCCGAGATCTACTTCCTTGAACTTCTCGTTCTTTATTTTTTCAGCTTCCTCTGAAAGTTCTCTTATAGGCTGACTTAGTCTAAATGAAGCTACTCCGGCGAACGCAAATGCCAAGAGGACGATTATACCGCCTAGGTAGACGATACTGCCACTAAGCTCGGATAGCTGCCTCTGAGTGTTCAGAAGACTGTCGCTCTCTGTCTCAATAACTACTGCGTTTATGGTGGCTGAAGCAGAGGCAACATCCTGGAACTCTGATTTAAGTTCATTGATCATCTCTTGGGAAATAGTGCTTCCCGTTCTCGCACTCTGTGAAGTATATACGATTCTTTCCTCGAGAATATCCTCTGCTTCATCTAGTACTGTTAACTCTTCGCTCAACTTTTCTCCTGATTCTGTTCCGGACAAAACCGATTGAATGTTTCTAGTAGCATTTGAGTATTCTTGGTAGTTTTCTTCAAGTTTTCTAGTATCAACGATTGCCTCGGCGTTTTCATTATTTTTCAGGTGTACTTCAATATTGTTCAAGTTCTGTAGAATAGCGTCAGAGGAGCTTACAATTTTCTTACTTGCATTGATTACTTCTAGAGATTGGTCTATACTCTGTCTGGTTTGATCTTCTGTCATAGAAACTTGCTGGTGAGTAAGTAAAGCAAGGGCAGGTGTAAATGCTGCAATAAGAACAAAGCTTGTGACCATCAGAGTCCTCAGTTTCATACTTATGAATAAAATTGGTGGTTTACGGTTTAATAAACCTAAACAGGAAGTGTCAAGTCGCTCTCAATAAAAGTTAACAAGTAGTCTTCACATTGCTAAACTTGTGTCAGTAGAAAAATTCAGATCTGACCTCGGTGAAGTCGCGATAACAGACTCTCATATCGAGAGGGAAAGGCAGAACGATGAGGAATGGGAGCGTATCAAAAGAACCTTCAGTGAGAAAAAACTACTGGATGAAGCACATTTCTCCGATATCGAGAGAATAGAGTACAAAGACGGATCCGTGTATCCCAATATCCGTATCAAGACCTCTGACCGCTGGCATCGAATGTTCTTCCATGTTGGAGATGAGGCTATGGAATGCTTCAAGGAGCTGAAGTACCGTCTAAATGTGTACAGACAGACATTCTCCTAACAAAAGCTTTTAACCTCGTACAGCCCTATAAACAGTAATATTATGGTAAGCGTACTAAGCAGCATAATCGACAAATTCACATCCGACGACGAAATTAAGATCGAAGACATGGAGCTTGAAGAGCTCAAAGAGGAAAGAGCAGACCTCAGAGCAGATCTAGAACTGAAAAGAGATAAGCATGAAGGACTGGCAGAAGATCGCAGAGCCAAGTTCCAGAGATTACAGGAAACAGATGAACAACTACTGAAAGAAGAACTGGCAGAGGAAATCGCTTCAATCGAAGACGAGATGAGTATCTATCACAACGAACATGCGCAGGTAATGGATGCTCTACGCGTAATAGATGGCTTCATCGCTATCAAGAGGAAGCAGGAACTTATGGAAGACCAGGGAATCGTCCAGGAGATCGAGGACATGGACCAGGAAGAACTGGTTGACACATTGAAGCAGGAAAGAGTACAGGAACTGATCCAGGACGAGCAGTGGAGCGAACTGGAAGATGTATTCAGAGGCGAACTCCGACCTGACTACAGCGGAAATAAACGAGTCAACGAGATAATCGACTCCGCGGAACAAACCGCCGATGAGAGCGTGGACGAAGCACTAAACCAGAGAGATCAAAACCGCAAAACACTTGACTAGAAGGTGGGTTTAATGGCTGATGAATGTATTTTCTGTCAGATCATCGAAGGTGAGATGCCTTCTCACCAGATCTACGAGGACGATAAAGTCGTAGCATTCCTCGATGTAAATCCGGTATCCAAAGGACACACTCTCGTAGTTCCAAAGGAGCATGTGGACGATATTCACGAAGCAGAACACATGGATTACATGTGGGAGCCGCTTGTCAAAGTAGCGAACACTGTGAAGGAGGAGTTCGGTGCTGAAGGCGTTAACATCGCTCAGAACAACGGTGAAAAAGCAGGCCAGGAAGTATTCCATCTACACTTCCATGTAACACCAATCTACGACGGTAACGAGCTCGATATCACTTACAACCGTTCAGAGCTCAAGGACGGAGAAGAGATAGCAGAAGAGCTCAGAGGAAATCTGGAATAAAAACTTCTTCTCTACCCATTTTTTCTTTCCAATTTTCTATTCCTCATGGATCGAAGAAAACTGTCCGGTTATCCGGCTGTTGGATTTGTAATTTTCGGCTTTCTGGCAGGATTTGCCTTTAATCCGACGATGCAGACATTGATGGGGTGTCCCTGTGAGCTTCAGCAATTAGATAACACTACTCAGGACGGTGAGATACCGTGTAACAGTGTAAGTACGACAGATTACATCTTCTTTACAGGAATATTTAATGTGTATCAGGAGAAGGAAGGGCAGGAGATAATCATGTGTGAGGACGGTGAACGAGTAGGAGAGGAAGTGCGGTATGATGAGGTTTCAGATATCAAGGTCAGCACATTCCTGAACTAGTAAAATTCCCAAATATCTGGAAAATCCATAAGAACCTGCCCTCAACAAACATCTTTGTGGCACTCCTAGAAAACCTGCTTATAGTTTTCATCGCAGGTCTAATAACAGATTTAGCCACAGGTATAGGCGCAATACCATTTTTCTTCATCAAAAAATTCAGTTCAAGATACTTAATCAGTCTCTGGGGGCTAGCGTCTGGAATAATGATTTCAGCTTCCTTCCTCGGACTAATTCCGGAAGGATTGAAGGCAGCTCAGGAGTATCCTCTCTACGGTTCTGAATATCTAGCTGTAGGAATAGGATTACTGATCGGAGTAGCACTTGTAGTTGTAGCGCGTAAAGCGATAGATGAAGTCGAACTTGATCCCGGAACATTTGAGGAAGCAGACTTCAAGAAAATGATACTGATCCTTGGTATCCTGACCGTACACAGCTTCCCGGAAGGCATAGCAATAGGGGTATCCTTCGCAGAGATGGGTCTTGGAAACACCGGTATACCGGTACTCGGATACATGATACCAGCAATCGGCATAACGATGACTATAGCGATCTCAATTCACAATATTCCGGAGGGAATCGCTATCTCAATACCTTTCAAAGCTTCCGGAGTTTCTAACTGGAAGACTATGGGCGCGGCGATTTTCTCAAGTGTTCCCCAGCCTATCGGCGCTGTAATAGCGTACCTGTTCGTGCAGCAGGCAAGAATGTTCCTTCCTATCGGCTACGGTTTTGCAGCAGGAGCGATGATATTCTTGGTTCTGACGGAGTTCGTGGAGGAAGCGTTCGAAGAAGCTGAGGAGATAAAATCAAGTGGCTGGCCTGAGTTCTTGGCAGGAAACCTCGCAGGATTAATAATCATGGTACTGCTGTTCGCATTTGTCTAACTTGAACCCATAGAATTTAAGTATTTTAACTACCAAGGTTTACTATAGTATTATGGCGACTGTTAGTATTAAAATTCCGGACGAAATGAAGGAGCAGGTAGAGAAGATGAGTAAAGAAGGTCTCTACCAGAACGATTCGGAATATATGAGAGCTGCAATTCGAGAGAAACTGGAGAAAGATAATGGTTTAACTCTCTCAGAAGAGCAGGAGCTTCTCAAGCGCATAAGAGAGGTAGAAGAAGGCGAAGCAGACCTAGTGAGTGAAGAGGAAGCTAAGGAGCGTCTTGATATCGAATGAATCTTGAGTTAAGGAAAGAAGTCATCGACGAAATTTCACGCTTTTCTTCCGAAACTCAACAGTATATTTGGAAGCAGCTACAAGAGTTAAAGCACAGTCCTGTAGATAATAGTTCTGTAGACACTTTGAAAGTTCAAGGCCGTATGTTGTTCCGATATGTGATGAAGGAAGACGGAAGAGGCGGTAAAAGAGACCACAGGGCGGTATTTGATATTAGAGAAGATAATGTGGTGATATATGCGGTTTTTCATAGAGATAGGGGGTATCAAAAGGACGAGATTGCTAAACGCTTCTGACTAAAAACTACTAAACAGTTCCTTCTACAACAACTTTAGTATGATAGAACTGGCCGGAAACCTGTTGATAGAGGACGGAGAACTACTTCTGATCTACCGCAGCGACGAGGAGCACTGGGAAGTACCCGGTGGCAAGGTCGAAGAAGGTGAATCGCCGACTCAGGCAGCGGTAAGAGAGGCAGAAGAAGAGATAGGCGTTGAACTAGAGCTTGAGAAACCGTTTTACACTGGAGAGTTCATGAAGGACGGCGAAATGTTTCTATGGCACGGATACATAGTCTCAACGGATGAAGAACCATCTCTGGAGGAGGAAAAGTTTTCGGACCTGGAATGGATAGATGAAGAAAGGCTTGATGAACTGGATTTGGCGCCGAACCTGAGGCAGATCGAACCAGCGCTTCGAAAAGTACTCGGTTGAACGGTATCTTTTAACATCTGAACACTCCATTCTTGAAATACATGCTAGAGTTCCTGCATAGAAAGGAAGTAGACCAGATATACCTGTACGAATTCCTTCAACGATTCGTAGTCGCACTGATAGGCATATTCATACCGATACAGATAGTATCCGCAGGACTCTCATACAATGTAGCATTTCTTTATCTAATAGTTATGGGGATAGTCTTTACAGCAAGTGTTATCCCTGTATCTTTTCTAATATCAAAAATAGGATTTAAACACGGATTAATAGCCAGTTACTTGTTTTATATACCGGCATTTATGCTTTTGCGTTTCCTTGAACTAACACCTACAGTAGCTATAGGTGTAGGAATAGTTTATGCTATCGCACAGAGTCTTCACTGGCTTTCACTTAACTCGGAGTTTGCAGTGGATTCAAGCGACGGTGAGAGAAGCGATGAGTCCGGTAAGATGATTGGATTACCTAGATTGGCCGGTACTATCGCTCCGGTTACAGGCGGAGTCATCATGGCGACCTTCGGCTTCCCTATGCTTGTAACAGTAGCTCTGGTCTTCCTGGTTTTATCCATAATACCTCTCTTGATGAGTGGCGATCACCGTGATCCGATGGATTATAGTGTGAAGGATATCTGGGATAAAGAGCACAGAAGGTTCGCGGGACTCTTCGTTCTCCGTGGAGCGGATATCGGTGCAGCAGTCTACCTCTTCCCATTGTATGTGTTCCTTGTAATCGGAGGGGAGGTTAGCGCCGGAGGAGCCAGAACAGTTGAAGGGATCGGCGCAGTCCTCATGGCTCTGGTTACAGGCAAACTTTCTGAAAGGTTTGGAAGACTGAAGATGATTGTAGCAGGATTGCTGGCTATCACTGTAGCACACTTCTCCAGAACGCTTATTTCTACAGGTACGCATGTAGTGATGCTTTCACTGTTCGCAGGACTGGCTTTCATGGTTTACTATGTACCTCTTTACTCGATATACGCTGATATAGCAGAAGACGAAGATATACTTGAGTTCTACGCACTGAGAGACTTCTTCCTGAACATCGGAAAGCTTATGGCTTACCTGGTGGCGTTTGGAGCCTCCATGTACTTTGGCTCTTTCAAGCAGGGTATCGCGACCGCTTTTGTCTACACAGGTCTATGTACTCTGGCCCTGGTTGGTTACGGTCGGTGGCTGAAAGAAGAAGATAAATGAAGAGGGAAAAAAGAAATCCTTAATTGTTGAATTGGTTTGAGATGTTTACATCCTGTTTCTCTTCCTCTGTGGCTTCGAAAAGCTCCTTGTCACTGTATCCCATCATGTTCGCCATGAGGTTGTACGGGATCTGGTGGATGCGTGTGTTGTAGGTGTTGACTGACTGGTTGTAGAACTCTCTTCGGTCAGCGATCTGATCCTCGATATCAGATACTCTTTGCTGAAGCTGCTGGAACTGTTCGCTGGATTTCAGGTTCGGGTAGTCCTCTGCTACTGCGAAGAAGTTTCCAAGCGCTCCACGCATCTGTTTGTCGGCTTCTGCCTTGGCTTGTGGGCTTGAGGCTTTCTGAGCCTTGTTTCTGGCCTGTGTTATCTCGTTCATTACTTCCTGTTCGTAGTCCATGTACTCCTGTGCGGCGTCTACCAGTTTGGGTATCTCGTCGCTTCTCTGTTTCAACAGTACATCGATGTTGCTCCATGCCTCGTTGATATCTTTTCTGAGTCTTACAAGGCCGTTGTACATCATTACAAGGTAACCTATGAGTCCGAAGAAGATTACTCCTCCGGTTAGAAGTATCAGAAGTGTTGTTCCTTCTACCATACTAAAAATACCTGTTTAGCCGCTTTTAAATTTACAGCATACCCATCATTCCTGCCATCAGCATGTATCCAAGCGGTATAAGGATGATTCCTCCTAGAAGCATAGCCTTGTAGGTCCAGCCCCACCGGTTTCTAAGGTATTCTTCCGTCTTATCAGTTACATAGAACATCGGAGCCTGTCCTTCCTTGATCACAGGGTAGCTGGTTCCGTCCTCTCTGCGTTCCTCCTCTGCGTAACCGAAGACATAGAGGTGGTCGCCTGGCTGAATGTAGTACTCCGTAAACCTTCTATCGTTGTCGAAAATAGTCAGCATCTCGTTGTTTCCTTCCTCAACATTCTCGTTTCGGTCGATGAACTCCTGGATGTGCTGCGGTGGCTCCTCTCCTCCATCCAGCTTCTCCTGGTAGTCTTCATCCGGAAGCTCTATCTCAGCTTCACTTACCTCTACGACTGCTGCACCTGTTCCATCGTCTACTCCGATTGGTTCGCTGGTTTTTCCGTTGTCGATGGTCTCCCAGTGGCTGTCATCTCCGTCGCTCTGGTATTCCTCCACCTTGTACTCGTAGTAGACGCAGTCTGTGTTTGTGATAGGTGTCTGGAATTTCTGTGATACGACGCCAGCATCTCCTTTGACCTCTACTGTTCCCATGGACATGGACCGTATCTTCTGTGTTGGTGTATCTCTTACCAGTTGTAGTCTGCGGAATCTTCCGAAGCCCCAGTTGAACAGGCCTACTCCTCCGATGAATACAAGAGTTGAGAACAGGAAGTTTTCTACTGCGTCTTCTCCGCCCGGTAGTTCTCCCAGCAGAACTGTGGATGCGATTCCGATGATGATAAGGGCTGCACTGGCTCCGTATCTTAGATTGCTCATAAAATCTTGATTTAATACAGTGCTTAAAATAATTTCAGGGTCAGAGCATCATTTCAAATGAAAAATTTACAGATAATAGAGAATAGAAAAAGAGAGATAAGGTGGGATCGGTTTTTACGCGATCTTGTGTTCGGCGACTTCGTCTGCGTAGTCGACATGTGTGAGGAAGATTGTCCGGCAGCAGTACTTGTCAACTCCTAGGTCGTCAAGCACTTCGCCTTTCTCTTCGCCGTCTTCTACTCGTTCTTGGTATTCCTCCCATTTGTCGCCGATTACCTGGCCGCAGCTCATGCAGCGTACTGGAAATTCCATTGTTGTGTTTTACCTGTAGGACTTCTGCTGTTTGTGTCGAGCTCCTTTGCTCGACTGGCTTGGTTTTCTGGTCTCGGTTCTTCGAGGGTCTTCGACCATCATGTTTCGGTCGTATTCTCTGAACTCTCTTTCCAGGTCTTCGCTTCCTGTCCATTCTACCAGTGCACGGGCTACTGCCATTCTCATGGCTTCTGCCTGTCCCTGTACTCCGCCGCCGTTGGCGTTGACCTCGATTTTGAGGTCTCCGTAGATTTCTTCTCCGGCGATGGTTAGTGGTTCTTTGACTCGGTTCTGAACCATTTCTTCCTGTACATGGAGTGGTCGGGAGTTGATTCTTAGTTCTCCGTCTCCTTCTGTGATTGTTGCTCGTGCTTTGGCTGTCTTTCTTTTACCTGATGCGTGTACTGCTTCGTCGCTCATTTAGTTCTGTTCACCTCTGAAATCGGAACCGATGTGCTCTGAGATTTCTGTCAGGGAGACATAGTTCCTGTTCTTCAGGTCTTTGCCTTCCTTGACTTCTACCTCTTCTACTTCGTCGAATCTGTCCGGTACCTGTAGGTATGCTCGGACATTCGATCTGAGTTCTCTTCCGTCCGGTCCGTCAGGAAGCATGTTCTTGACTGTACGCTTCAGGATCTTGTCCGGACGCTTCTGGAAGTAAGGTCCGCGGTCTCTTCTTCCACGGTCAAACTTCTGTTTGTAGTCTGCTAGTACTTTTTCTTTTTCTCCTGATACGACTGCGTCTTCGCTGTTGACGATGTGTACTTCTTCGCCGTCTTTTACTCTTCTTGCTACTTCTGATGCGAGTCGTCCCAGGATCTTGTTTTCTGCGTTGATTACTGTTGCGCTCATTTTACGATTTTCACCTCTGAACCTTCAGGGTTTTCGTCCAGTAGGTCACGGATGAACTTGAACTCTCCGTTTTCGTTTATCTTGTTTTTAGCTCCTGTGGAAGCTTTGAAAGCTGCAACTTCAACCTCTTTGCTCAGGATACCTGAGCCGAGTACCTTTCCTGGTACTACTACCGTGTCGCCTTCTTCTGTCACTCTCTCGATATCTGAGATGTTGACTTCAGGTCTTTGACGGTTTACTTTTCCAAGGTTTTCAGCTACATCTTTCCAGATGTTTGCGTCCTGCTGTTCGAGTGTTTCGATAGTCTCACGCAGGACAGGGTTCGTAGGGTCTGCTTTTTTATCCATGAAAAATTTTACACCTCGCGGCCTTGATACGCCACTTGTCGGTACAATTGAAGATAAACCTGAAAATTTATAAATCGGGGCCAGATACTCTGGTAGAGTTTATCTAGTTCTGAAACTGTTTATCTCTGAGATGTTCACTCTGTGTGGTTCGGGTTCTGTTGAGATGATGAACACGCCTACATCCAGGAATTCCTGACTGTACGCCCATCCTGCTTCTTCGTAGACTTCAGGGATAGAGAATGTTTTGTTCCTGAGACCATCGTTTTCCGAGGTGCTTAAATCAAATTCCTTTTTGAACTTGTCTTCATCCCTCTCCAACATCAATCCTATACGGGTCTTATTTGTCATGTTGCTTGTTTTGAAGCTGATCTCCACATATTTCTCAGGTTGAGCTCGCTGGTACAAGAGTACTTCACATCTCTTCCTGCTGCTACATCCATCAAACTCTGATTCCACTCCATAACCTTTCTTGTCCAGCTCGAAGTTTTCTGGGTTAGTGGATAGTTCGATCCAGTTGGTGAAGTCATCTCTGGTGTAGAAATGGTTGTTTGAAAATCCTATTCTTTCCTTATAGTCCATAAGAGTCTGGTAACGCCCGTTCTGGTCTTTAAGGATTAACATGAAGTTGATGTTATCTTCGGAAGGTATGTAGATGTTATTAGATTCTGTTTCCAGATGTAGAGTCCTGGTTTCTCCAGGTTCGATCAATTTTTCGGAATTTAAAATCTTCAATGGCAATGGACCGCTGTCTTTTGGCCCTATAAAGTAGATTTCGGGAGTTATATCAGTATTCTCTTTATTTTTGACCTCTAAGTCTAGCTTCTGATAACCTGGTTCTTCATTTACACCGGTGAAGTTTGCCGCCTCCATTTCTACATCCAGATTGGCGTTATAATACGAGTAAGCGGTTAATGTCCCGCTCAGAAAAATTAAAGTGATCAGGCCGGCAGCCAATTGCTTTCTATCCGGATCCAAACGGAACCCCCTCTCTCCAACTATCTTTGAAATCTGCTGTGTAACCGTTTTTCACTAGGTAGATGTATACGACTATAGGTATGAATGGAAGCATGTATTTTGAAGCAGACCGGTAATTGAACCACAGTATGAGTGCTGGTGTTATCCATGCGATCCATTTTGCTTCATCGAAGTAGAACCAGTAGGCTCCTAGCAGGCAGAAACTGAACAATGCCATGACTACGGTGAAAAAGCTTTGAGGGATGTATCCCAGGCTCAAGCTTAGCCGTACGAAACCTTCTCCCATCTGGACCAGTGTACCTGCCGAAGATAGAGGTGTGAAGACTCCCTGAAGCCACTGCATAGGATTATCAATGATGAAAGGTATGTTCGGAATCAGGAAAACTGTTCCCAGTACTCCGAACTGTTTGAAAACCTCTATACCGCCCTCTAGGTAGGTTTCGTTTTCTTTCAGTATCCATATCATCAGGAAGGGAGCGGTGAACCAGGGGATCTGTTTGAAGCTGTAAGCCAGTCCCAGGAAGAACATTGAGGCATATCTCTTTGTCTGCCAGAAACGCAAGCCTAACATCGTAAGTGCGACCCAGGTATACTCCATAGGTGAGAACCTGGCAATGTTCAGAAAGTACTGTATTCCTAAAACACTTAGCAAGCTGTACTTAGGCTTGACATCAACCATCAGTAATAGTATTATTACCGCGAGAAAGAGCGAACTGGTGATAAAAGGGTTTTCATATCCTAATGCGACTTGGGGAACAAGATAGAGGAAAGAAGGTGAGGGATAGGATTGACTGTTGATATTACCGCCGTTTATCAGAGGAGTACTGTTGTCAAGCTGCTCAAACTTCTTGACAGAGGGTATCATATCTTCTTCGTAAGGATTTTTACCCTCTAACACGAGTTCAGCTGAGTAAACGGCGAAGGCATCTACATCGGACCCTGCCTGCATTCTGATAGTCTCTCCTGCAACGCTTGAAATAAGTATGACCACCAGAAAGGCTAAAGCAATAGATTTCAGGTATTTCTCTCTTTCGACATCTGAGATCACAAGGATTATTCCTGCGAATGATACCAGGTAGCTGAGCCATGAAATCACTACTGTAGCGGTGTCGCCCATTACATACTGTATCCTAGTCAATCCTATCAGGACGGAAAAGCTTAGAATCAAAAGTAAAGCATCCACGATTTCCAGAGGATCTTCCACAAAATCTCTAATCGGATATTTATCCTGGAGTTCTGAAATCTTCGATTTCATCTGATAAATAGAAACTTGGTTCTCTGATTTATACTATTTCACATCCCTGAAGTCGTATTTCTGTATATCAATCCAGTGGAATTCCTGCTTCTCCGTTCTGAACCTTACCTGGTAAGTTACTTCTCTACCTTTTGAGAAGTCCTTTCCTCTCTCCCTGTAGATTTCTCTCAGATTAATTTTCCTGCTGAACTCTCTTGCAGTCTCTACAGGTATAACAATACTTTCTTCTCTGTCCTCGACAACTAGCTCCAGCTCCGTACCGTTAAGATTGGAGCCTCTACCTTCAAACAGTATTTGTGGCTTCAGTTCGAAATCATCTCTGTAAGTGAATCCGCAGGCACTATCTGTACCACATTCGCTGAAGGAGGCGTTCAGACCGTTTCCTGAGTTATCAGTATTGTAGTTTCCGTTCCCGTATGTTGAACCCGCCCAGTGGTAAGGATATAGATCGGATTTAAGGAAACTAGGGTTCTTCTCAAGACTGAAATCCTTATTATTATATATCAAAGTTCTGTTGAAACTATCTGTACCCTGCTCATGTACTATTATCTGGTAGTCGGAGCTGAAAGTGACCGGATTTCTTGTTGAACGGATACTGCCGTTATAGACTCTGGTTTCTCCTGGTTCAAGAATATCCTCGTCTGTATCTACTAGGAAAGGCCCGCTTCTTGTATTAGTGACGACTCTGATTCTTGGATGTATATTCTTGTCGCCATGGTTGGTCAGGTTTACTTGGAACTTAGTATAACTGTCGGTGCTCCCGTTCTTGAACTTTTCAACCGAGTTAATGTCTACCTCCAAACTTGGACTGTGTCCGATGTAGGCTAAAGAAGTTCCTGTCAGGAAAATAGCTGTGATTAAAATGAGAGCGGTGTATCCCGAGATTTTTTCCAAGAAGTATTTCTTATTTCTCTTTATCATAGCTAAATGTACTCTGGTTTCAGCTCCAGTACCGGTTCTTTCTCAGCTTAAGGTCGGGTGCATGAATTAAAGTTCTGATACTGTCACTGAGATCAAATCGGCTGGCCTCTTTCTGGACATTGTATTTAGTTTCCTCTACCCCGGTTTCAATATCTGCCAGTAGTTCAAGCAGAATACTGGAACTCTTCGGACTCAACCTGTCAATATTAACCTTATCTAGGTTCACAGAATAAAATCCACTTGTCGGATCGGACAATCCTCTAGCATCAGTGATCCAAATCTTGGAATAAATATTCCTGAACAAACTAGATAACTTGCCTTCAACCGAACTGTAACTAACACCTGTACCGATCACTAACTCCGAGTCCTCCAGTTTTTCTACTAATTCGCTTACTCTGTGTGTAGGATGCTGCATGTCTCCGTCCATAACCACGGCCCGGTTCCATGTCGCATGTTTGAAACCGGTTAGAACACTTCCTGCCAGATCCATATCCTCTCTGACCAAGGTGTGAACCTCTTCACAGTGACTCTCCAAAGCCCGGAGTTCCTCAACTGTTCCATCACTGCTTCCGCCGTCAACGAAAATCACTTCGAAGTCATGGCTCAGTTCTCTCTCCAGTCCCTCATACAGGTTGGAAACATTACCTGACTCATTCAAAACAGGTACAACAATAGAGACACTCATGTTATAGAGAAAAATGGGGGAAACTGGTTGAAAAAGGAATAAGGTCGCTGGTAGAGGTCAGGTTTCTATATCTATCTGGTTTTTTTCTATGCCTTCTTGGAGTGATGCGATGTTTTTGACAGCCTTTTCTTTGTTTTCACCGGTTATTATCAGGGCGTTGTGGTTGCTGTTTTTCAATGGTGTTGTGTCCAGTCTTGGGTTGACTTTCTCCAGTTTTTCGACCAGTTCATTGACTGATGTGCTGCCGTGGATGACATATCCGTCGTTTACCGATGTCTCCAGTTCAGCGGTCTCCTCTTCCTGGTCGATTTCTTCTATCTGTACTTCCAGGTCTCTGTAGTTCAGTGTTTCGTCCTCGCTGTATGCCTGGTCGTGTTTGATTTCTCCTTGTTCTCTGACTGTCAGGTAGGCTGCGTTTTCTCCGTCTGTATCCGTCAGCTGTACTTTGTAGTCGTTAATCTCTACTTCTTCAGTTACTTGGACGGTTTCACAGTCTCTTCTTTGAATGTTGAGGATCTCCAACTGTTCTAGATCGGTTTGTTCCGGCTGTAACAGTAGTTCTTCTTTTATACACGGGTTTTCGGTGCTTGGTTCGGCAGAACTTGTCTCTGCTTGTTCGAGGTCCTTCAAGCCTTTTTCCAGAGTTCCGTAGTTTGTCTGTGCTGAGGCTCCGGGAACTGTGATAAGTGTGGCACCTATCAGCATTACGGATCCGGTAAGGCCTTTAAGGACTAGGCTGTCGTTTTCCATAACGAATTTTTCACCCTGTTGGGTATAGAAATTTTTGTGTAGTTGTCCATAAAAAACAGTGGTTACCTGTTAGACAGTTACCGAACAAAAAATACGTTACTGCCCGTACATCCGTGGCTGCGGCATATCAACAGTGTCCAGAGGATCCAGGTCATACCTGGCCTCCAGGTAGTCCATCATCTCCATATCGTCGATCTCTCTATCGAACTTCTGAAGGATACTACGGTACATGCTCTCCGCCTTTCTGTAGTTGTCGAGGAACTCCTGCTCCATTTCTCTTTCCGCATCCTGGTCAAGATGGTAATCTGTATGACTTCCTTCACCGAAGAATTTGTCCTGACCAATCTCTCTTTCAATCTCCCGTGCTTCCTCAAGTTCTTCTGTGAAGTCATC
This sequence comes from Candidatus Nanohaloarchaea archaeon, assembly GCA_041640055.1. Classification (GTDB taxonomy): domain Archaea; phylum Nanohalarchaeota; class Nanosalinia; order Nanosalinales; family Nanosalinaceae; genus JBEQAZ01. The sequence goes on along the minus strand of JBEQAZ010000005.1, from coordinate 1,180 downwards.
TAAAGCAGCGGTTACATCATCCATCATGAAATTGACTAGTTCTTCGTCAAGTTCTTCTGCTTCTTCTCCGTTACGATCTTTCCGTCTCCTTTCTACAGCTGTAGCGTACAGCCTGTTCAAGGTGTGTTCAACGGATTCAGCCAGTCTTCTCAAATGTTCTCCCTGGCCTGGCCTGATGTTCATCCATGGTGCGCCGCTGAAGTCGTATGTATCCGGTATCTCCGGTTCCGGGAGCTGAGGGTTCTCAGTCATAACGCATCGACTCCTCCTTCACTTCCTCTATGGTTTCATCCAGATTATCGTGGTACTGTCTTAGAACATCTCTCATACCCTGTACCTGTAGTCTGTCATCATCGTCGTAAGGTCTTATCATGAATTCGTGTGGCCCGACCTGTTTTGCTCCATCTCTCTGCGACAGATAAGCGTTGATCTCTTCCTCAGACACCGTGTCTTCTCCGTGAAGACTGTTTACAACTTCCTCGATCTGAGGTGTCGCCAGTTTGTTGGCTAATCCTTCTACATAATCCTCTAAAGCAGGTAGTTCGTCTTCAGCTATGTATTTTCCGTCTATATCCTCTGTAAGATAGCTGGGCTCTACCTGTTTGTCTCTGAACCTGATCTGCTCGCCCCAGCCATTCTCAGGTACAGCTTCAATATCGTTTCTCTCCAAGATCTCGATAACAGTCGATCTTTCCAGGTCTGAGCCCTTAGAAATCTCTGTAGGGTTCTCCCACTGCTTCAGAAAACGGCGGAGTACATTTTGCTCATCGACCTGTTCACTCATTACAACGTAATAGACCGCAACCAAAATTTATCAGTTTGATGTAACAACAAGAAAAAAGGTACTCTGGTTTACACGCAGAGAATTAGAAAAGAAAGAGAGGAAAAGGTTATTCCTCTACAAGCCCGCCGGTCTCACTGTCAATAACTGCCTGAGACTTACCTTCCAGGTCCTCAAGATTCTCATCATAATCAGCAAGGAAATTACCTGCTGCAGTCGTATCCTCAGCAGTCTGACCAGCAACAACCAGTGCATCATAACCATCAGTGAAGGCATCCGAAACCATCTGAAGCAGTCCCTCACCTTCAGTATACTCATCACCGGTCCAAGTGTCGCCTTGTTCTGCTAGATCCTCTGTCAAGTCGTTCACATCAGGACCGCCGACCAGGATTAGATCCT
>JBEQAZ010000004.1:0-30606 GCA_041640055.1 Candidatus Nanohaloarchaea archaeon | reverse complement strand
AACCAGCAGTACTCGTCGAAAAAGGCGAAGTAATCACAGACGACGACGCAGAAATCCTGAACCAGATGGGAATCGAACCACTCGAGATCGGACTTGACCTAGATGTCGCATTCAGCGACGGAGAACTATTCCAGGCAGAAGCACTGGACATCGACACAGAAGAATACAGAGAAGATGTCGAATCCGCAGCAGCTGCAGCATTCAACCTTGCAGTCAACGCAGGAGTTGTCAACGAAACAACAGCACCAACACTTCTCAAGGAAGCAGTTCGAAAGGCAAAGAACCTTGCAGTCAGCGAAGGACTGCCAGAAGAAGAGACAATCGAAGAAGCAATCAGCTACGCAAACAGCGCAGCACAGAGCGTCGACTCAGAAGTCGACCTGGAATCAGTTGACCTCGAAGAAGACGAACAGGACGAGGAAGAAACTGAAGACGAAGAAGCCGAGGAAGAAGAGGAGTAAATCCTCTCTCCTCGCTTTTTCTACAATATTTTTTCTACTCTAGTTTCCTAACAAGTTTCTGACTTTCGCAGACTCCTCAGATATTAACTCTCTGATAGTTTCCGAGTCTTCCTTTGCCACAGCTAACTTCAGCCTTTTTTCACGGGAATAAAGGGTGTCCGAGAACTCTTCCACCGATACCTCTTCTGAACCAACTACTATAGTTGAGTCCTTGATATATCCTTTCTCATCAATCAGAGCAGCCTCATCAGGTTCGTAATCTATCTGCTGAATAACTTTGTGAACAAATTTTGGATAACGGAGCTCATAACGATCTCTAGAGTACATTTTATATGGAATACCGTAGTGGTCAAGAAGTTCGGCGAACCTTTCAGCAAGTGAATCTTCACCGGTTATATAGACCGGAGTACCTTCTTCAGAGACCTTTACAGATGCATCTATCCTTGTGAGAAGTTCTTTATCTACTTCTATCGGGAAACTTGTAGACCATTCTTTGCTTCTGCCCTTCCCCTTTACTGACTCTATGAAAGACGGATTTTCTCCCATCAGCCGTTTCACGAACTTGATCGGGAGATAGCTATCCTTATTACGCCAGTTGTACATCTTTGAAGAGGAGAAATCAAAGGCGTCACTCAGTTGCTTCACTCCTCCGAACTCGTCGACTCTGTGCCAGAGCTCATCTCTTCCTTTCTCTGTCAGCTTGACACGGGTTTCTTCCGGTAGATCTGAAAATTCAACACTCATTTGTATTCAAGTATGCAGAGGAGTTATTTAAGGGTTGGCCGAGGACTTACTGAATATTGGTGAAACAATAATGGAACTAATCTACGCAGCACTAACACTTTCCGAAGCAGACAAAGAAATCAACGAAGACAACCTACAGGACATCGTAGACGCAGCAGGTCTAGATGTTGAAGATTCAGAAATCGCAGCACTAGTAGCAGCACTAGAAGATGTAGACATCGAAGAAGCAATGGAAACAGCAGTCGCTGGCGGCGCAGCACCAGCACCATCCGGAGACTCCGGAGCAGAAGAAGCAGAGGAAGAAGAGGAAGAGGAAGAAGACGACGAAGACGAAGCTGACGAAGACGAAGCAGCAGAAGGACTAGGAAACATGTTCTAAAGCAGGAGAGCAACCCGCTCTCACCAATCTTCTTCACTTCCCTCTCTTATTCATATTTTTTTACTTTTCAGATCTTTCTCAAGCACTAACTCACAGCAGATAAAAAAATAGGCTCAAAAACCGTGAGGTATGAAAGGCCTCGACGAACTAAAACAGGAAATCAAGGAAGAAGCCAGCAACAACCCAGACAAGTTCTTCGCAACAGATGTACTCAGAGAAAAGGGATTCAGTCGAGGCAAATGCAAAGAATGCGGACTATACTTCTGGGCCAAAAACGAAGACAGAGAAATATGCGGAGAACCGGAGTGCGGCGACGGATACACCTTCATCAACGACTCACCAACCGAAGTAGAACTAACACATACTGAGAGCTGGGAACTCTTCCAAGAATTCATGCAAGACCGCGAATACACATCAATCGATCGCTACCCTGTAGTCGCACGCTGGAGAGACGATGTAGAGTTCACAGGCGCAAGCATCTACTGCTTCCAACCATATGTAGTATCAGGAGAAGCAGAACCACCAGCAGACGAACTAATCATACCACAACCAAGCCTAAGATTCAACGATGTAGACAATGTAGGAATAACCGGAAGACACTACACAAACTTCACCATGATCGGACAGACCTGCTTCCAGCCACCTGAAAAATACGATCAGGACCGCTACTTCCGAGACATGTTCGAATTCGCAGTCGAAGGACTTGGAATACCTGAAGAAAAACTCATACTACACGAAGACAGCTGGGGAGGCGGAGGAAACCTGGGCGCATGCATGGAGTTCTTCGTAGACGGATTAGAGCTCTGGAACCAAGTCTACATGTTTTACAAACAGACACCGGAAGGCTACGAAGAGCTAGACCTCAAAGTCCTCGACATGGGAATGGGACACGAAAGAATCACATGGATCAGCAGAGGAACAGAAACCAGCTACGAATCAGTCATGCCAGAAACACTCTCCAAAATGAAGGAAAGAACAGGACTAGAGATCGATCAGGAAATCTGGGAGAAATTCCTACCACACAGCTCCGAGCTAAACATCGACGAAGTAGAAGATATCGACGAAAAATGGAAAGAAGTCGCAGAAAAGATCGACGAAGATGTAGATGAACTAAAAGATGCTATAAAACCGGCCGCAGCACTCTACAGTATAGCTGAACACAGCAGGGCGCTACTGTTCGCTCTGGCGGATGGAAAAATACCAAGCAATACAGGCGGCGGCTACAACCTCCGAATGATCTACAGGCGTGCAAAAGACTTCATTGAAAAGTACGACTGGGATTTGGATATGAAGGAGGTTACTCGCTGGAATGCTGAGGAGCTTGAATCTATGTTCCCTGAGCTACTGGCATCCATGGACGAAGTCGAAGAAATACTGGAAGTCGAGGCCGAGAAGTATGAGAAAGCTCGTGAAAAGGCGCGTGAGAAGCTGGAAGAGTTCGACGAACAACCTTCACTAGATAAAATGGTTGAACTTTACGAGAGCCATGGCGTCTCGCCGGAGATGATGGACGAGCACGGTTTCACCGTTCCGGAAGATTTCTACACACAGCTCGGCCAGGAAGACGAAGCTGTACAGACAGCAGAGGAAGAATTCGATCTTGAAGATATCGAGGATACTGAAAAACTTTACTACGATAGAAGAGAGCCTTACCGACAAGAGGACGGCTCTACAGATCACTTTAGTTTCAAGGCAGAAGTCTTGAGGATCATCGACGACGAATGGGTTGTCCTAGATCGGACTATGTTTTATCCTCAGGGTGGTGGACAGCGCTACGATGTTGGAAAGCTTAATGGCAATCAGGTGGAGGAAGTTCAGAAACAGTCGGGTGTGGTACTCCATCGAGCACCGAAGCATGATCTTGAAGAAGGGAAGCGTGTGAAGGGTGTCGTCAACGGTGAGAAGAGGAAGCAGTTGGCCCAGCACCACTCCACGACCCACATGGTTAACGCTGCAGCGCGTGAAGAACTGGGCGAACATATCTACCAGGCCGGAGCAAACAAGACACTCGAGAAAGCACGGCTCGACATCACCCACTACGAGAAACCAGGTCGAGAAAAACTGGACGAAATCGAGGCACGAGTACAGGAATTGATCGAGGACGACCACGAAATAAATGTACTCGAACTACCGAAATCAGAAGCTGAACAGGAGTACGGCTTCAGGATCTACCAGGGAGGCGCACCACCAGGAAACACAATCAGACTAATCGATATCGAAGATGTAGATATTGAGGCCTGTGGAGGAACACACCTGACCCGGAGCAGCCATGCTGAAGAGTTCTATATCACAGGCTCCAAGAGAATACAGGACGGTGTCATAAGACTGGAATACAAGGCAGGAGAGGCTGCAGAGAAGTTTATAGACAACATAGAGAAACGGATGGACACCGCCGAAGAGCTGCTAGATGTTCCTCTCAAGTCCGATCCAAGACTGGCTCAGAGAGAACTGTGTGAAGAGTTCTCGGTAGAACCTGAACAGCTGCTTGATACTCTGGAAAGATTCCAGGAAGAAGTTGAAGAGTTCGGAGAGAAGATAAGGAAGCTCTCAGATTTCCTTGAGCAGGATTCAAACTTAGAGGATGTCGAAGGAGAGAAGCTTGCTGATCTAGCCAGAGAGATGTTTGAAGAACGGAAGAGAAGGGAGAAGAATGTAGAAAAACTTGAGTCCCAGATCGAGGAAGTAGTTGAGGAGAAACTGGAAGAAAAGGATAGCCTGGAAATGGCAGTGCCTACAGAGAACATCGGATTGCTGATTCAGGTTGCTCAGAAGCTTTCAGGCAAGCATTCAGCCCGCATCACACTTGTAGGTGAAAAAGGCGGAGTAAGCGCTTCAGGCAACAGTCTTGATGCCCGTGAACCGCTTGAAGAAAGATTTGAAAATGTGCAAGGTGACGAAGGTTTCGCTAAAGCGTTTAACTGAGGCTGTAAGATGCTGATCGGTCGCACTGACCGTATACCGATATGCTTTCAGTATCTGCCGGTACATAAAAGTTCACCTGGTCCGAGATGGTCAGGTTCTCATCGTTGATTGTAGCTCCTACAGCAGTCACAGAGGTGTTGACTGACGGCCTCCCTACTCTGCTGACGGTAACTCTTTTCTCACCGCTTTCCTCTACACTGTAGCTTATATCGTACTGGTACTGACATTCTTCAGGCTGCCAGAAAGCGTACTGAGGGTAGTTAAAATGTACTCCAACAGCTGCTGAACCTAGAACCAGTAGAACAGCTAGAGATATACCTACAATATGCCTGCTTCCCTTGCTGTCAGGCTCCTCTTTCTGTTCAGCTACCTCGCTATAGTTTTCCTCAAAACCGTCTTCCGGCATATTATCTTAATTAGTTATAGAACATTCTCTGGATTTAAATCCAGTTGACTATTCTGAAAGTGTGCACTGGTAGGTTGTCTTATCGTTAGGGTATTCGGAGAGAATCGAGCAGATTGACTCTGGTACCCCTGTCAGATCTGATTCGGTAACATTCTGTTTGGAAGTCACTCTCAGATTACCTCTCTGTGTAATTCCTGCATTGATTATGATGGCTGGGTAGTTAGATATCCCTGCCTGATCAAGAAGTCTTCCGGAGCTGTCATCTGATAGCTCGACATATACTACATCGCCGAACATGTCAGGAAGGTCTCTCAGACCTGAAAGCATTTCTTTCTGGGAACTGTTGCTGTAGTATCCTGTGACAAATACCTTGCTGTTGGTTGATGCGAGGTACAGTTTCTGGTTGTCAGTCAGGTTGAATCCGTCGGCACTGTACTGAGAACTAGGTAGTTCTGCGTCCTGAACACTGCTATCTCCACCTGATCCTGATGGTGACTGTACCATGGACGCCATGGATAGCATCCCTCCAAATGTGAAGCCTCCGGCCATCACCAGGCCTACGATCAGTACTGCGTACCTTTTCATATCGGATTTCTTGAGTTCCATTATGTATACCTTGTTGGTGTGTAACATTAAAGAAGTATGCTACAATGAAGTGTCCTAGTCTTGAGGGAGTATTTCTAAAAGAATTCACAGACTATATTCTTCACATGATTATAGGCGTTAACATAGACTCTATCGACGCGGATAAGAAAGCAGGCACACAGGGAAATGTACAGGTAAACTACCAGCCTGAAATCGAAAATGTAGAGGAAGCAACAGTCAACGCTTTCGACGAGAAAGTAGCGAAAATCGATTTCAACTTCGGAGTAGTCTACAACTCCAACCAGCAGGAAACAGGCCGTATCGACATGGGCGGAAATGTACTCTGGAAAGGTGACCTGGAAGAAATTATGGATCAGTGGGAAGAAGACGAATCACTACCACAGGAAATGGAAGTCCAGCTGATGAACGAATTGTACAGAAAACTGCTTTCAGAAGCTGTAGGAGTAGCAAACACCTTGAACCTGCTACCGCCGATCCCAACACCGACAGTAGAGAAACAGGGACAGTAAACTCCCGTATCTTTTATTCTCTTTTCAATCCTGCAAGCCGCATATCCCTACCGAAAGCTGTTTTACGGTAGGTAACCACTTCACCATTCTTCTCAAGTATATTCAGGCATCTATGCACATCATTCTGCGTCCAGCCGAGCTCCTGTGAAAGAACACCGGCTGAAGGCTTGTTACCGTTCTCGATTATCTCACTTATCTTCTGGCGAAGTTCTTCCTCACGACTCATAACACAGCTTTTATTTCGAACCGGGATAAATGCTTCTGCTGTATGGAAGAAAACGATGTAGAGGATGCAGAAGAGATTGTTGACCAGCTGGAACATGACATCGAAGATGTTGAACAGGAGTTCGAGGACGCGAAGAAGGAAGACGCTGATCCCGAAACCCTGGAGAAACAGGAGAAAGCTGAGAAGCTGATTCAGCAGATTGAAGGCCAGCTGGACTATCTGAAGCAGCACATGGATACAGAGGAAAAAAGTTAAAAAATTTTATAGAGATAAATAAAAACAGGTATATAACCATGAGAAGACTAGACCGGCGTGACGGCCTCGACGACCTGTTCAACCAGATGCAAAGATTCGCAGAAGAAGTACAGGAACGAGGTATGAACCTGGCAGACAAGGGAATCCCTGTAGATATACAGGAAGACGATGAAACAGTAACGGTAACCGCAGACATGCCAGGAGTAGAAAAAGAGGACATCAACCTGAAAGCAGATGAAGACGGCATCAGCATCACAGCAGAACACGAAGCCTCGGTAGAAGAAGAAAACGAGAAATATGTACGGAAAGAGAGACAGAGAAGAACATACCAGAGAACAGTAAACTGGCCGACAGACATCGACCCAGAATCAGTGGCCGCTCACTACGAGAACGGAGTGCTGGAAATCACAGCAGACAAAGAAGACACTCCAAGCCACGACATCGACATAGAATAGACAGGCACTCTTAACCAAATATTTTTCTCTTCTATTTCTGAATTCAGAAACTATTATTAGATTCTCTACTTCTGTTTGAAAGTATGGCTGAGAAGAAAGCATTCGACCAGGATCTGGAAGAACTTGACGAATTCATCGACTTCATAGACGCAGATATAGCAAACATCAGAAGAGTTATCGAGACAGTCAGAGAATCAGGTATAGATGCGGAGTTCATGATACATGCAAAGTCGGAGACCGTCGAGGAATCAGCTAAGCACACAGATGTAGACGAGGAAAGCATCGTGAAGACACTGGTCTTCATCGCAGATAAACCGGTCGCAGTTCTCTGTCCAGGACACAGAAGAGTCTCCGAAGATAAACTTGAACAGGTAACAGGAGAGGATGTGCGTATGGCAAATCCAGACGAAGTTGAGGAGGCAACAGGATACATCGTAGGCGGAGTCTCCCCTTTCGACCTAGATATACCGGTTTACATGGATGAAAGCATACTGGAAAATGATGAGGTGAAGCCAGCCGCAGGTTCCAGAGTAGTCGGGATAACAGTCGATCCGGAAGAACTGAAGGAACTGGTGGATGCAGAGGAAGCAGACATCGCTGAAAAGTAGCAGGCCGTTATTTTTTCAAAGAGTAGTTCTACACCTAGAATATGTTTTCAAAAATCGACGATTACATTAGTTCAGGCGAAGAGAAGATAGAGACCATTCACCCTTCCCGGTTTGATACCCGACATATCAAGGGAACCATAATTTACCCAGGAATCATGATTATCGCAATCACAGCCCTGCTGGGAATCAGAATGGCGAACCTGTTCAATCTCGGTTTCAACCCGGCATACATCACAGCGCTGTATATTCTACCTATCGGTATGATGACCTTCTACGAGATAAGAAGAAGATTCGTGATGTACCACTTCACCGATAAACAGGTAGTAGAGGAAACAGGGATATTCAACAAAACCCTGAACACTTTGCATTACCAGAACATCACGCATTCAAGCCTAGATCAGGATTTCGAGGAGAGGATCTTCGGTGTAAGCGATATTGATATGGATTCAGCTGGAGAGTCGACAACAGAACTGAAGTTGAACGGTGTAAGAAACGCTCCCAAGTACAAGGAGATAATAGATAATCACGCATTCAATAACCAGAATCAGAATCAAGGTCAACAACAACAGCAGAACCAACAGAACTTGGGTAACAACGGTAACGCGAACCAGGGTAACGGTAACTTTGGCGGAGATTTCAATTCGGATTCCAACTTTGATGATGACTTTGACTCAAACTTCTAACTGACCGTTGCTCGAGGCCAAGAATTTTAACCTTTCAACCACCTATTTCTCCGTATGGATATCGAAGAACGGAAAGAACTTGTTCTGCGGAACACTGAGGAAATCATAAAGGAGGAAGAACTGGAAGAAACACTGAGAGAGAAAGATGAACCAAGAGCGTACATCGGAAACGAGACCTCCGGCCCTGTACATCTGGGACACTGGATACAGATAAGAAAGATGAAAGACTTGCAGAAAGCAGGTTTCCAGCCCGTTGTACTATTCGCAGACCTTCACACCTTCCTGAACAAGAAAGGAAGCGAAGAATGGATACAGAAAATGGTAGAGTACTGGCAGGCAACATTCGAGGCCTGCGGACTTGACGCAGAATATGTCAAAGGCCGTGACTTCCAGGAAAGCACAGAATACTTCCACGATCTACTAACCATGACACAGGAAACCACGGTAAACCGTGGAGAACGCGCAATGGGAGAAGTAGCATCCGAACAGGACAGCATCTACACATCACAGATAGTCTACCCACTAATGCAGGCACTGGACATCGTACACCTCGACTTGGATCTCGCGGTAGCCGGAATTGACCAGAGAAAGATCCACATGCTGGCAAGAGAAAAACTGCCAAAGCTAGGATATGAGAAGCCTACATGTCTTCACTGGCCGCTTCTAAGCTCTCTGGCGGGAGACGGAGACAAAATGAGCTCCTCGAAGAAGAACACAATGTTCCCTCTACACGCAGATCCAGACAGGATAGAGGAAACGATCGAGGAAGCTTACTGCCCTCAAGGCGAGGTAGAAGGCAATCCTGTACTTGAGATCGCCAAGTTCTTCATCTTCGGAGCAGACAAAGAACTGCACATCGAGAGAAAGGACGAATACGGCGGAGATCTTCATTACGAGGAATACGATGAGATGGCAGAGGACTTCGAGGACGGAGAGCTACATCCTCTTGATCTGAAGAACGCGGTTGCTGATGAGGTAGTCGAGACATTCGAACCGGTAAGAGAACATTTCAAGGAGAATCCGGAACTGCTAGAGCCTCTGGAAGAGATTGGCCACGAGAAACCGGACTACCTAGAGTAGATCAAGTTCTTTCCAACCCCACACATTTTTATTTATCATTCTCAAATAACAACATATGAGTGCGGCTTCCAGAACCTCAAGTTCACAGCAGAAAAAACTAGACCAGAAAGCTGACACTCTAGAAGCGGAAGCAGATCAACTGGATTCTGTTCTAGATCAGCACGATGACGGCTGGATGAACGAAGACGAAGTTCTGGAGTACGGCAGAAAAGCCAACAGAGCCTACGACGAACTCGTGGAGTTCGAGGAAGGAATTCTGGACGGAAATGTAGATCTCAGCCGTGCATATACAGCCAAAAGCCGATACGATGAAGTCACCAGTACAGCAGCCAGAGATTACGATATCGACATACCTGAACCAGAGAAAATGGATTGAGAGCTAAGTCGACGGCAATTTTTTAAGTTTCAGCGACGCATTCTTGTTTACCAATGAAAGGTGGAGATGTTTCTCACCGACCGCATTTTGCAAACTACACGGCTTGAAGAGAGCTTTTTCTATCCAAAACCTGTTCTAAATAAACTTTCGTTCCGCAGTGATGTCTTATGCTAGATATAGAGCTGTTCCGAGATAATCCTGGAAAGATCAAAGAGAGCGAAAAACGCCGAGAGAAAGACCCTGAAAAAGTCGACAAAGTAGTCGAACTGGACCAGGAATGGCGTGAAAAACTTCAGAAACTAGAAGACCTGAGAGCGAAGAGCAACCGCGTAGGTGACGAAATCGCCGAAGCCAAGCAGAACGGTGAAGACGCGGAAGACAAGATAGAAGAGATGCAGAAAGTCAAAGAAGAGATATCAGAGCTTGAAGACGAAGTCGAAGAATTGAAAGAGGAAAGAGACGAACTCAGGTTTCAGATCGGAAACATTCTGCATGAAACCGTTCCACAGGGAGAAGACGAGGAAGACAACAAAGAGATCAAGAACTGGGAACCTCAAGACGGGAGAGCAGAGGACAACCGTCTGGCAGCAGACATCATCGAAGAGAACAACCTTATCAACGCAGAAAAAGCAGCGGAAATCTCAGGAGAAAGAGCCTATTACCTCAAAGGTGATTTATTCCGGCTGAACCAGGCGCTTATCCAGTTCTCGATGGATATCCTCGAGGAGAAAGGATTCACACCGATGCAGACACCTTATATGCTGAACTACGAGGCCATGAGTTCAGCAGCAGAGCTTGAAGACTTCGAGGAACAATTGTACAAGATAGAGGATGAGGAAAAGTACCTGATCGCGACATCGGAACAGACACTGGCCACACTGCATAAAGACGATATCTTGCTTGAGGAAGAGTTCCCTAAGAAGTACGCAGGGTTCTCAACCAACTTCAGACAGGAGGCAGGGAAGCACGGCCAGCAGACCAGAGGTATCTGGAGAGTACACCAGTTCGAAAAAGTGGAGCAGTACATCTTCGCCAAACCGGAGAACAGCTGGGACTACCATGAAGAACTGCTTGAGAACGCAGAAGAAGTCATGCAGAGACTGAACCTGCCTTACAGAGTCGTGAATGTCTGCACTGGCGACATGAATGACAACGCAGCGAAGAAATACGATGTAGAGGTATGGAGACCTCCACTACAGGAGTACGGAGAAGTCGTCTCATGCAGTAACTGCACCGACTACCAAGCCCGAAAAGTAAATGTCCGTATCCGTGACGGAGATGGAAACCAGACCGCTCATACACTGAACGCGACGGCTTGTGCGACTTCAAGAGTGATGACCGCTATCATTGAGAACAATCAGACAGAGAAAGGAGTAAAAGTCCCTGAAGCACTTCAGGACTACATGGGCGGAAAAGAGTACCTGGACCTATCTTAGACCCGGGTTTCGACAATCTTCTCTCTTGGGAAGATATCTCTGTCGATCGAGTCCGGAAGCTCTTCAAGGACATCTATACGGCTGTCGAAGCTGTTAGCTACTCTTTTCTTCCTATCTTTTATTTTCTCTAGAGCTGCTTCACGGGCGTTCGCGTTTTCTGAGAGCTGATCTGTGAAATCATCCCAGTCTGAGCCCATGAACCATCTTGGTGAATCTGTATATGCTATCATCTCTGGATCGAAGAACTTAATGGCTGTATCTCCAGTAGGCATCGGTTCTTCTATGAATTCATCCTTTCTGTCGAATGTGCTCACGAGGCCAAGACCTTCCATTGTTCCGTAGAAGTCTCCCCATTCTTCTTCGCTTCCGTAGATACCTCCATCCATGGCATTATTACCCCATGGCCGAAGAGAGAAAGCCATATCATCGTATAAATCTAGTATTTTTACATTTGAAGGCGTTACAGAGGCTGCCAGCTCATTGCTTCTTAGCTGCTGTTCTATACCGTTTTGCTTATGCATAGCTGTCTCTAGCAGGAGCTCAGGTATCATAGTTATACCGCCATCAAAGCTGTCCGGATTGTATTCCTCTGTTCCCATCGATAGGTAGAGTTCATCGTCATGAGAGTTTCTGTTGAAGTGTTTACCGTTTGATGAAAGTCTTGAAAGAATATCTGTCGACCCCATATTGTAGCTTTTTACAGGCTCCCCCATTTCATCGTGAGGTTTCTGAGGATACTGAACCTGATCTCTTCCTATTCTTTGCGGATCCATCCCTTCTCCCCATCCCAGGTTAGCTACCTGTTGTTCAAGTTCCTCTCCTTCAGCTTCAGTGTAATGACTCCATTCACGGATCGCATAGCTGGTAGAACCGTTATGTTTGACCTTCATTATGTTAGGAGAGGTCTGTATATCTTCTAGGTCGAAGTCAGTACGGGGAGTGACCTGTACAGTTACTACGCCTGTAGGTGTTTCGATATCCATCTCTACATCTACATCTTCAAGCGAATCCAGCCATTCCTCGTAATCTTCCTGTGCCTGAGGATCTGTCGGGTTATTGTCTCCTCTACCCATCGATCCTGAGCCCATAGATTTTGAGCCGTAGGAGTTCCGATCTAGGTAGTCATCAATCATTCCGTAGAATTCGTCTCTGACTGTGCGTAAATCCGTCTCTTGCCGTGAATCACCTTTCTCAAGGTATACGCTTACATCCTGTATTTCATCAAGAGTATCTGGAGCAAGAGACATAGCTGTTGTTACTGTTTTATGGTCACAATTTTTTTATTTGTTTCGTAAGCTCAGGGATGAACTGAGCCAATTTTTAAGCTTCTCACATAATGGTACTAGTATGACGACTACAGTGATGGTTGGCGAGAAACCGAATGTCGCCAGCAAACTCGCCCAGGCTCTCGGAGATTACAGCATAGAGAAGAACCGAGGAGTCAAGAACTATGTGATCAATACGGACGACGGCAAACTTATTATAGCTCCTGCTGTCGGTCATATCTTCAACCTAGAGCAGACAGAAGAAGGTTGGGACTATCCTGTTTTCGATGTCGAATGGCTGCCGATTTTTGAAACCAGTGATGACGCCGACTATGTAAAGAAATACTACAACAACCTGAAAGACCAGATAAGCAAGGCAGACGAGTACATCAACGCATGCGACTACGACCTAGAAGGATCAGTCATCGGAGCAAATGTGATACGGCAACTTGCAGACCCGGAAGAAGACCGCATCAAGCGTATGAAGTTCTCCACACTCACCTCATCAGACCTCAAAGAAGCATATGATGACCTGGAAAGCTTCGACCGAGGAATGACCTCAGCAGGAATCACCCGGCATATACTAGATTTCTACTACGGTGTAAATGTCTCAAGAGCCTTAATGCAAGCAGTAAAGGCAAACGACCGGTACAAAACGCTTTCCACAGGACGGGTTCAGGGGCCAGCGTTGAAGATACTGGCCGAGAAAGAGCGGAAAATACAGGCTTTTGAACCCGATCCTTACTGGGAAATCTATCTTAACCATTCCGAGTTCCAGGCACAGTGGGAGGACGAAGAAGATCGTATATGGGAAGAGGAAAAGGCAGACGAGATATTTTACACGGTTAAAGGAGAGGACGAAGCAGCTGTAACCAATGTTAAAGAGAATAATTACAAGCACAATCCGCCGACACCTTTCAATCTGACAGGGCTTCAGAAAGAGGCTTCCAGCCAGTTTAACATCAACCCGAAAAGAACACAGCAACTGGCACAGAATCTTTACGAGCAGTCGCTTATCTCATATCCTCGTACAGAGTCTCAGAAACTACCGAAGAAGATCGGATACAAGAATATACTGAACCAGCTGAAGAAAAACGATAATTTCGATGACCAGGTCAAGAAGGTACTGAAGAAAGATGATCTGACCGCAAGACAGGGTAAGAAAGAAGATGACGCACATCCTGCTATCTATCCAACAGGTAAACATCCTTCCGGTCTTTCCAAACAGGAAGGACAGATCTACGACCTGATAGTTAAGCGCTTCATGGCGGTTTTCGGAGATGCCGCTCAGAGACAGACAGTTACATTCACACTGGATGTCCTTGGACATGAATTCAAGGCCAAGTCGAAGAGAACACTTGAGAGAAACTGGTTTGATCTCTACGATCCGTATGTCCGTGTGAGCGAGGCTGAATTACCTGAAATGCATGAAGGCCAGACACTGAAAGTGGAGGAGTTCACGCAGGAGGAGAAAGAGACACAGCCTCCACGAAGATACAAACAGTCAAGTATTGTCTCCGAACTTGAGAAGAAGAACCTTGGAACCAAGGCAACCCGTGCACAGGTCATCGACAGCCTTTACAACAGGAAATACATCGACGGAGACTCAATCGAAGTCACCGATCTAGGTATGGCAGTAGTCGAGGCCCTGGAGGACTCATGTCCAGAAGTGCTTTCAGATGAGTTAACCAGAAAGTTCGAGGAAAAGATGGAGGCAATCCGGAATGAAGAGGAAACGAGCGATGAAGTAGTAGAAGAGGCTCGTGAGGAGTTAACCGAGATACTGAACGAGTTCCGTGAAAGAGAGAAAGAGATCGGCGCCGAACTTATCGAATCAATCGATCAGACACGGAAGAAGCAGAGAACATTAGGTCCTTGCCAGAAATGTGAGGAAGAAGGTCGTGAGGATGGAAAACTCAGGATGATTAAGTCGAACGGAAGCAGGTTTGTGGGATGTACGAACTATCCGGACTGTGAGAACACCTTCCCATTACCGAATAACGGGAAGATAGAGTCCCTAGATGAGACCTGTGATACATGTGGTACACCGCGTATCAAGGTCATCAGGAAAAATAAGAACCCATACAGCATGTGTATCAACCCTGACTGCTCAACCAAGGACGACTGGTAAAAAATAACTCTTACTTATCCATCATATCTCTTTCTGCGTCTATAGCAGTATCGATGAGAAGACGGCCTAGTTGTCGGCCTCTTTCACGGGGAAGATCTCGTTTCTCGAACAGGTCGCCGAACTGCTCCATAACGCTTTCCTCTCTATCCTCGTCTTTGACCTCCATATCGTTTTCTTCCTTGTACTGAACGACTTTTTCTACCTCTTCCATCCGTTCAGCGACTTTATCAGCTATTTCCTGGTTTATATCGTCGATATTGCCTCTTGCTTCCTCAAGTAAATCAGCCATATATACAGGTAATCCTTCAGCTAGTTACTTCAAGGTTTTTACCGGACCTCGTCGGAAAGAAACTCGATCACAAGATCTGTACGGTTCTGAGCACCTTCAAGATCGAACTCATCACCCAGCTCCGAGAACTTATCCGCAAAACTTTCTTCATCTCCAACAAGCTCCTTGATGGACTCTGCAGATTCTATGAACCTTTCACGGACCTCCTCATTCTCCGGATTCTCAGCCTGGATGCTGCCGTACAGCCCTGGCTTCTGGTTAAGCATACGGGCGGTTAAATCTGTTATTAACTGGTATACAGGGCTGGAGAACTCCTCCATATCATCTCCGGAAAGCTCTGATTTCCGAATGACATCAGCTACTACCAGCTCCGAGAAATGCATCAGTCCCTGAACCAGGCTCATCGCCTTGTCATGTGTCTCGGGTTCTGTGAAGTGTAGATCTGCTTCGTGCTGTTCCCAGAACTCCTCCATAACAGTCCATCTCTTTCCGTTCTCCGGGCACATCACGATTTTCTGTCCTTCAACCGAGTTACTTGGTGCGTACATCGGATGCATTCCCAGAACCTCATCCGAGTACTGTTTCATGGCTTCTACCGGCATCTGCTTGACACTGGTGACATCCGTGAATAATGCGTCCTCCGGAACATTAGGCCCTATCTCATGTATTACTTCTTCAGTTACTGCAATCGGAACAGCTACAATCACTATATCAGCGTCCTCAACTATCTCATTACTTTCACCGTGCTCCCATCCGTGTTTTTCTGCCGTCTTTCGTGCTTCAGCGACATTCTTGCCGGAGATATAGATCTGGTTGTCTTCCTCCATTCTTTTGCCGAGGTGCTGTCCGAACTGGCCGGTTCCTCCGACTATAGCTACTTTTTGATCTATCATTCTACCAGCTCCTCCTCAAGTATATCGAAAGCCTGGTTGATCTGCTCCGTAGTTGTGGATCCGAAGCATATACGAACATTCTGATCGCTGTCTGGCCCCATTGGTTCGCCTGGCACCATCGCTACGCCTTCATCTATCATATCCATGCAGAAATCCCATGAGTCCTCTCCGACCTCCGGGAACGCGTAGATGGCGCCTTCTGGAGCTACGAAGTCCCAGCCAAGTTCTTCCATCCTTTCTACGAGTAGATCTCTTCTTTCTTCATATGTTTCACGCATCCCCTCTACATGTGAGTCGTTCTGCAGTGCTTCGATCGCGGCGTACTGAGAGACTCTTGGAGGACACGCGGTGCTAGATCTTGAAACTTTGGCATACTCTTCGATGTTTTCTTCCTCATCTATTATCCAGCCGATTCTCCAGCCTGTCATCGCATGGTTTTTGGATACTGAACCAATTATAGCTGATTGATCGGCGTAAAGTGCTGGAGAATAATGTTCTCTGCCGTAAGTAAGTCGGTGGTAGACCTCATCGGATATAAGAAATGTATCATTTTCATCCGCAAACTCTCCGATCTCTCTGGCCTGTTCCTCGCTCAGCACATAACCTGTAGGGTTTCCAGGGGTATTAACAACTACCAGATCGGCTTCAGCGATTTCCTCCTTCGCTTCTTCCCTCAGGTTTCTGTCTTCGTCCCAGTACTGAACCTGGTTCCACTGGTTGCCAGATACTTCGCTTATCATCTTGTATGGTCCCCAGCAGGGATCGTTGAAAACCGCTTTGTCTTCTTCACCTAGTCTTGCGGCAAATATTGCGTATAGGGCTCCCATACCGCCTGTGGTTACCATTACATGCTCTTTCAGTATCTTTTTTCCGTCTTCTCCGTAGCCTATCTTGGTGTTTTCTTCATCTGCTACTGCTTGGCGCAGCTCTTCCAGGCCGAGCATCGGGCTGTAGCCCTGTTTGTTTTCCAGTCCTTGTTTTGCTGCTTCCTTGATATGATCGGGTGTGTCGAAGCTTGGCTGGCCTATATCGAATCTTACTATTTCTTGTTGGTCGGCAGCTTTTTCTGATATTTTTCTGATCGAAAGATCGATGTTCTGTATTCTTTTTCTCAAAGTTTGGAACCTCCTTCTGATTGTGTTAGCGTGTTCTAGCGTCTTCAACTTTTGGCTTCTCTAGTCCTTGCTGTAGCTTCCGAGTACCTGGACCTCTCCGTAGGTTTCAAGGCACTGAACTGCTTTGTCCAGTCGGCCGTTCGCTGCTTCTGCCTCTACATAGAAGTAGTATTCTCCCAGTTTTTCCTTTGTAGGTCTTGACTGGATATGTGTAAGGTTGATCTCGTGGCCGGCGAAGCAGGATAGCATCGCGTGAAGTAGTCCGGGCCGGTCCTCTCCAGGTTCAAGTATGAGTGAAGACTTCTCCTCAGCCTTTTTTTCTCCGTTGAGTATGAAGAAACGGGTGACATTTGAGTCGGTGTCCTGTACGGATGTCCGGAGTACATTTTTGTTGTTGATCTTAGCAGCTATCTCCGATGCCAGTGCAGCTTCACCTTTCTCGAGGTTTTCAACCGCGTTTGCTGTTGATGATGCTTCTTCTGTTTCCCAGTTGTTTTCTTCGATCAGTTTTTTGCACTGTGAAATTGCCTGTGGATGAGAAACCACTTTTTTGATGTCCTCGAATTCTGAGTCTGATATGAGTGCGTGCTGTATCTGTAGCTGTGTTTCTTCTGTTATCTGTACCTCGTTTTCTTTTAGAAGGTCTACTGTGTCGGATACTCCTCCGCCGAGAGAGTTCTCTACCGGCACGAACTTCGTTTCTGTTTCTGATTCGAATACTTCTTTTATTGTTGAGCAGAATACTGGTTCGAGGTTTTCGAAGTATTTTTCTGCTGCTTGATGTGTATATGTTCCTTCAGGTCCGAGTAGAGCTACTTTCATCTGGGATTTCTTCCTCTGTAGAGTTTTAAGCAACTATTTTGTTTTAATTGTTTTAGAACAGTCCCTGTTCATCCGGCGGGACTAGGCCTTTGTCTACTATCTTGAACTGTGTGGAGATTCCTTCTGGAAGGGAGCGGTGCTTGGCTACTTCGAGTATTCTTGTGCCGTTGTCTTTCTGTGAGAGCTTGAGTAGTGATTTGGACCAGTAACGGGGTACATCTCTTCCTACTAGTTCCATGTTGTCTTCGTCGAAACTGGTGTATACCTGGTTTGTGACGACTACAGGTATGTTGTGTTCTCTGGCCAGTTTGGATAGTGTTGATAGCTGTTTTGATAGTTTCTGGTTGACTTCTGATGCGTTGTCTCCGTTCACATTCAGTCGGTAGAGTGATACTGCTGAATCCACTACTATCAGGCCGAGATCTTCGATTTCAAGATGTTCGAGTTCCTTCACTACTTCTATCTGTTCTTCGAAGCTTGTGGCTTCTCTGTACAGTAGTCGTTCGAGTGCTTCTTCTGTGGACATCTGGAGGAATCTTTCCGGAGAGAAGCCTCCTTCCGTGTCGATGTATACAGGTGTTTCGCCGTTTTCCGCTACCTGTTTGGCTAGCTGGATGCAGAAGTTAGTTTTACCTGTACCTGATTCTCCGTATATGTTGTTGATTATTCCTTTCTCGATGCCGCCGTTGAGAAGAGAGTCTATCGGCTCACAGCCTGTTGAAAGGCGTTCTACGGTTTTGGTCTCCACATTGATTCTGTTCTTTCCAACTCTTTTATCACTGTCTAACAAGTACTCGAGAAGTTTTTATTCACAACCATAAAAATTGTTATAAACTTTCCTAACCAAATTGTGATATACACATGGCGGGAGAAGAGGCATCAATTGTAACCTACAACACGAAGCGGGAGAAGTTCGAATCAATGTACGAACGGAACCAGTTCTACCGCGGACTGTTCGGATACAAGCAAACGGTCAAGAGAAATGGGAAGGAGTACAAGTATGAGAAAGACGGCCTGATGGATGAAATACCCAACATACGTATCGATGACTCAGTATTCATCATCGCAAAAAACAATACAGACAAGATCCAGGAATACTTCCACGAATGGGAGGATAAAATCTCACACCACATATTCACAGTACTGATAGACGAAAAACACATACTCAAACAAATAAGAGGCGACAATCAACAATGACAGACGACAAGGTAAAACTACGGGTAGGAGAAGTACCTCCAAACGCACAACAAGATGTAGGAAAAGGAATCGTGCGTATAGACAGCAAAATCATGCAAAAACTGGATGTAAGAGAAAAAGAAACAGTAAAAATAGAAGGAGAAAGAAAAACAGTCGGGACCGTAGCAAGAAGCTACCCAGCAGACAAAGGACTAGGAATAGTCCGCATGGACGGATACATGCGTAAAAACGCAGGAACAAGCCTAGGAGAAAATGTAGAAGTAGAAAAAGTAGAAGCCAAGGAAGCAGAAGAAGTAACACTAGCCCCAGCAGAAGAAGGAGTAATGATGCAGGTATCCAACCCAAACATATTCAAGAAAGGGCTTCTCAACCGCCCGGTAATCGAAGGAGACATCGTAGTACCAGGAAGAAGCAAAGACAAAGGACCTAACCTGTTCGACGACATGTTCGACATGGGAGGCGACCAGTTCAGGTTCAGCCTAGGAGAAACAAAACTTACAGTCGTCAAAACCAAGCCAAAGGGCGCAGTCAAGATCACCCAGCAGACCGAGATCGAAATGAAACAGCAAGCAGTAGAACAACCAGGAGAACAACAGGTCAAAGTACCGGATGTAACATACGAAGACATCGGAGGACTGGACGAAGAAGTCCAGAAGGTCCGGGAAATGATCGAACTACCACTAAAACACCCCGAAGTATTCCAGCAACTCGGAATCGACGCACCAAGCGGAGTACTACTACAGGGACCGCCAGGAACAGGAAAGACACTGCTAGCCAAAGCAGTAGCCAACGAAGCAGACGCAACCTTCCTCAGCATCGACGGACCAGAAATCATGTCCAAATACTACGGAGAAAGTGAAAAGCAGCTCCGTGAAAAATTCGAAGAAGCACAGGAAAACAGTCCAGCAATCATCTTCATCGACGAAATCGACGCCATCGCACCAAAAAGAGACGATACAGGCGGAGAAGTAGAGAGAAGAGTAGTAGCACAGCTACTAAGCGAGATGGACGGACTTGAAGAAAGAGAAAATGTAATCGTCATCGCAGCAACCAACCGTGTAGACGCAGTCGACGAAGCACTACGCCGTGGAGGAAGATTCGATCGTGAAATAGAGATCGGAGTACCGAACCGTGAAGGAAGAAAAGAAATCCTCCAGATCCACACACGAAACATGCCACTGAGCGACGATGTAGATCTGGAAGAGATAGCCGACAACACTCACGGATATGTGGGAGCGGACCTGGAAACGCTCTGTAAGGAATCAGCGATGTCCGTGTTGAGAGAGGTACTTCCTAAGATCGACATGGACGAGGAGATACCGAGCGATGTCCTGGAAGAACTGGTAGTGGATAGAGATGCTATGATCGAAGGTATGCGGATGGTCGAACCAAGCCAGATGAGAGAAGTAATGGTCGAGGTCCCACAGACAGAATGGGACGATATCGGAGGTCTAAACGACACCAAAGACCGGCTTCGAGAAATGGTAGAGTGGCCACAAAAACATCCGGAAAGATTCGAGAGAATGGGTATAGATGTACCTAAAGGAATCATGATGTACGGACTACCAGGAACAGGAAAAACACTACTAGCCAAAGCAGTAGCAAATGAATCCAACTCCAACTTCATCTCGATCAAAGGACCGGAAGTATTCTCCAAGTATGTAGGAGAATCAGAGGAAGCAGTCCGGGAAATCTTCAAGAAAGCCCGACAGGTAGCACCATGCATCCTCTTCATCGACGAGATCGACTCAATCGCACCACGCAGAGGACGCAGAGGCTCAAACTCAGGAGTCGGCGACAGAGTAGTCAACCAGCTCCTCACAGAGCTTGACGGAATCGAAAGTCTAGAAGGAGTTACAGTAATCGCAGCAACCAACCGTCCAGACATGATCGATCCAGCAATCATGCGGCCAGGAAGAATCGACAGAACAATGGAGGTAGAGATTCCAGACTTCGAGGCACGGAAGAAGATCTTCGAAGTGCATACAGAGGACATGCCTCTGGCTGATGATGTCGATCTGGATGAGCTGGCAGAAAAAACTGAAAATTATGTCGGAAGCGACATAGAATCAATCTGCAGAGAAGCAGGGATGATCGCACTCCGAGGAAACCCTGATTCAGAGGAAGCAACGATAAAAGACTTTGAAGAAGCTATTGATGAAGTCAAGCCAACCGCGACGGAAGAAAACAGAGAGCAGTACGAGCGAATGATGAAGCGGATGGACAACATCGAGGAAGAAAAGGACGACAGCACTCCCGACTACTACGCATAACTCAAAGGGCTTCAAAACCCCTCATATTTTTCTTCACTCTTTCTAAAGCGTTTGTTAACAGTCGTGAACCATCCTACAGTTTAAATAAGTAGGCATCATGAATAGTTGTTTACAATGCCGGAAAACGGCGACTTCACCTGCAAGTACTGCGAAAAGGAGTTCGACTCCAAGAGAGGATTGCATGTCCACCAGGGACAGGTACATCCAGATGAAGAGAAACAGGAAGTAAAGACATCAGAAAAACAGCAGGAAAACTCAGATGAAGAAGTTGCTGAAGAGGAAACAGAGTCAGGCGATACATTCGGCGAAAGCGAAGACCTTGAACTGGATAAGACAGAGGAAGACTTCGCTGTAAACCCTGGAAAAGACAGTTCCGCGATCAATATTTCACTTACTACAAGACAAGTGGCCGCAGCATCTTTCGCTGTAGGTCTGCTTCTAGGAGGAATACTTGCAGGAGCATATCTAATGGCAGATACTACGCCTAATCCATACGCCAAAGACGCTGTAAATATAAGCAATGTAAATACAGCAGAAGAACCAGTTCTAGGGCAGCAGGATGCACCAGTTACACTGGTAATGTATGAAGACTTCCAATGTCCATTCTGCAGGATACATTCACAGAGAACACAGCCCGAGATTGTATCTAATTATGTTGAGAGCGGTGATGTGAAACTGGTATGGAAGGACTTCCCAATCCCACAACTCGGTCATAACTGGGCTGAACCAGCTGCAGCAGCAATGGAATGTGTATATAGACAGGACAACGACGCATTTTGGGCGGTAGAAAAGAAAGTATTTGATAATCAAAAGAGTATTACCGAAGCAGAGGTCCAGAACCAGATAATAAGTTACGCAGAGGAAGAAGGCGTGAAAGGCACAGAGGTAAGAACCTGTATCGAATCCGGAAGCCCTATGGAAGAAGTAATAGGAGATAAACAAGAAGGACAGAACTACAACGCCACAGTAGGAGGAAACAGATTTGTCAGCGGAACACCATCCTTCGTGATCTACGGCTCAGAGACCGAGAAAGGTACAGCAGTTTCAGGTGCAGTTCCTTACGACCTGTTCGAAAGGCTTATCCAAGATGAACTTGAAAACTGATTTCCAAGACGGACTCCAACATAGTTTTGCAAAGGAGAACATCTTCTACACTTTCCTCGCATCAACAGCAAGTTTTACAGTACTGCTTCTATTTTCAGCTCCAGGATCTATACTTCAATCCGCCAAATTCAGTCTCGGACTTCTTCCAGACACATTAAAACTGGTTTTAGTTGCCAATATACAGTCCGGACTCTTCATCCTCTCAGCAATATACTCTCTACTTCTCGGAGCGATAATAATCAACATAATCAAGTCTTTCAAGGTACAGAACTCAAGTCTAGAAAACACTCTGGCCGCAGTACCTGGATTGGCGGCTGCAGGATGTGGAGGCTGTGGAGTAGGATTATTGGCCTTCTTCGGCTTTGCAGGAGCTCTATCTTTCCTGCCTTTCGGAGGTAACGAGCTTTATGGCGTAGGTATAGCTGTACTGGCTTTGAGTATCGCGCGGATCGGAGATCCTACCGTTTGCGATGTGTAGTTACCAGGTTTCCGTCCTCTCCTTCTCCTATCAAAACGGTGTGTTCAGCTTGGAAGACATTTCCGGTATCTTTCAGTACCGGGTAAGAATGTACTTTTCCGGACTTTACCAGTCTTTTGAACGCGATCTTCTCTTTGCCTTTCAGATCCATCCATCTATCAGTGAATGGAAGGCCGTTGAAAGATTTGGCTTTCTTCAGGACTTTGCGTGTAGATCTTCCACGGGCGTTCTTATTTTCAAGCTTGTAGATGTTGCCGTCTTTCCCGTTAGCGACTTTTCCACTTCCCATAGATAGGAAAGGCTCTATAGCGACTGCGTCACCTTTCTCAAAAGTATAGTTATTTGTATTGGATACATTGGGTATTGATAGGCCGGCGTGCTGCGTATATTTTCCTAGAGAGTGTCCTGTAAGGTTTACTACCGGTGTAAGACCTTCAGGCACCTGATCCTCGACAAAGCTTCCGAACTCTCCAACCGTTTTTCCGGGTTCGATGAAGTCAAGAGCTTCTTCAAGCACATTTTCCACCGCTTCGATCTGTTCAGAGTACTTTCCAGAAGGGTTTACCGTGAGAGCAGTGTCTGCGATGTAACCGTCTGAATGTGCTCCTATATCTATCTTCAGTACATCGTCCTCATTCAGAACTCTTTCCTCATCCCCTGAAGGAGTGTAATGTGCTGCTTCCTCGTTTACAGACATATTTACGGGGAATGCTGGTTCCAGACCTTCATCTCTGATCAGTTGCTCTACTGCCTCTGCTATATCTTTGAGGTTCTTGCCTGTCTCTGATTCCTGTCTTGCTTTTTTCCTGGCTTTCTGTATTACTTCTCCTGCTTCCCTGTATTTCTGCCTGACTTCTTGATCCATGGTATCCATGAGCTATCTGAAAGGTTAAAACTGCTTCGGGATGCAGAAGCACGATTTATTTAAGTTTCAGAACCTTTTGGTATCGTTAACTTATGACCGAGGATCAAGAAGCTGAGAGGCTTATCTCTTTCTACTCTGCTGGAGAAACCGGTTTCACCGAGTTCAATGTTCAGCCGGACGGAGAAGGAGAGTTCTACAGTATGCAGGCAGGCAACGAGGAATCATACGAGTTCGACTTGGACAGAGATACTGCAGAGGAATACCGAGATCGATTAGTCGGTAACCTGAGAAATGGTACGGCACTTGAACAGTCCATGGGAAACGGAGACACCCAGGTAACTGTCTATTCAGAGAACGGTCATCAGACCGGAGAGTTAACGAACGAAGGAAAAGAAGTGGTAAATGAAATGATAGAGGCCTTCGAGGAAAACAAGCAGTAGGTGTCTGCTCTACTCCGCTCTATTTACTCCTGTCTGTCTTGCTGCCACTCTGACTTTTTCAGCAATCTCCATCGCAAGTTCCTTATCCAAGGTCTCAGGCACAATCTTATCTTTTTCAGGCTCTATGAAGTTTCTGATAGCTTCTGAAGCAGCGATCTTCATCTCCTCATTTATCTCGGTTGCCTTCACATCCAGCGCTCCTCTGAAGACACCAGGGAAGGCAAGATAATTGTTCACCTGATTGTCGAAATCGCTTCTTCCTGTAGCTGTTATGAAGGCTCCTGCTTCCTTCGCTTCCTCAGGCAGAATCTCAGGTTCAGGGTTCGCCAGTGCGAAAACTATCGGATCCTCGGCCATACTTTCGACCATATCCTTTGAAACGATTCCTGGGGCTGAAAGACCAATAAACACATCAGCGTTCGTCATAGCGTCTTCTAAACTGCCCTGTTCTTTTGAGGCTAGTGTTCGCTTTGCCAGATCTGCTTTGTAACTGTTTTCGTCGTCAGTTCTGAGTATCCCTGACGAGTCGACTGGAACTATCTTTTCAGCTCCTGCGTCCAGCAGGAAGTTTGCTACTGCTATGCCTGATGCTCCTGCTCCTGAGATCGCGATTCTTGCGTTCTCAAGGTCTTTGCCTGCGATTTTTAATGCGTTCTGTACTGCTGCTCCTACGACGATAGCTGTTCCGTGCTGGTCATCATGGAATACTGGAATGTCCAGTCTGTCTTTCAGTTCTTCTTCTGCTTTGAAGCATCTCGGTGCTTTGATAT
The DNA here is from genome assembly GCA_041640055.1 of Candidatus Nanohaloarchaea archaeon. GTDB lineage: Archaea > Nanohalarchaeota > Nanosalinia > Nanosalinales > Nanosalinaceae > JBEQAZ01. The sequence continues at coordinate 5,818 of JBEQAZ010000004.1, read as the reverse complement.
CTTCTAGGTTGATCGCGCCGTAAGTCGGTGCTTCTCGTTCTACATGTTCGATTATTTCTTCAGCTGAGTCTGCGTTTATGCATACCGGGAAGCCGTCTACATCTCCGAACTTTTTCATCAGGTTGGCTTTTCCTTCCATTACTGGCATGGATGCTTCTGCTCCGATATCTCCCAAGCCAAGGACTGCTGAACCGTCAGAAACTACTGCTACAAGGTTTCCTTTAGAAGTATATTCGTATGCGTTTTCCTTATCTTCCGATATCTTTTTACACGGTTCTGCGACGCCGGGCGTGTATACGAGTTCGAGGTCTTTTCTTGTGGCGACCTCTACGCTGGGTTCTACGGAGATTTTTCCAGGGTTTTTGCTGTGGAGATCTAGGGCTTCCTGTTTGTCTACCATAACACTGTTTTTTGATGAGAAGTAATGTAAATAGGTTTCAGTTTATAGATGTCTGTGAGCAAGGAAAAGGTACTACGACTGGCTTCTCTGGAGGAAAATCCCTCCGTGCATCAGATCAGAGGCCGCATGGCAACGCTACTAGATTATTTCGGGGATGAAGAAAGTTACAGAAGCTATGCGCCGTTCATGCATGTCTATCACGCAGTTACCTCCAGTGTTGCCGACCACATGATAGAAGACGATGATTTCTTCGACAGCCCTGATGACTTGGAGAGTCTGGATGCGGAGTTCGCGGAGCTGTACTTCAAGCCGTTGAGGGAAAATATCGAGAACGGTCGGCGTCCGGAGCCTTGGAAGACCTACTTCGACTACTGCAGCCGAGATAAGACCCGTCCAGCTGTAGAGATGTTGCTTGGGATCAACGCGCATATCAACGCCGATCTGCTTCACGCACTTCACTCACAGAACTACAGTGAGAGGCAGGATTATCAGCGTATCAACCGGATTCTGGAGAAGCAGTTACAGGATGCGATGATCTACCTGGCTCGGAGACATGACCTAGCCGGTTTATTCGGATTTATGGATAGGCGTATGGCTTACCGTGAGTTCCAAAGACTAGTGGTTAACTGGCGCGAGAATACTTGGGAGAGCTATCAGGAGATCAAGGAAGATGATTTCGAGGAGCACAAGCATGAGATATATCGTCGGACCGAGGAAGTCGCGGAGGAGATTGTCAAGCTTGAGGAAGAGTTCAATTATCTGAACCTTTATTCTACGATCAGAAAAGCGAACAGGCTGGAAGTAAAGTTGTAGTAAAACTTTTTTATTCGATTTCCATCTCTATATCCGCAACATAAGCGTCTTCTTTCTGAAGTATCAATGGATTGATGTCTATCTCCTGTATCTCTTCATGGTTCAAGGCGAGTTCTCCAAGCCGGATTATAGCGTCTTTCACAGGTCTGAGAGAGTGATCTTCGCCTCTAACACCTTCGAAAAGTTCGCTGCTCTCCAGTTCCTCTATCATCTGTTCGGCTTCCTGCTCGCTGATAGGTGCTATACCGAAGCTGATATCATGCAAGGCTTCAATATAGATGCCGCCCAGTCCGACAAGTACCATAGGACCGAACTGTGGATCCCGCTTCATACCTAGTGCAACTTCCAGCCCGTCAATCTGCTCCTGTACAACTACTCCGTTAATCTCAGATCCAGGTTTTTCGTGGTAAACTGATTCAATTATCCTGTTGAATTCATCTCTTGCTTCTTCACGAGTCTCGATACCTGTAGCGACTCCATCCAAGTCGGTTTTATGGGATATATCCGGAGAATCAATCTTCATCGCAGCCGGAAAACCAACCTTAGAGACCTTCTCCTGCGCAGGATTAGGTGCTTCCGCCAGTTCTGTTAGAGGAAGGTCGAACCCGTAGGCCTCCAAAAGCTTGTGTCCATCCATGTAGCTGCTGTAGTCCTGAAGCGCTTCAGTCGCTTTCCCGCTGTCATGACTGATATCTCTGTACTGTTTTTCTGTTTCAAGGAATTCTCGATACTCATACATCGCTTTCAAGGTTTTGACCGCGTCAACCGGATCCTGGAAGTCCGGGACCTGGTTCTTCTCAAGAACATCTATCCCTTTCTGGACATCCTTTTCGCCCATGAAGGATGCGAAGACAGGTTTTTCAGTGTCTTCTTCTGCTCTTGAAACTGTTTCAGCTGTTTTAACTATCTCGGTGTTGGCCTGAGGCGTCAGAACAACAATCACCGAGTCAACATTCTCATCTTGAAGTATTATCTCTAGTGCTTTTTCGTATCGGTCATGGCCTGCGTCACCGATAACATCTAATGGGTTGTGAGGTGTGCTTTCATCAGGCATGTTTTCTTCCAGTCGTGCTTTGGTCTCTTCACTAAATTCAGCCAGGCTTAACCCATGCTGAGCTATCTCGTCCGTGGTTATTACTCCTGGTCCGCCAGCGTTAGTTATTATAGCTACATTATCTCCTTCAGGTACCGGTTGGTATGCGAAGGCTCTTCCAAAATCTAGAAGTTCTCTGTTGGACTCTGCTTCGATTATCCCTGCTTTTCTGAAAGCTGCTTTGTATGCTTCGTAACTTCCTGCGATGCTCCCGGTATGACTTGAGGCCGCATCTCCTCCTTTATCCGTTCTACCGGATTTAACCATCACGATAGGTTTTTCCTTGGAGGTTCTCTCTGCCTCTCTTATGAAATCTCGGCCGTTGTCGATTCCTTCAGTATATGATATTATAGATTCTGTATCGTCTTCTCTCCATTTTTTCAGGAGATCTACTTCGTTCATCTGGGCTTTATTTCCGAGAGAGACAAAATGCCGGAAACCGATATGCTCTGCTTTAGCATAATCAAGTATTGCTGTACAGAAGGCTCCGCTCTGACTCATAAATGAAATATTGCCTTCATCCGGTGTTTTTGATGCGAAGGATGCGTTCATGCTGTTTTCCGTGTTTATCAGGCCGAGTACATTTGGACCTAAAAGCGAGATATTGTTTTTATCCGCGATCTCCAGAACTTCTTCCTCCAACTCTTCGTTTCCAACCTCTGAGAACCCTGCGGAAATTATTATAGCAGCATCCACAGCTTTCGCAGCTGCATCTTCCATCACCTGAGGTACAATCTTGGACGGAACCACGACTACTGCTAGATCTGTGTTTTCAGGCATCTCGTCTTCAGCAGTCACTCCCTCTACTTCGTCTGCTTTGGGGTTTACCGGTATAACTTCGCCTTCAAAGCTTCTGAGGTTGTCGAATACCTCGTGCCCGGTTTTCCCTTTGTGCCTGGAGGCTCCGACAACTGCTACCTTGTCGGGTTTGAACAGTTTTTCCAGAGACATTATACAGTGTATTTATGTTTGCCGGTTTATTTAGGCTGATGAGTTCACTCTTTGGTCGCAAACGATTTTTTATATACAATCGTCAGGGATTGATTATTGTATGGCTAGAGAGACTGTATACGAGGGTTCTATCGAACGAATCGAGGTAATGGATGCAGATGAAGATATCGATATAGATGACGAAGAGGTAGTCGAGCTGTACAAACAGATGGTTACAGCAAGAAAGTTCGATGAAAAAGCCTTCTCGCTGCAGAGAAGAGGAGAAATCTCAACATACGCACCGCACAAAGGACAGGAAGCAGCACAGCTAGGAGCCATACATGTACTCCAGGAAGATGACTGGATGGTGCCTTCATTTAGAGAAACAGCAGCCTTTATCGCACGCGGAGCACCTCTAGACAAACTATTCCGGAGATGGATGGGAGATGCAAACGGACAGAAAGACATCGGCAACAATCTGCCGGTAGCAGTACCTGTAGGAACACAGAACCTTCACAACGCCGGAATCGGAATGGCCATGGAGAAAAAAGACGAAGACAATATTGTACTAGGATTTACAGGAGACGGGAGCACCAGTCAAGGTGACTTCCACGAAGCACTGAACTTCTCAGGAGTATTCAACGCACACAGCATCTTCTTCGTACAGAACAACCAGTTCGCAATCAGTATGCCATTTGAGAAACAGACCAAATCAGATACTATCGCACAGAAAGCGATAGGCTACGGAATCGACGGTATACAGGTGGACGGAAACGATGTATTCGCAGTTATCAAAGCAGTACGGGAGGCGGCAGAGAAGGCACGGAACGGAGAACCTGTTCTTATCGAAGCCGTTACTTATAGGCTTGAAGATCATACTACATCAGATGACTCAACACGGTACAGAGATGAGGAAGAAGTTGAGGAATGGAAGGAGAAAGATCCTTTGAAGCGACTGAAGGAATACATGAAGGAAAACGATATCTGGGAAGACGAGCTTGAAGACTACGGAGAGGAAGCCGAGGAAAGGATAGATGAAGCAGCTGACAAAGCTATAGAAACTGAAGACCCAGATTTCGACGAGATGTTTGATTATGTGTACGGCGAGATGCCAGAAATGCTTGAAAAAGAAAAAGAAAAACTAAGAGAGGAGCTAGGTGAATAAAGAATGGGAGAAAAGATGAATATTGTAGAAGCAGTCCGCGCAGCAATCCACGACGAAATGGAAGATGATGAAGAAGTAATTGCATACGGAGAAGATGTGGGAGAAGACGGCGGAGTATTCCGAGCCACACAGGGATTACAGGAGGAATTCGGAGAAGACCGGATATTCTCAAGCCCTCTGGCAGAATCAGGTATCGCAGGAACTGCGATCGGTATGAGCCTCTACGGATTCAAACCTGTTGTAGAGATGCAGTTCTCCGGTTTCTCATACCTTGCATTCCACCAGATCAAGGAACACGCAGCAAGGTTCAGGATGAGAAGTCGTGGTGACTGCACCGTACCTCTGACCGTGAGAGCTCCCTACGGCGGTGGGATAAGCGCACTCGAACACCATCAGGAGTCACCTGAGAACTACTTCGCACACGCACAGGGCCTACATGTCGTGATGCCCGGAACACCGCAGGATACCTACTCCCTGTTGAGGAAATCCATACAGATGGACGACCCGGTAGTCTTCCTAGAACCGAAAAAGACATACAGAGCGTTCAAGGAAGAAGTCGACCGAGATAAAGAAGTCGAAATCGAGAAAGCAGAAGTAGTAGAAGAAGGGTCAGATGCGACAGTTGTAGCTTGGGGTGCGATGCGTCCAGAAGCAGTAAAAGCCGCAGAAGAAGTAAGCGGAGATATCGAAGTAGTCGATCTGAAAACGATCCACCCTACAGACTTTCAAAAAGTAATCGAATCAGTGAAGAAGACAGGAAGATGTGTAGTACTGCACGAAGCACCGAAAACAGGAGGATTCGGGGCAGAGATCGCAGCCAGGATAAACGAAGAAGCACTGCTACATCTTGAAGCACCTGTAGAAAGAGTTACAGGACCAGATGTACCTTATCCTCTTTACACCCTTGAGGACTACTACATGCCGGATAAGAACAGGACAGCATCAAAACTGGAAGAAGTACTAGAATTCTAGATAACATAGTTGAGATGAAACAGCCATGAACAAAGAAGAGGTCAAAAACAATCTTAGACAAGTACTTGTACCTGAAGGAAAAAGACAGCAGCTTTTACAGCCTCTTCTATCAGGACTGATTTCAGGCCTGAGCATATACGCTCCCAGCCTAATCGGATCCTCACAAGGTTTCCCGCTAGGATACTATAGTCCAGACATGGTTTCCTGCATGGCACTAAACTGTCCTCTACCACAGCCAGCACATGTAAATATCCCAGCATTGATAGCTAACTTCTTCATCTGGTATCTACTGATAGGCGCAGTACGGATTCTCTACCTGAGGTGGTCTGAATGAAGTTCGAGTTCCCTGACACAGGTGAAGGAGTAACAGAAGGCCAGTTCCTAGACTGGAAAGTCGAAGAAGGCGACGAGGTAGAGGAAGATCAAGTAGTCGGAGAAGCAGAGA
>JBEQAZ010000003.1:0-39579 GCA_041640055.1 Candidatus Nanohaloarchaea archaeon | reverse complement strand
GTCAGGTTTCTCAGCGATTTTCAGCACTCGCTTGTACTCTCTGATTCTTGATTTTATCCCGTTTCGGGCCTGTGAAACCTTGTTTTCGAGGGTTTCCTTGTTTAGTTCCATGGAACTTTGTGTAAACCTTTGTGTTGTAGTTGTCCGCACATATTGGAGAAAGAGAGAGCTTTACTTTATACCTGGACTTAGCTGGTATCTGTCATGTATGCCAGGTGTTTTCTCTCCCCTCCCACCATAGGGTGGTGCAGACGGTTCGATTTTACCTTTCAAGTAATAGAAGGATTAGAAGGTAAATTTTATAAGACCATTTCACGGCGTGAAGCTTTCCGTTTTCAGGAAGCAACCTGGTATCTCTGCGTAAACTTCCTGTACATCTCCCGATCCGAGAGTGTTCGCAGTCTTGGTCTCTCCTGATTCGAGGTTTCTCAAGGTGTTCTTCGTGTTGTTTCCTGCCGCGTATTCCCATGTAAGTTTGAGCTCTGAGATATCTTTGGATCCGGTGTTCTCGACGCTTATTGAGCTTTGATCGCCGTTAACTATCTGGAACTCCTGCTGTGTGCATTCCCACTGTTTTACCAGGAAGTTAGCTTTATCTTCGCCTTCATCTGATAGACCGACTCTGTCGGCGTAGTTTCCGAGTGTTCCTGCTGTGGCTGCACCGATCACGAGAACTATCGCGGCTATTTCCTTTAACATCTAGATAATCCTTTATATTTGGTCCTTTGAAATACTTTCGATTTATTGAACTAGTTTGGTGTAGATATCTTCTGCATCGTTAACTCCTATACTGGACCGGAACTCGATTATCTCCGGTTTACCCCAGCTATCTTTATCGAAGAAATCTGTCTGGAAACTTTCGAAACCGTCTTCGCTGACTCTTAACCCGCCGTACTTTCCTTCCTTGGTTCTACTCCAGTTATCCGCGTAGTTTGAAGCAGGGTTTGCGTTTTCAGGATCTTGGTAAGGTGCGCCTGTAACTATGATGCCTTCGTCATAGTCAAACTGGTGGATCGAACCGAATACCTCCATCAGGTTGGCTTGCACCTCATCAGGGTTCTTCCACATCTCCGGGTTCAGATGACCTAGAATCCATGTACCGTTTTCATCGTAGAAACCTACACCAAGACAAGAATCGATACCTTTTGTGCGAACAGCTTCGATATCAGAAGAATAAGATGAGGAAAGATGTTCCCGTCTCTCAGGGGATAAAGCGATGACTTCTCCGGGATAAACCATCAGTTCGTTGTCCTCATACCTGAGGTCGAACTGTTCCTCCGGAGTAAGAGAGTCCATAACTGGATCTCTACTTTATATGAATTCTACGCCGAGTTCCTGCTCAATCTCTTCCTCGTACTCGTCCTGATGAGTCTTCTCAGGCCCGTAAATCTGAGGGCTGTCGACTCCTGTGACGATGATCATGGCCTGTAGACTGCTCTGCATGTCTTCGCGGACTTGTGCTCCCCAGATTATTTTTGCTGAGTCGCTGAGCTTTCCGGAAACTGTATTTACTACTTCCTGTGCTTCCTTCAGGCTGAGGCCTGTTCCTCCTGTTACATTGACGAGTGCGCCTTTACCGCCTTCGATGTCAACATCTAGGAGCGGGTTGCTTAGTGCTTTCTGGACTGCTTCTGTTGCACGGCTGTCTGTATCGGACTGTCCCATTCCGATCATGGCGATTCCTCCTTCTCCCATGACTGCGCGTATGTCTGCGAAGTCGAGGTTGACCAGTCCTGGTTTGGTGACTAGTTCTGTTACGCCTTTGACTGCGTTGACGAGGATTTCGTCTGCGATCTTGAATGCTGTATTCAAGCTGACATCTGGGACGATTTCGAGCAGTTTGTCGTTTGGTATTACGATTAGTGTGTCGACTACATCTTCGAGTCGTTCAAGTCCGTATTCTGCGTTTTCCTGTCGGGCCTGTCCTTCCATCTCGAATGGAAGTGTGACGATTCCGACAGTCAAAGCTCCTTGTTTCTTGGCCTGTTCTGCGATTACTGGTGCGGAACCTGTTCCTGTTCCTCCTCCGAGTCCGCAGGTGATGAAGACCATGTCTGCTCCGTCAACTGACTGCTTAATCTTTTGCTGTGACTCTTTTGCGGATTCTTCTCCGACTTTTGGATCTGCTCCTGCTCCGAGTCCACCTGTTAGTTCTTTTCCGATTAGTACTTTTTGATCAGCGTTTGCGTAGAGAAGGTCTTGTGCGTCGGTGTTCATTGCGATTGTCTCGCATCCTTCGATTCCGACATCTACTAGCCGGGAGATCGTGTTGTTTCCGGCGCCACCGCTTCCGATGACCTTGATTTCTGCCTTTCTCTGTTCTATCAAGTCCTCTAGCTCTTCGTCTATATCGTGGTTTTTGTTTTTCTGTGGTACGCCGCTTGAACCTTGTTCTTTAGCTTCTCTTATTTGGTCTTCCATTGTTGCAGAACACTCCTTTTGATGAGGCTTCGTTTTGTATAATGTGTTACCACCAAAGTATATAAAAATGGCTGAAACCCCGGAATCAAGTTAAGAAAACCGGTTTTACCCGGTTATAGAAAAAATTCTACTCGACGAACTCTACTTCGAAATCTGTGTAGTTCTCTACCTGTTCCCGGAATCTATCCTTCATCTCGTCAGGTAGCTCATGTGTATGCCCGTCGTGACTGTGGACCTTCTCGGCCTTCACTACGCCGTCCTCTATCTCGTATTCTCCGTTTCCTACTACATGCTGGAAGATTTTACTGACCTTCTCTTCCTCGTCTTCAACTTTCTCAACTATTTCTACTTCGTAGGTGAGGTCCTGTCCTGAAAGTGGGTGGTTGAAGTCGATACGCACTCGTCCTGAGTTGTTTGTAATTACTTTTCCACGGCGGTTTCCGATCATCAGTTCTTCTCCGGGACGCGGGTTTACATCCTGTCGCTGGAACTCTTTCTCCGGGTAGGTCTCGATTTCATCGCTGTCTCTTTCTCCGTATGCTTTCTCCTGAGGTATTTCAACTTCTTTTTCGTCACCTACTTCCATTTCCTGGATTGCTTCGTCCAGTCCGTCTATAACATAGTTTTCTCCTACCAGTACCGGTATAGCCTGGTAGTTGATGTCGTCTCGATGGATTCCTTCTTCCTTCGCTCTTTCTTCAACAGTCAGGTCGAATATTTCTCCATCCTCATTTTTTCCGATATAGTTTACAAGTACAAGATCTCCTTTTTCCATATTGAACTGTTTGCTACGGGAATGTTAAAAGAGTTCTACGACCATCAGTATAACAGTATAATGGGCTGGATAGAAAACCTTCCTGACCGACTTGAAGCATCACTTAACTCCCTTCTGGACTCAGTACAGGACCACGAAACAGAGTACATGGAAGCTGAGAATGCATCTATAGGTCAGATGTGGGTGGCCATGGCGTTGATGAATCAGAGACTTGAGAAGATGGAAGATCTGGTCAGAGCTCAGAGAAAAGCACTGAACGAGCTGGACCAGAATATCGATGTGGATGAACATCTGGATAAGTCGCTGGAAGAATCTCTGAAGAACTACTGATCCAGAAGATCGTCGACAGTATCTTCATCGGTCCAACCCATCAGGGTATCAACCTCTCCATTATGCCGATCCTCAACAAATTGGTATACCTTGTAAGCAGCTTCTCTACCTTTGTCAGTTAACTGATATTGTTCGTCTTCTCCATGCGTATCCACTTCCTGTATGTAGTTGTTCTTCAAGAAATCCTTGGTGTCCTCTGCAAGTCTTCTACCTAGGTCGTCCTCAACATCATCAAAGGAGTAATGAGGGTTGTCGAATACCCCTCTCTCGATTTCGTCCTGCCATACATACAGTACGCCAGCAGCTTCTCCTTTATTCACCATGATTAGTCACTCAAGTATGATGGCGGGTTTACCAGGCTCGGCTCTGTCAGCTTTCTCGTCCTCGGTGTCAGCTTCCTTCACGACCTCTATATCTGTATCGAACTCTTTCTCAAGGTACTCCTTGTTCTCCTCGATGATCTGCTTCTCAGTCTCTTCATCAAAGCTTTGAGGTAGATCTCCCGGATTGTTCAGGTAGTCTTGCAGGTAGGACTTGATCTGGTCTGCGTGATCCTTTCGTCCGTCAACCATGCGTCCCATTGCTTCACCGAACTCAGGTCGTTCCTCAACAACACTGTGAAGTTCGTCGAATACTTCACGCTTCCATTCCTCCGCGAGAACGAGCTTGACTGTTTCAAAGCTTTCAACCATATCTTCAAGCTCTCTGATATCCTCAACGGTTGATTCAACGAACTCTTGCCGTTTCTCAACCTCATCGTCAATCAGGCTTTCGTCAACTTCAGGCCATTCAGCTTTGGATACGAATCCGTCGTTTCCAAGCTTGCTCCATAGCTCCTCACATATATGCGGTGTGAAAGGAGCCATCAAGCGGACCTGAGCAGAAGTCAGCTGATCAACTACTTCCTCATTCAAGGTTTCTGACCGTTTCCGGTACTTGTTGATCAGGCTGTTAAGTTCGAAGAATGCGTTCAAGCCGGCTTTTCGGGTCTGGAAGTCCTCCAGTCCTTCTGTTGTTTCTTCGATTATGTGCTGTAGTCGGGAGAGAGCGTATCTGTCGAGTGTTGTTTTCTCTCTTTCCTCGCTTTCTTCATCCATTTCGATTGTGCGGTTGTAGAAGCTTCGAAGCTTGTTCTGGTATTTTTCTACTTCTTCTGCACGCCAGTCGAAGTCCTGCCATGGCTCGACGGATGCGAAAAGGAAGAATCTGACCGTATCAGCTCCATACTCCTGAATAGCTTCATCTGGTAGTACTACATGTCCTTTTGAGGAGCTCATTTTCTCTCCTTCCAGTGTTCCCATTCCCCAAGTTGCTATTCCCTGCGGCCAGTTCTCCTCGTCGAACAGTGCTGTGTGGTGGAACATCATGAAGGTGAGGTGGTTCTGTACCAGGTCGTGTCCGGATGTTCTCCAGTCTAATGGGTACCAGTACTCGAAGCTTTCATGAGCTTCTTCTATAGTTTCCTGATCGATATCAAGCGCTTCAGATAGTTCTTCAGGATCGCCGTCGCCGTTGTATACATAGTCGAAGAACTCTGGTTCAAGCTTCTCCGCTTCGATATCGTCTATTATGTGTTTGATCGTGTAGAAGCTCATGTAGATTGTTGAGTCGCTGAGCGGTTCCACGATGAAGTCATCGTCGAACGGCATCTTGGTTCCAAGACCGTAGTTTCGGATCGCAGGCCAGGATTCAAGCCAGTCAATAGTATGTTCGTAGTCCTGACGCTTGTCGCTAGGGATGATATTCATTTCGTCAAGGTTCTTGTGGACCTTGTCCTTCCAGCCACGGTCTCCGTAACTGAGGAACCATGATTCCTGAAGTGAGACGACTACTTTTCCGCCGCATCGGCAGACAACTTCTTCTGAGAAGTCATACATCGAATCGAACTCTCCGCTGTCTTCGAAGGTACGGATGATTTTATCTTTTACATCGTTGACTTCCTTGCCGGTGAATTCTCCGCATGATGAGTTAAGGACGCCGCTGTGGAACTCTTTCTCGTATAAATCTTCGGTTGCTTTCTCCAGTGCTTGCTCGTCGTCCGGGCTTTCCACTCCGTATTCTTCACAAGCCTCTACAGCCGGGTAGCTATCGTATCCTTCTACATTGATTATCTGAATTGGCTCGATATTTCTGACCTCTTCAACATCCAGTCCGTACTCTCTAAGCGTGTCAGGACTGTTTTTCAGATCTTTTAGTGAGATGTAGTCGTAAGGTGCGTGAGACGGTACTGACATGACGAGTCCGGAACCTGAGTCAGTGTCCACGAATGCGGCAGGTAGTATGAGTACTTTTTCCTTCGTTACCGGGTTCTTTATTGTTCTTCCGACAAGTTCTTCTCCCTCAATTTCAGATACCTCTACGAGCTGTCTGTCCTGGTGCTGAAGCTTTTCTACTGCTTCCGAGCTGAGAACCCAGTTCTCTTCCCCGTCAACCTCTACTATCTTGTAGGTGGCTTCCGGGTCGATAAGTGTATGTGTTACTCCGTAAACGGTCTCAGGTCTTAGTGTGGCCATAGGGAGCTTGAAGTCTTCGCCTTCGAACTTGACAAGCGTGTAGTCCTGTTTCTCTGCTGTCTCTCCTTCAAGCAGGTCGTGCGTGGTTACCGGGTTTTCATCGTTCAGGCAGTATTTTGTTGGATGCATTCCTTTTTCGACAAGGTTCTGGTCGTGAAGTCGTTTGTACTGCCATTCGATGAACTTGCTGTACTTATCGTCGTTTGTGGTAAACTCTCTTCTCCAGTCGACTCCGAAACCAAGCTTCTTCATGTTCGGCTTGTAGCTGTTCTCGATGAAGTAGTCTGCGAAGTCCATAGGCTCTTCCATCTGCTCAAGAACATCTTCAGGCACATTGTAAGTATCTGTTAGTACTTCCCACTGCTCTTCTTCTCCGTCCTTCAGTCTGTCGAGCGCTCCGATGATCGGCGTACCTGTAACATGCCAGGCCATAGGGAAGAGTACATTATATCCTTGCATCCGTTTGAAGCGTGAGAAAACATCTGGCAGGGTGTATGTTCGTACATGTCCGATGTGCATTCCTCCGCTTGGGTAGGGATATGCTACGGTTATGAAGAACTTGTCATCATTGTTGGGATCTGATTCGTAGATCCTTTCTTCGTTCCATTTTTCCTGCCATTTTTCCTGTATAACATTTAGTTTGGATGCAAACTCGCTCATACTCTAAAATACATGTCTTTAAACTTATTTAATCTGCCGACTATCGAACCAGGAATCAGGTCTGCTGTACGAATGTTGTTCTCCGGTAAGTGATTCGGCATCGGTGACAGTTAATTTAAATCAAAGTATTCAATTCATGTTATACGATGACCCGGCTGATATGTGTAAGCAGTGGAAAAGGAGGAGTAGGAAAGACCACGGTAACATCAAACCTGGGAGCAGCACTGACCGAGTTCGGAGCTGACACAGTAGTACTAGACGCAAACCTTACTAACCCGAACCTAGGATTCCACATAGGAATACCGCTGTATCCAAAAACACTGCATGATGTTCTCAAAGGAGATGCACATATCACCGAAGCAATGTACATCCATGACTCCGGCCTAAGAGTAGTACCAGCCGGACTATCAGTAGAAGATCTACGCGACACTTCGCCGGACAACCTAGCAGATGTACTTCTCGACGCGATCGGTGAACCGGATTTCGTACTGGTTGACTCAGCTGCAGGACTAGGAAACGAATCACTGAACGCTATCGAAGCATCAGACGAAGTACTAATCGTAACAAATCCAAACCTGCCAGCAGTAACCGACGCACTCAAAACAGTAAATGTAGCTGAAGAAGCAGGAACAGATGTAACAGGAGTAGTATTGAACATGGTCAAAGGCCATGATGCAGAGCTCAGCACAGAAGAAGTCGAATCCATGATTGGTTACGAAGTCCTGATGGAGATCCCTCACCATGAAAAGGTCGAGGAAGCACTGGCCGTCAAGAAACCTCTTGTACACCACGAACCAGACCACCATGTATCAGAAAGATTCAAGGGAGTGGCTGCAGACCTAGGTGGAATCAGATACGAGCCTCAGATCGAGGAAGACACCTTCATCGACCGAGTGCTGAAGGTATTCCGATAAAATAATTCACTTTTTCCACCGTTCTATGGGGGACAGGTTTTTAATCAGTCAACCCCGAAATAACTATTATTCATGACCCGGGTAATATCCGTAATTTCTGGTAAGGGAGGAGTAGGAAAGACCACAGTAACATGTAATCTAGGTGTAAAACTCTCCCAGATGGGCGAAGAAGTTCTAATAATAGATGGAAACTTCTCAGGAGCAAATGTCTCACAGCATTTCGGGATCGGCTTCCAAGATGTATCTCTGAACGAGGTACTTGAAGGAGAAGCATACATCACACAAGCAGTCGCCAAACACCCGGCAGGAGTATCAATCCTACCAGCATCAATCCTCGACTTCAACGCAAACTCCGAGAACCTGAAGCATTCGCTTGTAGAGTTCCTGGGTGACAAGGACTTCGTGTTCATTGATGCAGCGGCAGGAGTAGGCGACGAAGTAGAGTCAGCGATCGAGGCATCTGATGAGGTACTTCTAGTATCCGAACCAGAACTACCGTCACTCACGAACTGCATTGGAGCCAAAAAGATGGCGGAACAGCTAGACCGTGATATACTTGGAATGGTTCTGAACGGTGTAAGAGGAGAAGCAAATGAAGTAGGACTGGCAGAAGCAGAGAACCTGGTCGAAGTACCTGTAATCGGAAAGATTAACGATCATGAACATGTAAGAGAATCAATCGCTCTTAGAGAACCAGTAACATCAGTAAGACCTGAATCCAAGGTATCCAGACAGATCGAAGACCTGGCACACAGGATGCAGGGCAGAGAACCGCCTGAAAGAGGACTTAGTGAAAAGGTCCGACTCAAGTTCAAGGACTTGATTCAGTAGAGAGTTCCGGTTTTAAAACCTATTTTCTCCATAATTTTAGCTGTATGACAGACCTGAAGCCCTACGAACAGTATCTCTGGAGTCCCAAAAGAAAGGATTATGAAGTAAACGAGATACCGGAAGATATCGACTGTATATTCTGCTCCATGAGCGAGGATGATGAAAGGATAACCAAGATGCCTGTTTTCGAGGATGAGTTTCTCATGGTCGTCCTGAATGTGTTCCCGTACAACACAGGCCATCTTATGGTCGTGCCGAAGAAGCATGTGAACAGCCTTACGGAGCTTGAGGACGAGGAGAGAAACCGTTTGTTCAAGATGGTTTCAAGGGTTGAGAAGCTTCAGGAAGAAGTTGTAGATCCGGCAGGAATCGATGTAGGGATCAACATAGGTAAAGCAGCAGGAGAATCCATACCACATCTACATGTACAGCTTGTGCCGATATACGAGAAAGATAGAGGCTTCATGGAGACGAGCCTGGACACGAAGGTCATGAAGGAATCGCTTCCGGACACGCAGGAAAACTACAGAGAACAGAAAGAAATACTTGAGAACTACTGGTGATTAATATGGCATCATTCTTCCACGCATACGATCTAAGAGGAAAGTACCCTGACGAAATAGGAGAAAAAGAAGCAGAAAAAGTGGGAAAAGCATATGGAACATTCACAGATGCAGAAAAAGTACTCGTCGCCAGAGACGGCAGAGAACACGGTGAAAAGGTAACCGAAGCATTCATCGAAGGCATCAAATCCACAGGAACAGATTTAGCATACGCAGGAATGGTTCCAACACCTGTAGCCTACCATGCACAGGTCCAACACGGCTTTGAGTCTGCAGCCGTTGTAACAGCATCACACAACCCGCCAGAATACACAGGATTCAAGTTCTGCCTTGAAAACGCCCTCTCAATGTCCAGAGAAGGAGGTATGGAAGAGATAGAACAGATATACGAGGAAGAAGAATTCGAAACCGGTGAAGGAGAAGAGCACGAAATCGAAGTAACTCAAGACTATATCCAAGATGTAAAGAAATCCATAGGATCTCTTAAAGGACTAAAAGTAGCTGTAAACTGTGGAAACGGAGTAACAGGATCAATAGCCCGTTCATTTTTCGAGGAACTCGGTGCAGAAGTAGAAACCGTTAATGAAGAAGTTGATGGAAGCTTCCCGAACCATCTTCCAGCACCTGGAGAGGAAGAAGCTCAGAAACAGCTTGAACAAGCCATGAGTGAAGATACAGATCTAGGCATCATATTTGACGGAGATGGTGACCGAGCAGGTTTCATCCTTCCTGGAAAAGGATATATATCCGAAGATGAAGTCCTGGCGCTTTTCTCAGAACACCTGTTGGAAAAGAAGAAAGGCAGGGTGGTCCATGACCTTCGTGCGTCCCAGCTAGTAAAAGAGGTTATAGCACAGAACGGTGGAGAGCCTGTCGAGTCCCGTGTAGGCCACACATTTATCTCGGAGATGATCCATGAAGATGACTCCATAGTATTTGCTGGAGAGCTCTCCGGCCACTACTACTTCCCCTCAGAGGGTTTCCCGTGGGATGATGGTATGTACGCCGGTGCGCTCATGTCCCGTATCGTGAAGGATGAGGATGTACATCAGAAGCGTCGGGAATACACTGATTATCCTGTCTCTCCGGAGCTGAGGATTGACTGTGCTCATGAAGCCAAGCAACCTGTTATCAGGAAGATGGCTGAAAAGTACTCTGACTACGATATCTCAAGAATCGATGGTTTGAAGATAGAGTTCGACTCTGGCTGGGCATTGGTCCGTCCTTCGAATACAGAAGAAAAGATGTCTGTCCGTGTAGAGGCGGATACTGAGGAAGATCTTGACAGGTTGCTTGAAATGGTTAGAGGAGATGTAGGAGAGGCTATAGAGAGTTCTACTTGAGTTCTCCTACAAAGGCTCCGGCGGAGATTATATCTCCCATCCCCACTACTCTTTCAGGATCTTCATGAATCACGGTTGGTATAGCTACGACTTTCAGATCATCTACACACGCTATACCTGTTTCTACAAAGTTTTCTAGGTCGAAGAAGTCGGCAAAGTGTTCCAGTTCGTCCAGTTTCTTGATATGCTTGTTCTCCATCTTGAAGTCCTTCACTGTCTCGGTACGAGGCAGATTTCCGGTATCGGCCATCGTTATCCCGCATACTTCTCCGTAAAGCATGCTCTGTCTAATTTTCTCCTCTTCTACTGGATAGTCTTCATCCGCTATTATCACATGGTATTCGTAGGTGTGGATATGTACTCGTTCTAGATCGTCTTCACGGATCAGGTCTTTAGCCAGGTTGAAGGCTTCGCCCAGGCTGACATCTTCTCCTTCGACTTCTATATCTCTTATATTAGCGATTTTGGCTGTTTCGGTTTCATCCATTCCTAGGCTGTCCACTTGCGGTATTATATGGTTGTTAACCTTCTTTGAAAGCTCTTTGCTCATGTCAACATATTCTAGGTGTACAGGTGTTTCGAATGCGGAGATCTGTTCGGCGGATTTCTTCAGCTTGGATTCTACATTTCCTGATGAGTTCTGGAATCCGGCTAAAAGTACTCTGTCCAGGTTCTGGTCCATCTTGTCGATGTGTTCGGCTACTCCTCCTCTGAAGTAAGGGCCGAAGCCTTTCAGTTTATCTGATAGGATCAGCCTGCCGGTTCTTTCGCCTGAAAACTCTATTATTATGTTTTCCTTCATTCTGTCGGTGTTCCCTGCGTCACGGACATTCTTCAGTACGAACTGTCCTGAGATAACAGGGTACAGAACACTTTCGTTTACACGGTCTGCTAGCTTGTCAGAGAGGAACGGTGTGTAGAATGTGACCGAGTTCCGCGTCTGTGAAAGGTAATTACTCCAGATACCTGCCTGTCCGCCGATACTCCGGTCTCCTTCAGGTGTTTCAAGTGTCAAACCGTTCCGTGGTATCTCCCGGTTTTCCCCGTTCTCCTTGCAGTATTTCAGCAGAGATTTCAGTTTCGCAAGGTTCTCAGGTTCATCTATGTTCTCGGCTTCCACTTTCTCCATATTCAGGTTGAGGTCGTCGTAGTCGATAGTTACATCTATATTTGCGTTGAAACCAGCAAGTGTCTCCACGAAATCTCCTTCTGCTATTTTCTTGGCGTTCAGGTATCTTTCAGTCCATATATCCTTCATAATCCTTCACACAGCTCCAGTACTTCCTCGAAAGGATCATCAGATTTTACAACTCCGGATGCCACAAGCACGCCTTCACATCCGAGTTCAGTGCTTTTCTCGACATCTTCACGGCTTTTGATTCCGGCCCCGGTCAATACAGTTGTGTCGCCTGCTTTTTCTACTGCTTTCTCTATAAGTCCGGGTTTGGCGCTGGATACCGATGTATCTCCGCCTATCAGCTCCGGTGGCTCATAAGCTATATAATCTGGATTGTATTCTGCGTATTTTCCGCATTCTTCAGGGTTCTGTGCACATACAACAGTGGTCAGTCCTTTTTCGTTCGCCATCATGACGGACTCTTTCAGTTCTTCATCTTCTAGCCGTCTTTCCGAGTGGTTTAGAAGTGTGCCGTCTGCTCCTGCTTCTTTAACCGTTTCTACGGTTGTGTGTCCGGTTTGGCTTCCAGGGTTCACAGGGTCGATGTGCTGAGAGTACATTTTACTTGAGTCTATCCTGTTGAGATCTGCTGTTGCAGGGGACACCACGATTTCTTTATTCGTTTTTTTCCTTGCTTTCTCTATCTTCTGGTTGAGTTCCTCTGCTTCTTTGCCTGTTGCCTGTCTGTATGCCTTGAAATTGATTATTATCATTTTTTTACGACCTCTACATCTAATCCTGTGTTATCCAGTACTTCTACTTCTCCCTCGTTGAACTTCAGGTTTACCTTTTCATCCCCTACTCGTTTGTTGTACCTTGTACAGCTGACTTCGGCAGGAGCCTCTATCTTCAGCTTTCTGTTCTCAACCTTCATTCCAAGCAGGTATGTATCGATGACATGAGCGGTGATACCTGCACTCCACGCCTGCTCTCCGCATCCTAGTAGCTCCCCGTTCTCCGCGTCCACTACTTCCGGAAGACCTCCAAGCTGGTTCCTATCAAGGTATTTGTTCATCTTCTTCAGGAAGTTTACTCCCTGGCCTTTTTTCCCGTTAGCCAGGTTAGCTGCGGCCGCCCAGCCGGTTGTCAATCCCCACACGCTTCCGGTGTGGTAGCCTGAAGAATCATATCCGGGATCTGTCATGGAACGGGTTCTGGCGCCGTACAAAGAGTTGAACTCTGCGTTTATGACTTCAAGCGCTTTCTCCGATGTTTCATCATCTAGCTGATCGAACATCAACGGTATCGCCGGGTTTATCGTCCTTGTGTCATCATTTATAGTGTCGCTGAGGTATTCCTCATTTTTGAACTCTTCAAGTCCTTTTTCAAGTTGCTCGACTTTATCTGAACTCATGATCTTGGCTGCCTGAAGGTTCAATGCCTGTATATCGACGGCTGGACTTCTTTCCAGTGTATCCATCCAGGTACCGTCTTTATTATGTTTTACAACTCCTTTGGATTCTATCTCAATTTGATTAACAGCTTCTTCCATCTTCTTCTCTATCTTCTCGCTTATACGCCAGTGGTTGTCCAGTTTGTCGGCTGCAATTACGAAGAGTGCTGCTTCATCTGCCCCCTGTCTGTCAGGATTTGCCTCTTCCTTGATGCGGGTCGGAAATCCGTCCTGTTCTGCGTAGTTCTCAAGAATCTCGTGGCTGGTCTCGAAGTATCCTGCGTCTATGAATCCGAGAAGTGTCCAGAACATGTCTCTTCCCCAGAAGTTCTGGAACCAGGGATGTCCTGCTATAATGCCCAGGCCGTTCTCGTCGTAAAGCAGTTTCCGCATGCTTGAAACACTGCTGTTGAATAAGCGAGCGACTTCATGGTCCTCTATAGCGGGTTCTGGTTTTTCTATATCCTTGAAACTGGCTTCCCCAGTCTTCATCTCCAACCCAATACTTTCGGTCTCGTATCCGTCAATTTCTTCACGGAAAGAGATTTTCCCCGGGATAAAGCATTTCTGCTTCTCTCCGGGATAATGTTCTTTGATGTATTCATCTCCATTCAGTTTGAACTCCTGTTCGCTGCTGATAACAAGTTTAGAGGTGCTATTGGATATTAGTACTCGGTTCTCACTTTTCTCCATGCTGTAGTCCTGATATCCGATATCCTGGTCTCTTCTTCTGATATCTATCCCGGTTTCGATCTTGGCAAGAACGGCTTTAGTGTCATCTGTTTTATTCTCAATCTCCAGTTCAAACTTGAAACCAGGAAATCCTTCAGGCGTCTTGATAACTTCTTTTACCGTCACGGATTCAGTTTCGTGGTAGTAAACCAGTTCGTCGGAACTGTAGTCCACACCTGCTAGCGTGGATTTGTCCAGCCATACTCCGTTGATTTTGGCTGCTATGTAGTCGATATACTTGAATGGAGGGTTCCAGTAGCCTGACCATTTGGAGCTGAAACCTGTGTCCAGGTCTCTGTAGACGAATCCGTCCAGGTTGGATGCCGTCCCTGTTTTACCTGAGAATTCATCTCTTAGATGGTAGGCCATGTCTAGAGTTAGACTCTCTTTCAGGTATAAAACCTTCATATTCACTTTACGGTGGCAACTAAGGTTTCAGAGGGGTTTTATACAGAGAAACTCCAAACAAAATTATGGCGCCAGACAACTTCATCGAGGTATCATTCGAGGTAGCCAACAAAGTAGGTGGAATATACCAGGTTCTCAAATCCAAATCCACCAAGATGAAGGACTACTACGGAGACGGATACCTCACAATAGGATTCTACGATGAAGAGAACGCCATGGACGATTTCGCACCCCGTGAAGAGAATCCGTACGAATACATATTCGAAGAGATGGAAGAGGAACTCGGCGTCAAATGCCATTACGGAGCCTGGAACATCAACGGCACACCAAGAACAATACTAATCGATGTCTCCGACGCAGATATAGATGTAGACAGTATAAAATCGCGGCTCTGGGAAGAACACGGAATCGATTCTCTGAAAGCAGGAAATGACTTCAACGAACCCTTGAAATGGAGCTATGCAGTCGGAAGACTCATAGACAAACTGGAAAAAGAGATGGAAGGAGAATCAGTAGTACAGCTTCACGAATGGCTCTCCGCCGCAGCAATGTTCGAAACAGATATACCTTCAGTATTCACAACTCACGCAACAGTCCTCGGAAGAGCTCTATCCAACTCAGACTATGACCTGAGATCAGCAGTCGAAAGAGGCAAAGTAGACCAAAGCAAGGCAGAAGAGAAAGGCGTCAAAACAAAACACCAGATGGAGAAGACAGCTGCAGAAGAAGCCGAGGTATTTACGACAGTCAGCAAGACAACAGGAAAAGAGGCAGAAGCCGTACTAGAAGTAAAGCCGGACAAAATCCTGCCGAACGGATTCAATGTAGAGGAGTTCCCAAGCCTAGAAGAACTATCCTATCAGCATACGAAAAAGAAGAAGGAGATGAAGGAGTTCCTCAGAGCGTACTTCAAACCATACTACGATGTAGAGCTTGAGGACGATCCCCGCGTGATGTTTATCTCAGGCCGTTACGAGTTCCATAATAAAGGTCTGGACACATTCATAGACGCCTTAGCTGATGTAAACGAAAGAGAAGGCGACGACTTCTTCGTATTCTTCTTCGTACCGGCAGATGTGAAAAAAGAGAAGATGGAGATACTGGAAAATGTCTCGCTGTATGAAGAACTTGAAGACCATGTGGAGGACGCAGTACCAGATATCAAGACCAACATTTTGGACTCGGTGACTTCCGGAGAACAACCATTCGAGAACCTGGACGAGGTGTTCGGAGGTAACATCAACCAAATAGAATCCCTTATGAGAAACTTCAGAGCCAAACAGGGACAGAAACCACCGATGTCGGCATTCGACCTCAACTACGCAAACGACGACATACTGGAAAGACTATACGAGAAGGGCCTGCGGAACCGGAAATCCGACCGTGTCAAAGTCGTCTTCTACCCAACCTACCTATCTGTAGGCGACCGACTGCTCTCCATGAGCTACAATGAAGCGATGGTCGCATGCAGTGCAGGCATATTCCCAAGCTACTACGAACCATGGGGATACACACCTGTTGAAACAGCAGCAAACGGTGCGTTATCTATAACTACCGATCTCGCAGGATTTGGAAAGTTCCTGGAGGAGAAAACCCGTCCGGATGAAAGAAAAGGTATACAGGTCCTGGAAAGAGAAGGAAAAACTGATGAAGAAGCAGCAGCGCAGCTTGCGGACATGATAGAGGACATAACAGAATACTCAAAGACAGAGATAACAGAGCGAAAGCATAACGCCAGAAAACTGGCACAGATGACATCATGGGAGAAACTGGGAGAAAACTACAAGGAAGCACATGAACTAGCGGTGAAAAACAAATGATCGAAGTAAAGAAAGGAAACTTAGAGGAAATCCAATCATCAAAAACAGAAGTGCCGGATTACACAGAGTACAGTCCGGATATAGAGAAGATAAAATCGCTTAGAGAAGGAAAAGAATACGAAAACCTGATCGTGATTGGTAACGGAGGTTCTATAACCTCATTCAGAGCATACTACTACGCCTTCATCGATGAAGTAGATGTAGAGGTCAACTTAGTCACCACTATGGATCCGGACTACCTTGAAAGACTCAGCGACTCAACAGAAAGCAACAATACATTGGTGATGCCGATAAGTAAATCAGGTCAAACAGTAGGAGTAATAGAAGCACTAATGTACTTCCTCGAAAAGGATTACGACTTTCTACCAGTGACCTCGGATAACAATGGTGCGCTGAAACAGATAGTCGATGAGAGAGACAAAGAGTACATTGAGCATCCGGATATAGGAGGAAGGTTCACGGGAGCAGTAGAAACAGCATTAGCACCAGCATACTTCGCAGGTATCGAGATCCAGCCGATCAGAGAAGGAGCGGAAAAAGTGTACAGCAGCCCTGAAGAGGCTTACACGGTTGCGGAGGTTCTTCACAGGGCTGAGGGTGACGGATACAAAGAGATACTTACTCCTTTCTACTCTACACGACTGTTTGGCTACTATCCGCTCCTCGTGCAACTGATGCATGAAACCGTTTGTAAAGAAGGGGAAGGACAGACTGTTTACGGCGACCTAGCACCTGAGTATCAGCATCACACGAATCAGAGGTTGTTCGGAGGCCGGAAAGATGTACTTCCGATGTTCTTCAATCTAGGTAATCACAGCCATGAAGAGATCAAGGTTCCTGAAGACCTGAAGGATATCGATGTTAGAGACAGAAAGCTATCCGAACTAGGAGAAGGCCGAACATATCAATCGGCTCTGAAATCCGAGTATGAAGGAGTTAGACAAGCACTTGAACAGCATGACATGCCTTACCTGAATATAGAGATCGATTCTCTGGGCCTGGAGGAGGCAGGCCAGCTCGTAGCTTTCCTTCAGTTGATGGCGGTAAGATCAGCTGAGCTTAGAGATGTTAACCCGTTCAACCAGCCTGATGTTGAAACTAGTAAGAAGCTTGGGCTCGAAAACAGGTTCAAGGAGGTCGAAAAATGATGAAGGTACTACTTCTATCCAAAGAGTTCAGAGATGGAGAAGATGTATCAGAACATGTAAAGCACCTGGCAGAGTACCTTGTGGAAGAAGGCCATGAAGCAACGATTATCTCATTTGAAGACGGCTCATACTACAGTATCGATGACAGAGTAGAAGTAATACGCGTACCAGTACATTTTGAAGGAGATAACATCTACAACTGGTCGATGATACTTAACAACGAGCTGAAAAAGCCGGCAGCCGATCTTGGTGAGGATGAATTCGATCTTATCCATGTTCATGACTGGACAACTGTCAGCGGAGGAGTAACACTTGCCAAAAGATTCGAGAAACCGCTTGTACTGACTATGCACTCCACAGAGAACATCAGAGGCTTCAACGAGGATTTCTCCGAGATGATCTCCGAACTGGAATGGCAGGGAGTCTATGAATCCGATAAAGTGTTGACGAACGGAGAGGATGCGAAGAACTCGGTTCTCTTCGACCTAGATGCGCCAGATGAAAAAGTTGAGGTTATAGACCCTTACGGCGAAGAATGGCAGCAAAATGTTTTAAACGAATACAGAAAACTTGTAAAACAAGAGAAAAAGGTAGAGAACTAACTGGTAGATACTATGCGTCCGCTTTTCATAACCTGGGAATACCCGCCAATCAAGGCTGGAGGAATTGCAGCACACTGCGAAGACCTAGCCACGACTATGGCGGACCAGGGACATGAGCCTGTCGTCATCACATATGGAACTGAGGACGAGGTTGAGTACCGGGACGGAGTCGAAATCCACCGTTTAACAGGTACAGATAGAGCGGACAACACTGTTTCTTGGTCGATGCACTTGGGACACGAGATGGAGAAGAAGGCGATCGAACTCTCCAAGAACCAGAACTTCGATCTAGTGCATGCACATGACTGGATGACAGTGCCTGCTTCTGTAGGTGTCAAAAACACTTTAGACCTGCCGATGGTCTTCACAGTCCACAGCACACAGAAAGGCCGTGACGGAATCGACTCAGACTACCAGAGAACTATACACGATCTAGAATGGTATGGGACATATCAGGCCGACCAGATAATTACTGTTGGACGAGATTTCTCCGAAGAAGTAAGACATACCTTTGATGTACCCGATAACAAACTCAACTACATACCGAACGGTGTAGACCTTGAGAAATTCGATAATCATAGCGCTAACCTGAACCGTGGAAACTACGCGCTGGATTGGGAACAGATAGTACTTTTCGTCGGAAGAATGTACCCACAGAAGGGGCCTGGACACCTGATTGAAGCGATGCCGGATATAATCGATAACAATCCAGAAGCTAAGTTTGTGATGGTAGGAAGCGGAGCAACAGAACACTATAAAGGAATCGCAAAGAACAAGGTTGGCGATAAAGTACACTTCCCGGGCTATGTATCAGATGAAGAACTTATCAGCCTGATGAAGAACGCAAGAATGACTGTAGCACCTTCAGTATACGAACCGTTCGGAATCGTTCCTCTGGAAGCTGCAGCATGTGAAACAGCTACTGTAGGAAGCTATGTGGGCGGAATGAAAGATACGATTGTCCATGAGTATACAGGTCTGCATACATATCCTGCTGACCCTAATTCTATCGAACATCAGGTATCAAGAAGCCTGAACGACCCTGAGTGGACCGAATGGCTTGGAGACAACGCAAGAGGGCGTGTAGAAGACAACTTCCGCTGGGAGCAAATCTCCGCATGGACGACAGGTATTTACAAGCGCGCTCTAGGTCTTGAATAGTTTTTCTTAGTAGTTGCCGGAACCTGATTTGAGCTACAGCAACCGAAACTTTAAGTACCTCCAGCGATAATGTTGTTATTACAAGGTGACAAAAACAAAATGCTGGGTGTATTAGATGACGACGGTTTTGGGTGGAACGACGCTGAAAATGAGCTAGACCAAGAGTCAGAACAGGATCAGGGCAGAATCCAGGAGCTCACAGAAAGATATGGTTTTGATGCAGCTCTAGGTATGGCGGCTGGAGTCGCAGGTCCTGAAGTTGCAGCTGGAGCGGCAGCAGCATACGGCTCGATGACTCTGGGAGAATACACTGCTGAAAAAATGGAGAATGATGATTACACACCTGTCAAAGATAAAGCAGAAGATCTCTACCAGGGCGCCAGAGATCGAGTTGAAGAGTTCCAGGATGAATACGGCAACATAAGTCTTGGAATGCTTGATGAAGACAGTAATCAGGGCGCAGCAGCTGTCTAGATCTGTTCAAGCCATGCAAACATCATATCCCTCAACTTTTCTTCACCTTTTTCACTCATCGAATGCTCCTCCCCCTCAATCTTGTACAGTAATACATCCGTATCAAGGTCTTCTGCGGCGCTCGAGGAGTTTTCAAAATGAACTGTTGTGTCTGCACCGCCATGGAAGATAGCGACAGGGCATTCGATGTTTGAGGCGACCTCGTCAAAGCTGTAGTCGTCGAAGTCCTGGAAGAATCGTTCATCGATGGTCTTATCTGCAAAATGCGTGTAAGTGCCTTTTTCCTCGACTACTTCCCGGAACTTGTCCATTATACTGTTGTAGGTGACAGGAGATTTCAGTATCAACGCCTCAATATCTATATCCTCTGAAGCATGAGAAACAACTTTGCCACCAAAGCTCATCCCGAACAAGTAGATATTTTCAGGTTCAAAAAACTCTATACAGGCCTTTAGATCTTTGATACGGGAACTCAGGCTCTGATCGATGAACTCGCCGTCACTTTCACCGTTACCTCTGAAATCGAATCTTACAGCATTATATTCTTCCTCTACAGCTCTTTCAGCTCTCTCCTCATAGCTACCTTCCTTGTTGCTTCCGTAGCCGTGGCAGAAGAAAATCCAGTTATCAGAACTGTTTTCATGGTGTACAGCGGCGACTGATTCTCCGTTTTCAACCTCTATAGAGTGTTTCTCCGTCATACTACAGTATTCAATTCCTGTTTTTATAGAAGGTTTCCAGTTTATCCATCTTTCTATCAAAAAGCTCCTGACGGTCATCGCGTTTCGGCTCTCTTTCCACTCTTTTAGCCGCCCAAACCGCATCGTGAAAAGCCAGGAATCCAGGGTGTATATCTCTAACCTTCTCGAACTCATCACCTAGCTCTCTATGTTGCCGGTACTCTTCTAGGAACACTTCTCGCTGCTCTTCGCTCATGTTTCCGTGTTCGAACAGTATCATGATATCGTGGCCTGGGTAGCCGGCTGTTCCGTACTCCCAGTCAACTATGAAAACCTCGTCTTCAGAGGTTCTCAGGTTGAAACCAAGATCGGAGTGGATAAAGGCCTGCGTCACCTCTACTTCAGGTACTTCCTCAACAAGTTGTTTCTGTTTCTCGAAGTAGTCTTCAAGCTCTTCAACAGGTTCGTCAGCGATCTCAAGGTGCTCTTCATACGGTTTTCGTGACCAGACCTCAAGCTCATCTCTGTAGATCTCTTTTAGATTCCTAGTCTTATCCTCGTCTTCATCAAACCGGTCGTTGTAGTTTTCTATATCTATACGGTGTGTTTCAGCCATCAGCTCCGCAAGATTTCTGACCTGTTCCTCGTTCATCTCGCCAGCCCTCTCCAAGTCCTTCTTTCCAACGAATGTCTCTATTATAACGGCTCCGAACTCTGTATCCTCGCTGAAGAATCTGGAACGAGGAACACTATCCATACCGTGTTTTTCAAGAAGGTTAAGAGAATGATGCTCGTTTTCCAGCCTATTCCTCCGTGAAACCTCTCTGGAAATTCTTAATACAATTTTTTCTGTTTCTGTCTGGATTATGAAGTTGTGGTTGGATTCTCCCTGCTTTATGTCCTGTATACTGAACTCTTCGAGACCAATAACTTCTTTATTTTCTTCCAGCCAGTTCTCAACTTTCTTGCTATCCATTACAGATCAGAAATTCAGTTCTTCAACTTCTTAACCGTTTCTCCACCTGAACCTGGAAATCCATCAGGTGATCCATGATAACCGCGAAACCTTGATGCGGATGATCAAAGTATGAGAAATAATTGTGAACGCTTCCATCGTCCATGGTTTTCGTCGCGATATGATGCAGGTGATCGGAGGTCAGGAATTTTCTCCAGATATCCAGTACTTCGTCGTCATCCAGTTCCTTGACTTTTGGCTCCAGTTCCTGCAGCTTCTGGAAAATCTTCTTCTGAACAGGGTTTCCGAGCCAGGCAGATGCGTCCATCTCTTCATCCGCCCAAGAAACTGTGTTGTATTCGAAGGCATCAAACTCGCCGACCGGCTCCTTCTGTGCAGCTTCCCGCACCTTCAGGAACTCCATGTTGTCGTGTTCAAGTATTTTCTGAGGTAGATCTTCCAGGAACCAGAGGATTCCGGTGCCTTCCCAGTGGTGTTCGCCGAAGGTCTCGTAATCCATGAACAAATTGATCACATCACCGTCAGCTTCGGAAAGCCAGGCTGCGTATTTCTCAGCTGTCAGCGGGTATTCGTCCCACCACTCTGCTGAGAAACGGTATCCTACATCGTCAGTCAGCTTCCGGTTACGAAGCATGATGCTGTTGCCGTCTTCCGTCACGAAGTCAGGCTGTGTATAATTATGGTTGGGTGAGCGCCAGCCAAGTACGCGAGGCACTCCTTCAGTAAATATTCCATCAAATCCTTCCTCAGCAGCGACTTTACCGATTCCATTATGGTAGATAAGCTCGGTATTGGTCATGACCTTTGTCTCAACGCCAAAGATATCTTTAATCATGTCTCTGTGCTTCTGCAACTGGTTTCTGAACTCCTCCTTATCGTGGAAAAGCCCTGCAAGGCTGTGATAGTGTGCCTGTCCTATGAAGTCGATAGTATTGTCCGGGAACTGCTTCAGCATATCAATGAGTTCTGGATGGTATTTCTGCGCCTGTTCCAGCCAGCTAGTTGAAATCGAGAAGTTAACTTTGAACGGCCGGTCTTCATCCTGGTATTTCTTGGCGTTCCTGAGCAATCGCTCGGTTGCAGGAAAGTAACAGTTCTCAGCAACATCCTTGAAGAAGTGCTCGTTCATCTCATCGTCAAAATACCGATCGTACAGATCATCGGCATCCTTGTTCACTCCGTCGATCCGCAGCCGGTGAGGCTGGTGTACCTCGAAGCTCAGGGTTATAGGCGCCATACACACTGTTTTCAAAGCCTGATTTATAACACGGCATGTTGCCACGAACAAGGGAAAAAGAACGGTTGTTGACAAGATTAAAAGTCTCTCGGTCACCAACTAAAACTATGGAAACCAAAATCACCGAGAAAGAAAACGGCTACCTAATCGAAGTCTATACTGATCAGGAAGTGGCACTGGCCGTATACTCGGATGAAGGAGAACGAATCTACCTTCCAGGAGAAGGCGGAAGCGACTCCACATATTATGCAGAGGATCCAACATTTCTGTCAAGTACTGATCAGGGTTACGCAGTTCTACAGTCAGAAAGACCTCAAAGCGTAGAATTAATCAATTAAAAATTCTATAAATCTCTGATACTTCCTCAGCCATCTCTTCCCAGGTTCTGGTATCGTAATCAGGTACTTCTTCCTGTTCAAGAGCTTTTTCGATTCCCTCAGCGATGGAATCTGATTCAGGTTCTATCCCAATTATGGACTCGGTTGAAACCAGTTCATTAACTCCATTCTCCGTAGCAAGAACCTTTGTACCAGACTCAAGAGCCTCAGTAATCGTCAGACCGAATGGTTCGCTTATTGAAGGAGATACAAATGCTTCTGCTGCCATGTAATAATCTCCAAGCTCCTCAGAAGGTATGAAGCCAGGGAATATTACCTGCTTCTCTATACCCAGTATCTCCGAGAATTTTTCCAAAGATTCACGCATGTGGCCGTCGCCCCCGATAACTAGAGTGGCTTCTCCGCCTTGTTCCAGGAATTTCTGGAATCCGTACAGAAGATGTTCGATGCCTTTCTGCTCTGCGTGACGACCTACAAAGAATATCATGTCGCCAGAGATTCCGAGGTCTTCTTTCACATCCTTGCCTTTCGAGCTCGGTGATGAGAAGCCGTTGTGGACAACCTCTGCCTCTATACCGAAACTCTGTTCGATATCGTCTCTCAGGTTCTCGCTTACGGAAATCAGTTTGTCAGGTTCTTCAATTGCTATTTTCTCCAGTTTCTCGATTTCCTCAGATTTTCCACGGGTTCTGGAGGAGTGAAGTGAGTGCATGGTGGAGATCCATGTTGTGTCCGAGTATTTGGAGGCTTTGAAACCTGATTCTGCTCCGAACCAGTCATGTGTATGCATTATATCGTAGTTCTCAGCTATCTTAGCTATTTCTGAGCTCATCTTCCGGGCTTTCCATATCATATCTCCGTCCCCGGTTTCTACCGGAAGAATGTTCTCTCTATCAGGTGCGTTCTCTTGGGGAAGCGCTAAATTTACCGTGAGGTCGTCCTTTTTCTTTAGTTCCTGGAACAGGTGGTAGACATGTATGTCCAGTCCTCCTTCTATTTCTGGAGGGTAGTTCCATCCGGTTAACAGGATTTTCTGGGTCACGGTAAAAAGAAAAAGGGAGGGGGAGAGTGATAAATTCTTTCTACTTGGCTTCTCTGTAGATCAGGTAGAATGATGCCGAGACTATCAGTACTCCTGTCGTCGCCAGAGAGTCGATAGTACAGAGAGGGTACTGAAGGATATATACAGGATTTCTATGGTGAGAAAACAGTCGCTGTGGAAATACTGCTCCAGAGGTTCTACGAACGAACAGGCGAGCCAGGTCTACGCTACACCAGAAGATATCTACGCAAACAGGACATGGAACTGCCGGAGGGTGTTGAAAAGCCTGAAAGCGGACCAGGGATAATCCAGAAGATGGTAAAATCTATCAAAAACATAGCACCGGTTTGAAAAATTTACCAAACAGCTTTTCTACCTCTCTGCTTCACCCGATAATATGATCTGCATCACCACTTTCATAATATCATCTTTCCTCGGAATATTCTTCGCCAAATACCGTCAACTAGCTAAAGAATCCTTCAAATGTATTTTCCAGAAGGCAAAAACCGGTGAATGTGAAGCAGATCTAGATACAAGACTGAAATCAACTATAATATCAAAAGCTATGGAGAAAGACAAAAGACTCGCCCGATTCCTCAACAACTACATCGAATACATCTCATGGGCGTTGCTCGTCGTCTTCATCATCTCCACAATGTACGCAGCATTCGGTATATACAGCTACCTGAAGTTCGGTAACTGCGCAGGACCTGGCGCCACCACCGGCTGCAGCCTGGAAACAGCCTCAAACCTGGTCAAAAACACAACTACATGATATCAATGAAAAGAAAAGACTTCCCGCCCCTGGAAGATGGAATGATCTACCTTGACAGCGCATGCATGAGCTTAAGACCTGAAAAAGTGATAAAGGCCGTAGAAAATTATTACCGAGAATATCCGGCATGTCCCGGCCGATCACACCACAGCATGTCCGAAAAAGCCACTGAAAAACTGGAAGAAGCAAGGAAGAAAGTTGCAGAGCTGATCGGAGCAGAAAAAACCGATCTAGTGTTGAATTCAGGTACGACTGAGGGCATAAATACTGTTGCAGAATCTTTCAGAGGAGGCACTGTTTTTGTATCCGACAGAGAGCATAACTCGGGTCTGGTTCCCTACCAGCGCCGTGGATACGATATAAATGTACTCGACACGGAGAATGGGCTTGACTTTGAAAAGCTGAGTTCGGAGATATCGGAGGGTGACCTTCTTTCCCTAGTCCATGTATCAAATCTGGATGGCAAACAACTAGATATAGAAAAAGCAGCACGGATAGCAAGAGAAAAAGGTGCTTATGTCTTGTTAGACGGTGCTCAAAGTGTCCCGCACCAGCCGATAGATGTCTCA
The DNA here is from genome assembly GCA_041640055.1 of Candidatus Nanohaloarchaea archaeon. Taxonomy (GTDB): domain Archaea; phylum Nanohalarchaeota; class Nanosalinia; order Nanosalinales; family Nanosalinaceae; genus JBEQAZ01. The sequence goes on along the minus strand of JBEQAZ010000003.1, from coordinate 14,697 downwards.
AACCTTCCGATAGATTTCCTGGCATTCTCCGGCCACAAGATGCTTGGCCCATCAGGAACAGGCGCTCTTTATGTCTCCGACAGAGGTAAGGATAAAATACAGCCGCTGAAAACCGGTGGAGGAGCCGTCAAGTCAACCAGTTACAGTGATCAGGAGTTCAGAGACTTCCCTCACTGCATGGAGGCAGGATTGCCCAATGTAGCAGGTATAATCGGGCTGGGAGAAGCCGCAGAGTACCTTTCAAACACAGGTATGCAGAAAATCCATCAACACGAGAAAGAGCTGACGGATAAACTTGAGCAGGGACTGGAAAATATACAAGGTGTAAGATACAGTTCCAAGGGTTCAGGAGTAGTATCTTTCTGGATCGAAAATATGGAGTCACACCAGGTAGCCCTTATGCTAGATGAAAAAGATATTGCGGTTAGATCCGGTATGCACTGCGTACACTCCTGGTTCGAAAAAACCGGTGAGAGAACAGGTGTCAGAGCATCCATGCACCTCTACAATACTGAAGAAGATATAGAAAAACTGGTTGAAGAAGTCGAGAAGATCGCCTATCTCTCCTGATTTCTTATATCTCCCGCTACCTGTTTAACCTGTATGGAGAGAGCTATTCTGTTCCGGTTCCATAAGGAAGCTGAGATATGTGAGGAAAGGATCAAGCTACTGAAGGAGTTGAATCCCAATACAGAGATATACGGCTTAGGAGAGGAAATCGAAGGTTTAGAGAAGCTGGAAGATGCCGGTATGAACCATCTTCATGTAATAGATGAAAAGGATTCTGAGTGGAAATGGATGAACGGAGATTTAGCTGTGATAGACTGGTTCTGGGAAAAAGGAAAACATGAAGACTTTGACATGCTTCACATCGTCGAATGGGATCTACTTTTGACAGCGCCTCTGAACGAGATATATGAGGATATACCTGAAGATGCGCTAGGTCTTTCAGGACTCAAGCCGATATCAGAAGCTGAAGAATATGGATGGCCATGGGTCACAGGAGAGTACAGAGATGAATGGCTGAAACTCAAAGAATGGGTTAAAGACGAGACAGGATACTCAGGGAACTCCTATGGATGTATATTCCCCGGCGCATGCCTGCCAAGAAACTTTCTAGAAGAATACGCTCAACTTGATACCCCCGCTTATTCCAATGATGAAGTAAGAGTACCGTTAATCGCAAAAGCACTGGGATACAAGATCGAAAGAACAGGCCTTTACCCTGAATGGGGAAACAGCAGTATTAAAAAATACTTTAACGCCAAAGGCGACCTCATAAATCCTGAAGATATCAAAAAACAACTTGGAAAACCGAATGGTAAGAGAGCTTTCCATCCGGTCAGAAATAAGATAGGAAAAGAGAAGATAATAGATTGGAAGAACTGAGTTACTCGATATCCATAGCGTCGTTTGTCTTCTCGATACTGGTTTCCTTATCCTCCATCTCGAACATGGCACGGATCGCGTCGACATTGTCTGGTACGACGATGCTTTCCTGGTGTACCATGTGGATCCACCTTAGTTTGCCGTCTTCCGCGTTGACTGTTTCCTTCCAGACGCCTGCTTCAGGCATGTCGCTTCTAGATCTCTCCATATCTCTCATCATCTCATGAACTTTGCCTGTAGAGTCATAGCCTTTCTCAGCTTCTATCAGGTTGACTCTTGGCTGATCTTCGAAGGCTTCGATAGCTTCCTGTTCAGAGATATCCTGCTCCAGATCGACTGTTACCATGTGGACATGTCCGAAGGTTACAGGTACTTTGACGGCTAGCGTGGTGATATCCAGGTCAGGCATAACTGCCTGTACATCCGGTCCGTGGTGGCTTGGTACTTCTGTAACCGGTATTGTGGAGTTGATCGGTCCTCGTCCGTCTTGCGGGATGTCGCCTCCTCTTCTTACCAGGTTGGCGGTTGCCTCCTCTACTCCGAATCTTTCGTCAACTATGCTCATTGTTCGTGAGAGTGAGGTGGTGTTGCAGCTCACTACTTTGACGAAGTCTTCTCCTCTTGCTGTTTCGTAGTTTGCGTCGGCGTTGAACTTCACTTCTGCGATATCATCTGCTGCTCCTCCCTGGAAAACCGCCTTGACATCGTTAGGCTTGTATAGGTTCTCCTTGTTCTTCTCATCGATACCTGGAGGCGTACAATCAACAACCAGGTCTACAGTATCCAGCTGGTCTTCAAGCAGTCCTTCTACATAGAATCCTTGTTCTTCAAGGTTTTCACTTCCGTCTGCGTTTGATGCGTACAGATCTGTGCCGTGTAGAGCTCCATCTTCGCTCAGTACTGTTCTCAGTCCTCCTGTCTGACTTACATCTGCGACTCCGTACAGCTCCATGTCATCCTGTTTTTTCACTGCTTCCGCAACTCTTTTTCCGATCGTGCCGACTCCGGCAACAATAATTTTCACCATGTTATCACATAGAAAAATTGCTTCGACCTGAATAAAAAACTTCTATCACAGAATCCCAAAACCCAAAATAACTGCAAACCAAATTCCTTATCATGGAAGAACTAATCGAAAAACTGCACAGAAATGAAAACAGCCACAAGGGAGAGAACGGCAAAGTACTGGTTATAGGCGGAAGCAGCAAGTACACCGGAGCACCTGCCTTGGCAGCAGAAGCCGCATTGAGAACCGGAGCCGACCTGGTCAAAATCCTAACTTCCGAAGAAGCCAAACCTGTGGTACAAGGCTTCTCAGAGAACCTTATCGCTGAAAGCTACGGCCAGAGATTTGATGACAAATCGCTGGAAAAAGCCAGAGAACTTGAGGAATGGGCAGATGTAACAGTAATCGGTCCGGGCTTATCTGACTTCGATGTGGAAGCGCTTCAGGAGTTCGCTGAGAACTCTGGAAAACTTGTGGTTGATGCGGAGGCTATAGAACCCCTTCTGGATACATCTGATAATATCTTCACGCCTCATTCCGGAGAAGCTGAGGTAATGGGTGAGAGATCCGGTTCTATCAAAATGTACTCTTTCGAGACCGGGAACACTGTTCTGATGAAAGGACGAACGGACAGAGTCTTCTCAGGAAAAGAGATTACCGAAAATGAGACCGGCTGTCCGGGCATGACGGTCGGCGGAACCGGAGATGTACTGACAGGAATATTAGCGGCTCTAAAATCTCAAGGACTGGAAGATGATGGAGCTGCCCTTCTGTCGGCTTATGTGAACGGGAAGGCAGGAGAGAATGCTTATGAGAAATACGGTAACGGTTTAACTGCAACAGATGTTATAGAACAGATAACTGAAGTTATATGGTGATAAAGTATTATTTTTTCCATGTATCGTGGTAGGCGTTTTCTTTCTTCCAGCCTGGTTCAAATTCGTACTGTATACCGGATTCTTTGACTTTATCGACCATTTCGCCGAACTCTTCTTCACAGCATTCTGGAACCAGATAACTCCATTCTTGGCCTGAACGTACTCTTCTTCTTACTTGGGTGCCTGAGTAGATATCTTTCTGATAGAGATCTTGTTCGACCAGTTCAAGTTCATCGTCTTCCCTGACCAGTTTTTTGACCAGATCGTTCCTTGAAATGATTACTTCGGCGTCGGTCTTTTCTTTCAGTTTCTGTATCCATCGCTGATTACCTTCCTGGCTCTCGCCTTCGTCAGCTATTCCCAGTATCTCGATATCAGGGAAACATTGACCGATCAATTTTTTCCGTTCCTGAAAGCTTAACGGGTTATCCTCTGTTTCTTCTTTTTCAGAGCTTCCTATAGCTATCTTGAACTCGTAATCGTCTCTGTGCTCTTCTACGACTTTCTTGTGACCTCTGTGAAAGGGCTGGAAACGACCGACGAAGGCTGCTGTCTTCAGCTCTGATCACCTATACTATCTCCGGCTTTGATCACATCTTTCTTGGTAAGTTCAGCGAAATCTTCCAGTTCATGCTTTTCGACCAGAGCTTTTCCTATCAGGTAGTTGAGCTGCCATGAGAACTCGGTTCTAACCTCGAAAACTTCGTCTGAAAGCACTTCTTTCTTATCATCCCATTCAGCTTCTGCAGATTTTGTTTCCTCAGGTTCACGGCTGTAACCGGCTTCCTCCAGGAACATCAGTCCGAGGGATGAGGCAAGTACTTCCTCCCAGAAGAACGAGGGTTCATGTTTCTCGTAGAACCAGGACTTGGCGTAGTAGTTCTGAACTACTTTACGCAGTTCTTCCTGCCATTTCTCCACATCCGGATTGAAATATATCTGGAGGTTGAAGGCTTCTGCCAGTCCTCTGGCACCTCTTTCTCCTGGATATGAGCCTATGTTTACTTCGAACTCTTTCTCTCTTTCAAGTATGTATTTGCAGTTTTCCAGAGTGTTTTCAACTGTTTCACGAGCTTCACGGAACTCATGCTGCTCTGGTTTTACATCATAGTTCATTGATATATCCTCTATGTGAATAACTGGTTACCAGCTTTTATGACATCACTCTTCTCCAGTTCAGGGAAATCTACTAGCTCATGCTCTTCCAGTAGCCTCTTACCGATCAAGTAGCTCATCGAGTATCCGAGCCAGTTAGGATAACCTTCATCACTCTTGTTTATGTAGAGCGAGTAAGGCCAACCAATGTTTTCGAACTTTCTCTCAAGTTCCTCATCACGGATCTTCGGCCAGTACTCGGCTATTTCTTCTTTGCTGTGTTCCTCACGGTGGTCTGGTGTGTGGTCGAATATTTTCTCCGCGAAGTTCTGTGTCAGTGCTTCATCTATAACATACTGCCATACTACATCGTTTCTACCTTCTGCATCGTATCTTTTCTCGTAATGCCAGGTATGCGCGTACTCATGGACTGCTGTGGATTTGATCGCGTCCTTCCATTTCTCGGTGCTAGTGTTGAACATTATCTCGAAGAAATGCGCTGAGTGAGCTCTTCCCGATGTCCCGTCCATCCTTTCGATCACGAACTGTTGCTCTGTCCAGCCAAGTGAAACGGTGTATTCGTCTTCTCTCGGTAACTCTGACTCTGCTTTTTCAAGCGCTTCCGATACCAGTTCTCTGGCTTTTTCCAGTTCTTTCTGATCTGGCTTGATATCGGATTTGATTATTCTTCCACCTTTTCCTTCCATTTTATGCTGCATCCGACGCTTGAAGGCTGCTCTGCCGGCGGCTCTTTTCTTTTCAGCATTTTCTGAACTGCTTTCTTCATGTACCGCTCCTCAGGTTCTCCTTCTGCTCCTTCTTTGTCGTTCAGTTTTCCGTGGTAGAACAGTTTATGCCTGTAGTCTAGCAGGAACGGGTCCGGAGTACATTTTGCGCCGAAACTCTTCGATACTTCCTGTTCCCGGTCCGCCAAGTAGTAGAAGTTGGATTTATCCAGGTCTTTGCCTTCGATGAAGTCGCTCATCTTCTCGAATGTATCCATAGGATGTGTCTCTACATTTGCATTTATACCTACGATAGCCAGTGAAGAGAACTCTTCCGCCAGTTCCTTGATTTCCTCTGCCTGTGCCTGTACATACGGGCAGTGGTTACACATGAAAACTACAAGTACGCCGTCAAAGTTCTCCAAGTCGCTTAAAGCCACTTTCTCTCCATTATAGTTTTCCAGTTCAAATTCCGGTGCGTCATCACCGATCTCCAGTTCGCTACTTGATTCTGTCCTGCTCATAGTATAATAATGGTTTGAGGGCTGAATGCTTTTGATGTTTGACCTTTCATCGGGGTTACCTTAGACCAGGATCAAGGCCACTGAACCGCCTATAACCGCGCCAGCCACGATATCCGACAGGTAATGCTGACCAAGATAAACGCGGGAGAAAGCTACCAATGCTGCTATCGGTACTGGTAGAAGACCTAGGTTTCCGAATCCTGTCAGAACGCCTGCTGTCGCGAAAGCGTTCGTAGCGTGTCCTGAAGGGAAGGAAAGGTCCTGCATTATGTAGACATCTTCATCCCTGTCATCAGGTCTTTCACGGCTAACCAGAATCTTGATGATTTCAGTGATCGTAAGAGATACTGCCACGACTATGAATAACTGTCTCAGGATAGCTGTGTGTCCTATGTAGAAAAGTGTGAAAGCCAGCAGAAAGCTGAAATGCAGTGATCCCAGAGCAGTGTAGGCGTGGAAAAAGCTGTGTAGGAGGTTGTATTCGAAGTCATGCATCTTTTCAGAGATATTTCTGTCAATTTCAGTTAGTCTGTCAAGCATAAACTATTCTTCCTCGTCTTTCCTATTTTCAAGCCATTCTATCAAGGTTTTACGTTTCTTGCCGTCTTTTTCCGCTTCGATAATACTTTCAACCTCTAGATCTCTTGCCTTAACATCGTCCTTGATCTCGGCGATTGTCTGGTCAAGAAGAGTGTCAAGATCGACTTTTTCACCTGTCTCAAGCCTTGCTCCGCAGCTTGAACAGTAGTCGCTGTCTGATGAAACTTTATCTCCGCAGTTCGGGCATTCGACTTTATCATTTACCACTTCTACTTCCTGAGGCTCGTTCTTCTCTCTGGTCTTAACCTTTGAGATCTTCGACTTTATTTCGCCAGGTTTCTTGACTCCTCCGAACCGGATGTTCTCTCCTGAAGCAGTTTTCACATGGACATCTCCGATCTTGAGAAGTCGCTGGTTCAAGCTTTGATCTATTGAGACATCTGATATCAGGTCGGTTGTGGCTTCCTGGCTGTCTCTTTTCAGGAAACGGAACTCTCTGATAACCCGGTCGGTGGTGATGAAGTACCGGTTTCCTCTTCTATGCAGTTCTGATACCGCTAGTATTGCTAGTCCTGATGCGATTATTGAGAGGTTGAGTGTGGCGAATGTGATGAATAAGCCTATTAGGTAGACCGGGAAGTAGCTCCACATGCTGGGATGAGCTGACTTCACGAGTTCCTCGTCTTCCTGAAGGTTTTGCTCCGGTTCCATATACTTTTACGCGGATATTCCATGTTTATAATTTTCTTCACGGGTACAGGCCGGAAAGTTAAAAACAGTCAAAAGTAATACTTCGTAATATGAAAAAGGATACTCTGAAGAACTCCGCACTTACACGAGATGGAAACTCCCTGATCGTAGCATACGACCACGGGCTAGAACACGGACCTGTAGACTTCGAACCACAGCCAGAAAGCGCCGACCCCAGACATGTATTCGAAGTCGGAAGACACGACGCAGTAACAGCCGTAGCAGTCCAGAAAGGAGTAGCAGAAACATACTATCCAGAATACGAGGAAGAAGTAAACCTTCTAGTCAAACTAAACGGAACCTCCAATCTCTGGGAGCCACAGGACCACTTCTCGCCACTCAACTGCTCAGTACAGTACGCAGTCGAAGAACTAGGAGCTGATGCAGTAGGATACACCATGTACGCAGGAAGCGACTACGAAGCCGACATGGCAGAAGAATTCAGAAGAGTACAGGAAGAAGCACACCGATACGGCGTACCTGTAGTAATGTGGGCCTACCCAAGAGGACACGGAATCGAAGGAAACGCAGACTACGGCGGTGATACAGACCCAGAAGTAATATCATACGCAGCACGAATCGGATTAGAGCTTGGAGCTGACATGGTCAAATGCAAGTACCCCGGTACACAGGATGGCTGGGAAGAAGTAACCTATGTCTCAGGAGAAATGAAAACTGTGATGAGCGGTGGAAGCAAAACAAGCGACAGAGACTTCCTCAACGATGTACATGATGTAATCCAGGCAGGAGGAAACGGACTAGCAGTAGGTAGAAACATCTTCCAGAGAGAAAACCCAGAAGAACTGCTCAACAAACTCGAACAAGTAATATTCGAAGGAAAAGATGTAGAAGAAGCACTTCAGTGATCCAGCAGTGGACAAAGAACAGGTAGTCGACCAAGTAATACAGCAAGTAGCAGAGGCCGCACCACATATCTCATCCGGCCTCACACACCGCAGAGAATATGTAGGCGAAGAAAACCCGTCCGATGAACGGATGATGGAAGCCGATGTATGGGCCAACGAACTCCTGAAAGAGGAACTGACCTCAATCGACGGAGTAGGAGAATACGCATCCGAAGAAGAACATGAGATAACTGACTGCGGTGAAGGTCTTTCTGTAGCTATAGATCCTCTTGATGGCTCATCAAACATCCCAACAAACAACTTGATAGGAACTATAGTCGGCATCTACGAAGAAGAACTTCCATGCAAAGGCAGAAACCTTGTATCAGCATTCTATATTCTGTACGGACCTCTCACAACTTTGACTGTAGCGAGAAACGGACAGGTAGATGAATATGTGGTCGAAGAGAAGAAAGGCGATCAAGTCGAGCTCTACAAGGCCTCAGAGGATATAGAGATATCAAGGAAGAAGATCTACGGTTTTGGAGGTAACAAGGACTGGTTCGACAACTTCAGAGAACTGGAGAACGATCTCTCAAAGGAATACAAACTACGCTACGGAGGATCCCTGGTCGGAGACTTCAACCAGACACTTCACCACGGCGGCGTGTTCGGCTATCCAGCCAAGGAAGGCTACGAAAACGGGAAGTACAGGATATTGTTCGAAGGAAACCCGATGTCATACATCGTTGAGGAAGCTGAAGGAGCTTCAAGTAACGGAGACTCATCGATCCTTGATGTAGAGGTTGATGAGATCCATCAGCGCACCCCATTCTTTGTAGGTCATCCCGAGCTGGTTGAGGGAGTGGAGAGAAGTATATAGAAACTCAAATATCTTTGTAGTTCTTTAATTCTATTGAGAGAGTCCTAACTAGGTTTTGAGGTTTTTCTTTACATCTGGGAATTTCTTCTGTAAGCCCAAAGCCGTCAATAGCCAGAAAATTTTTAAAAAAGTTTCCAGAAGTATTAGATGTGGCTTCAACAACTCCGCCTTCGGATGATAACACTGAACAGTCTCTAGAACCAGATCAGGGATTTGAAAAAGTTAGAAATGCTCTTGATGCATCGCAAGAAGGAATAATAGATTTTTGGCAGGTTCAAGATGCATATGATACTATAATAGCTGTCTATCCGGATGAAAACCATGCTGGAGTTCCTGAAGCGGAAGTAGACTCTTCGGACGAACATCTGCCGTCTAGAGAGGCTTATGAAGATCCTGATCACGACTCTGTTTCGGCGATCAATGAGTATGCTGAAGGTGAGACTCTGGTTGTAGCCTTTGATTTAGATGTAGAAGATACCTACGGACTAGGTGTGCCGACTCACAAGGAAATGGAGGAAGAAGGTCTCTCTGGAGAAGGCAACTGGTGGGATAATCCTGAGGAGCTAGAAGCAGATATACTTCTTGACAGGAACTCGTTTTACGGAGCAGTTGATGTCCATTCTCGGCCGGAGGTATTCGACCTTAGATATGACGGTGGGTCAGCTCAGGCCTACCTGATGGAGAACTAGAAATAGTCCATTATATTTTCTCTGTCAAATATGTTCTCCTGACCGACCTGTTTCTTCAGTTTCCTGCCTGTCTTCTCACCGATCAGCTTCTTCAGTTTCTCGAAATCTGTGTCCCGGATATCATCGGCGTCCCGTATACCGTAATCGTAAAGTTTGCGAGCTCTGACCCTTCCGATCTGATCGTACTGTACTAGTGAAAGAAGTTCTTCACGGATACCATGCTTCAACCGTACCCTTAGCTTCTCGATATCCTCGGTGTCCAAGTCCTGCATCCTTGCGAGCTCTTTGGAGGCGTATAGAAGCCAGTCGGCGTTACTGACTTTTGATCTGATGCCGCCTGGAGCTGTGTTAAACCGGTCCACGATCTCCTGCTCATCGCTTTCATCTACCCAGGCATTCAGCATCATAGCAGTCTTCATAACTTCAAGGAACATCTCGTACTCAACATCCCATTCGTTCGGAACTTTCTCTAAAATGTACTCTTCCGCGTCATCCAATGCTTTCGCGTAGTCTTGCTCCTCTTTCTGGTTCACATTCAGTCTTGGCTGGAGCTCGCTTGTATGGCACAGCATGAAGAGATATGAGATCGGCTTCGTATCTTTCTCCTCAGCTTTCTCCAAAGATTCCAGTATCAGATTCGCGGAATCCGGATCGATGTACAGTTCGGAGACTCTCCGTCCTAGAGGTGTGGCCTCGAACTTTTCCTCTTTCAGGAACTCGTATTTACGGAGCTGGCCAACCACTTTGTTGATCTTCTCCTCCACAGAACCGATATCGCTGTACTGATGTGCGTAGAAAGTCTTGCTGTAGAAGTCATGCAGCTCTTTTTCGGTATTGCAGAAGTTGGATGCGATCAAAGCCAAAGTGTGCATACGGAGAACGGGTTCAACTGCTAGCTTCGACTGGATGCGCTCCGGTTCGCCTGCGATATACCGGTCGACTATCTCTGTAGTCATACCGGGATTTTTTGCTATAGAAATCGCTTCGCCTTTATCATCATATTTTGGTCTCCCGGCCCGTCCGGTCATCTGTTCATACTCCAGAACTGGGATGAACTCCATGCCGTTCCCGGTGTACCTCTTCAGGTCGCGGACGATCACTCTGAAAGCTGGTAGGTTGACTCCGGCAGCTAGTGTCGGCGTGGCGCAGACTGACTTGATGTACCCTTCCCGGAATGCCTCTTCAACCACCTGTCTCTGACGGTTGACCAGTCCGGCGTGATGGAAGGCTGAGCCTTTCCGTACATTTTCCGCCAGTCTCTTGCACTGATTGGTTGGAGATCCGAGTACATTTTCAATTATCTCTGCGTACTCATCCAGCTTGCTTTTCTCCTCACGGGTAAGCTCTTCCTCAGTGACTTTGCCTACGCGGTCCGAACTTTTCTCAGCACCTTTCCTGGATGAACAGAAAACGATACCTTGTTTATCCTTGTCCAGAGTATCTTTCAGAATGTTCTGAGTCTTACTGGAGAACTCATCTGTTATTTCCTCAGTTCGTACAGGTGAATAAGATTTCTCCTCTTCTTCTTCTCCTATCTCTGAACCTCGCTGGAAAGCCGAATTGATATCGCTGGCTTCATCTTTATCCACAGCAACTTTACCGCTGTCTTCTTCTGTCTCGACGCTTTCCTCGAAAAACTCCAGTTCTCTTCCCTCGTAGACGGCTTCCTCCAGCTCTACCGGCCGGTAATCGCTTTCCACAAGTTCTGCATTCAGCCATTCTGCCATCTCGTTGGAGTTGCTTATCGTGGCACTCAGGCCTAGCATTTGGAATTCCAGCAGTTCTCTCAGCCGTGTTATGGTGACTTCAAGTGTTGGTCCTCTGCTCTGTGAGGTCAGGAGGTGTATCTCATCGATCACTACCAGTCCTATATCATGTATCCAGGAGGGGTTGTGGCGTAGCATCGAATCTAGTTTCTCAGAAGTGGTTACGACTATATCTGCTGTGTCAAGGTACTCTCCTTCGTCGTCCATGTCTCCTACTGAGATCTTGACTTCTTGGTCGCTGTATCTCTCTTTGAAGTCTTCATATTTTTCAGAAGCTAAGGCTTTCAAAGGTACTATGTATACAGCAGTTTTATCCTGCTTGATAACCTGTTCAACCATTGCAAGCTCGGCGATAAAGGTCTTTCCGGATGCTGTAGGAGCAGCCACAATCATGTCCTGGTTTTCAAGAAGCCCTGCTTCTACAGCTTTTTCCTGTGGTGGATTAAGCTCGGTTATCCCTGTTTCAAGGTAGTCTTCCTTGATATGAGAAGGTAGTTCCAGGTTTTGTACTTTCACATTCTAATGTTCGCGGTGAATTCTTATGAGAAAACCGGTTGTTTATTCTGTTAGGTCGACCGTGTTTTCGACTGAACTGTTTACGGCTTCTGTGAGTTTTTCGTCCATCTCTTCTTCTACACCTATCAGAACGGATTTTAGAGGCCAGCCGCTCATCTTGTTGCTTAGTTTCTGAAGGAATTCTATTATCACATCCTCGTCGTTGTAGATTGAAAGTGTTGATATGGTGTCGAAGATTATCATCGCGTCTCTGTCTTCTGGCTTGGCTTCTACTGCATCGTCAAGCTGCATGTTCACCTGGTTGATATCTTCAGGATCGAAGAAAACGGTGTTTTTGACATTTTCTGGTGCCTCGCCCGATACTTTTGTTGCCATATCGAAGAACAGTACTTTTTCAGTATCTATGTCCCGTTCCTCTAACATGCTCTTGACTTTATCGCTGGTCTTTATGCTTCCGATATAAACTACCAGATTTCCTTCCTCGGTAACTTTTTCTATAGTGTCGTTTACGAAGTTCCTAAGGTCTGGTGAGTTTATTGATACATAAACCGGTTCCTGATTCTCCAGATCTGCTACTTCTTCAGGGTAATCCATGAGTCAACTCTAAAAATAACTGCTTTTTTCCTGTTATTAAATTTTCCGGAACCAAACTGTTTGAAACCGTTTTAAGAAAACTTTAAGTTTGAAACAGAGACAGTTAATTCATATGAGTGCGATGGAATGCAGTGAATGCGGACATGAATTCCCCTCGAAGAAGGCACTGAAAGCACATGTATCAGCAAAGCACCCTGATATGAATCCGAACAAGGTCGGAGAACAACAGGAGGAAAGCGAGAACGGTGCTGATGAGGAAGGAAATCCGTGGTCAGAGTTCAACGATGACTCCGAATCGGACACTGATGAAGACGGAGAGGAGTTTACTGCAGGACAGAAAGAAGAATACATCAGAACCGGTGTAAGCGGTCTTGACCATCTTTTCGGAGACGGAATCAGGAAAGAGAATGTAGTACTCGTCGCAGGAAATCCCGGTTCAGGCAAGTCAATATTCAATCTTCAAATGGCCGATCATGCCGCGAGAAATGGCGAAAAAGTTCTTTTCATGAGCTTTGAGGAATCACCTGACGCTCTTATCAGCCATATGGAAGATTTCGGCTGGGAAGGACAGAAACATGTTGATGAAGGAAATATCGTAATCGAAACATATGATCCCTTCGATGTATCTCGTACCGTTGAAGCATTATTCAAGAAACAGAGTGGGGAGCTTGAAATCGATACTAAACCCTTGATGTTCGGCGATCTCGATGAAGATGTAAACTCATTCGATCGTGTTGTAGTTGACTCCCTATCTGCTATCTCAGCAGGTTTCTCCGAGAAATCTAAGAACTACCGTCTTTATGTAAGGGAGCTTTTCAACTTATTCGAGGAAGTCGGTGTTACAGCGTTCGTGATCGCTGAGTCCCAGACTATCCCTGATCAGATTACGGAATCAGGTCATGCCGAGTTCCTAGCTGATGGAGTACTTTTAATGTACAAGCAGCAGAGCAGCCGTGGAATGCAGATCTATAAGATGCGTGGAACCAACTTCGAGGAGAAGATTGCACCTATGACAATCGAAAGTGGCGTAGGACTGAATGTAAGACATAAGGATTCGTTCTTCGGAAGTGGAAACAACGATTCAGGCGGAATGTTCTAGTTATCGAACCTCGGCGCAGTGAATGTACATACCGCGTTTCGCGTCGAACACATCCTCACATTTAGGCAACTCTATTTGTCTTCCTGATCGTCTTCAGAACTTTCCTCTTTGACTTCTTTCCTAGTTTCCGCTTGTATCTCTGTATCTATTTCTTTTTCTCCATCAATTGCTGTGTCAAATAGCAGTGAACGGCGCTGCTGTATCTTCCTGCTGATTACCTCTATATCTTCGATAACATCTCTTCTCATCTCCTCAAACCTGTCGAGCTTCGTTTCGAACTGGATTGATGAACCTTCTTTACGCATGTAGTACTCCTTCTGTATATCCGTGATCAAATCTTTCAACACCTGTTCCTTGATCCGCTTTCTCTTCTTTCTTTTCAGTAACCTGTAAGTATTGAGCTCTTTGAAAATGAATGTCAGGATCAGAAGAGTTAGTAATGTGCTTGAAACAACTTTCAAGGTATTTGATCTTACATAATCAACTGCAGCATCTAAACGGGCTGTTAGTGCCTCTTGCTGTGCTGCTGCAAAGCTCTGTATCTGTGTTCTTGCAGACTGCGCCTCCGATATTGAGCTGTAACCTTCTTCTACATGTGCATCTGCCTCATCAAATCTCTGGCTCTCAAAATCAACTTCTGCGGCCTCAAGCTGCTGCTTCGCTGAGGTAAGATTTACGCTGGTATCTTCTAGTTCCTGTATACGCATGGTTAATGCCTCAATACGGTCGGAAGCCCGTATAGCTCTCTCTTGTATTGTCGATATCTGGTCTGTAAGCTCGATGGCTCTTGAGTAATCGGCTGTACCTCCTTCTTCAGCAAAGTTTTTCTGAGCCAGGTAGGAGTTGTTCGCTGTTTCCAGCAAGTTTTCAACTCTCTCAGTAGGGATATCCTCTTCTTGCATTAGATTGATTTCTTGCTGTGCGTCTTGGATAGCATTCTTGGTTTCATTTGCGGACTGAGCCGAAGCAAACCCGGCAAATACTATTAACAGTGCTATGAATGCTGTGGTTTTTCTCATTCTGCTTTACCTCCGGTTGAAACTATAGGTATTTTCTCCATGAATCTTCCTGCACGGCTCTGTGATCTTACTTGTGCTTTTGCATCGATTTCTGCTATTTCTCCTTCGATTTCTGAGAGTCGTTCTGTGAGTTCTTCGACTTTTTCTTGGTAGATTTCGTCGTCGCTGATGTTTCCTTCAAGGTAATTTCTCTGTGTTTCTTCGATCAGGTTTTTGAGTTGGTCTCTTTCCTGTGCAAGGCTGTCCCGCCGCTTGAAGTTGGCTATATTTGCTTTCTCTGTTTCTAGTTCTACTCTTTCTTCGATTATCTGGACTATCTGTTCGTTGTAATCGTCTACGCTGTCTTCGTATTCTGAGAGGGAGATTTCTTTTTCTTCGA
>JBEQAZ010000002.1:0-46372 GCA_041640055.1 Candidatus Nanohaloarchaea archaeon | reverse complement strand
AACATCTCTCCAGAATAAAGGGTATACAAGTTGTTCCTCAAAACCGGTTCCCTGAAGGTTATACTGCACAACTGTCCCCTGCCCTATCTCTCTGCCTACTATGGCTGAAGCAGGTTCTGTATAGTTTTCAGAGTCCTGAGCAATGTTTCCAGAGAGGTATTTCTCCTGGTAAACTGTAGTCTCAGCAAACTTCTTTATATCGATATCGCTGTTTTCCTGTGAGAGAGAGGTTACCGGAAGATAATCTGGATAGTTCACTCCTGTTTCTGAAAAGTAAATTACATCAAGACCGTTCTCTATCTCCTCTCTGGATATATCAGTGATATCCGAACCAGAAACTGCTTCAATATCGGGTTCGGAGCCGCTTATCTTCGCTTCCGGAATGGATTTCACCGCCTCCCTGAAGTACGGTAAATTATCCGAGATTCTGATCCGGATGGAGTCTGACTGCGGTCTGTAGAGGTACAACGAGTTATCGACTTCATAACCGTCTTCGCCCATTGTGATATTGTTTCTTCCTCTCTGAAGCTGGACCTGAACCGGTTCAAGACCCGAGGCTTCCACTTCGATAGTTCTTGTATCTGAATTTGTCTGTATAGCTACTTCTGACTGTTCCTGAAGGTAGTTCTTTACATAGATCGTCGCGGTCTGATTATTTATTTCGTAATCGGTGATTCCGTGACTGTTTGAGAACTCTGTTTCTTTGAGATCAAGGTATTTCTGGCTTGATGCTGAAGCGATCTTTCTTTCTGCTTCGCTGCTCTCTATAGAGGCCATGTTGGTTGCCATGTACAGGTTTCCGTCCAAGCTGGTTGCTGCTGATATTGCAGGCTGTATGTCTCTTTTTATTTCAGTTGAACTTGTTTCCTGGATTATCTGTGAGGCAGTTGATCTCTCCAGATCCGTGTATGTTTCAATCTGGCCGCCTACAACCACCAGGTTTGTGGTAGGGGCTAGGTTGCTCTCTGCGTATTCTCTGTAGTCCTCGAAGTTATCTGCCGTGTTTGCTGTTGCGTCCAGTAGAACCGTGGCTTCTTCTGACTCCATTTTTGAGTTTACAAATGGGTCGGCCAGCGCTACAGCAAGTAGAGAGAACATCAGTAGGTGCAGGAACAGGAACTTATTGTTAAGTAGTTTTCTTATTCCCTGTTTGAGTTTGCCCGGGTTTTCTTCCTCTCTGAAGAACATTACCGATGGCATCATCTTTTTTTCTGGTTTAGGCTTCAATAGGTAGAGAATCAATAGTACGATGATTGAGGCAGCTGCGATAAGGTTCTGTGGATTGAGAAAGTATTCTTCCAGTTGCTGTATCATCAGTGACCTCTAACAATACTTGAGTCAAGGAGTTTCTTTAATCTTCTATCCTTTCCATCACTTTCTCATGCAGTTCCTCCAACCGCTGTTTCCGGTCCTCCATCTTCACCACATCGGTGCTGTTCTGAAGAAGCAGGTTGTGGCTGAAAGGAGACGGTATATCAGTATCCCTCATCTCATATGTTATCTTACCCTCTCTTAATCCTTCAATTACTTCCAAGGTATGCTTGATATCCATCGCGTCCTCCATAATCTCACGGTAAGTCTCCTTAATCATCGGGAAATCTTCATCGTACCGGTTGCGAACGGTTGACAGAAGGAAATGACCTTTCATCTGCTGCTGACCCACCGTCTTGGACTCCCCCTGATAGTTCCGCAGAATCATCAAACTTCTACCTGCTACATGCCTGAACCGCCTCTTCATCAGCTCAGTCTTCGAAACAGCATCTCTCAGCTCTTCCTCAGGATTACAGCTCTCCAAACTGTCGATAAGCCACTCCAAGTCGATAGGTCTCCGTGGAGTCAGTAGAATGAAGCCGTTATCATCGATAACCATACCGATATTAGTATTCAGCTTTTCCTGAAGGATATTGGCCATTATACGGGCGAGAGCGTCATGCGTTCTTCTGCCATAGGTCGTCTGGAAGATCAGGTTCTGACGGTTATCATCATCAATGTACTTCTCGACCACTATATCCTCGTTGTTTGAGACTTTATCTGTGAATCTGTACTGTTCTTTCACATACCGGAAGATGGAGTTAGCAGTGTTCTCATCCAGGTAGTAGTTATGCATTATCCACTGGATGATATCGTCATCGCCGGCACCGTACTCAAGTTGTTCAGCTATGCTTTCCCGGAAATCACTCATCCTCATACCCAAGTCATAGCTCAGAGGCAACCTCTCCGAGTACCAAGAAGGTACTGTCGGCTTCTTCTGAGGCTTCGGATCAACGAACACCTTCATACCTTTCGCATATGAGAACTGGTATGTGGAGCCTCCCAAAGTGAAGATATCGCCTTTAGTCAGCCGGTCCAGGAACTCCTCGTCCAGTGTCCCTACATACTCACCTTCTCCACGGGTCTTCACCTCATATCCCGATTCATCAGGTATTGTCCCTATGTTGGTCATGTAGATTACGCGAGTCATCTTTCCTGAGCGGCCGAAGAGTTCTTTCTCCCTATTGATCCAGATCTTGCTGTAGACATTCTGATCTTCAAGCTCGTATTCTCCGGACAGGTATTTGAGTACATTATCCCAGTCCTCTTCACTGAGGTTCAGGTAGCAGTAGCTCTGCTTTACCGTGTTGAAAGCTCTTTTGAAGTCCCAGCGATGATTGCATGCCATTCCGACGACATGCTGTGCCAGTACATCTAACGCGTTTCTTGGTATCTGTATCTTGTCTAGTTCATCTTCCTTTGCACATTTTGTTAGGACCGAGCATTCGACTGCTTCATCTCTGTCGGTTACTATCATTTTTCCTTTGGCTTTTTCCCCAATTTTATGTCCTGATCGGCCGATTCTCTGAATACCTCTGGCCACTCCTTTAGGAGAACCGATCTGAAGCACTAGGTCAACGGTTCCGATGTCGACTCCCAGTTCGAGTGAGGTTGATGTGACTCCTACTTCTAGTTCGCCTTTCTTGAGGCGTTCTTCTACTGTCAATCTTTTTTCACGGCTCATCGAGGAGTGATGCGCTCCTATATTATCGTCGTAGTAATCCGGAAACCTCTCTTTCAGGTTGTTTACTACTCGTTCAGTGGCGCTTCTGGTATTCGTGAATATAATCGTGGATTCATGTTCTTCTACCAGGTTGTGTATCTTGTCGTACATCGCTTCTCTGATCTCGCCCGGGTCTGTATGTATCAGGTCTCTGACCGGCGAGACTGTTTCTAGATCAATCTCTTTGGATGCTGCTACATCGACGATCTGACAGCCACGGGTCTCGAAATCATCTGCCTCCAGCATCTCTTCATCAGCCGGGATTTCATCGTACTCTGTTTCCTTCATGTAACTTTCTCTATTTTCTGGCTGGAAACCCACAAGGTATTTGGCTATCTCCTTTATCGGTGCCTGTGTGGCTGAAAGTCCTATCCGGGTCGGTGAGGTGTTAGCCATTTCCTCCAGTCTTTCCAGGGAGAGTGATAGATGTACCCCTCTCTTGTTTTCGGATAGGCTGTGGATTTCGTCCACGATCGTGTACTGTACATTTTTGAGGTGGTTCTGGAACTTGGGCGAGTTGAGAAGTATTCCTAGCGTCTCGGGGGTTGTTATTAGTATGTGCGGAGGGTTTTCCAGCATCTCTGATTTCTCTTTATCTGTTGTATCTCCGGTTCGAACCGCGCTTCTTACCTCAGGTACATCATATCCCTGCTCCTCGGCTTTTTCCTTGATCTCTGTAAGTGGTTCTTCTAGGTTACGCTTGATATCGTTGTTTAGTGCTCTCAGCGGTGATACATAAACCATGTAGATCTGGTCGTCCAGTTCATCTTGCTCTCCTAGTCGGAAGAGTTCGTTCAGTCCTGATAGAAACGCGGACAGTGTTTTACCTGAGCCTGTCGGCGCACATATCAGCGAGTTCTGCTCTTCATGTATTAATTGGAATGAATGTCTCTGCGGCGGGCTCAATGACTCAAATTTGGAATTAAACCAGTCCTTCACATACGGCTGGAAGTCTTCCGGAAGTTCGTCAGAGGCTTGTTCATCGCTGTGAAACTCTATCTCAGGCATTTGGTTATCACCTAGTTGCCAAGATTTAACAAGCTATGTTAACCCTCTTTCCAGGCGTCCATCAAACGGGTGATTATCACGGCCATGAAGGCTGTTACCAGTCCAACCAGTGGCTGAAGCGAGAAAGCTGCCAGAGTAATCAACGGGATCAAAAGGATGAGAAGTTTTCCTTTGAAGGTTTGACGGACTATCTGTTCGACCTGTTTCTCGATATCGATGTTTAAGTCTTGATCCTCGATATTGGATGAAAGCTGCTGCGGGATATCCTGCTGAGCGTTTACGAATGCCTGGTTCAGAGTCTGGAGCTGTGACTGTGAGAACTCTCCTTTCGTCTCGTTTAGTACCTGTGTCTGTGTTAGTGTAACTGTGCTTCTGCTTGTTGATTCGACTATCCTTGCCTGTTGTTCCTGCTGCATGCTGATTATACCTGTGGTCTCGACCACTTGCTGGGTTGAGCCGCCTAGGAAGGATGCTGTAGTATTTGTTACGGTTGATCCGAACTCCTGGTTTGTAGTGGAAACTGCGTATATTCCTGAACTCAGCAAGAGACCTGTGAGCAGTAGTGGCAGGGCTGTGGAGCTATAGAAATCTCTGAATCTGTTGCCGCCGGAGAAAAATGATACTGTAATAGTGGTGAATGAGATGAACGCTGCTGACGCCGCCATGAACAAGTCTACAGGTGCGAGGACAAGTGAAAGCAGCGAGATCAGTGATGCTTTGTTGAACTTTTCAGTCGAGATACTGGCCACGAAAGCATACAGTAGCGGGAATGTTAGTAGTAGGCCGAATGTGGCTGGTTGTGTGGGTTCTACCATGTAGGCTGCTGATACTGCCAGTAGTGATAGAGCGAATACTCCTGCATATTCTACATATTTCTCGACTGAATCCATGGCATAAGGGTTTGTTGACCTGATTTTTAAATCGAGTGACCTTTTGGCTGTTGAAGGTTTATAACACTCCAAGAGTTGAATTGAGTTACGGGCGAACCCGAATTATGACGAGTATTACGCAGATAACCTCTCTAATCACAGATTATATAGCTCCAAAAACGATTGCATTGACTTTAGCGATAATAGTAGCAGGTTACATAGGAAATAAACTAGTTAAAAGAGTGATAAAGAGAAGCGTAGGAACCGAGGTTGACGAACATGTCTACAAGACTGCTTCAAAGATTTCCTCTTTCAGCATCTACGGATTAACATTCATAGCACTACTGGGAGTGTATAATGTCCCTCTTGGATCGCTGGCAACACTTGTCGGCCTGCTTGGCTTAGGTCTTTCGTTCGCTATGCAGGACATGATTGCCAACTTTATCTCAGGGGTAATGATCCTGATCAGCCGGCCTTTCAAGATAGGCGACCAGATCGAAGCAGGAGGGGAAGAAGGAACGGTTCAGGATATCAGAATCAGAGCTACGGATATCAGGACCTACGATGGTAGGAAAGTGATTGTTCCTAACTCAAAGCTGTACAACGACACGATCGTAAACAACACTGCATACGGAAGTAGAAGATTCGAAGTAGTTGTCGGCGTAGGTTACGATGACGATATCAAGACAGCAAAGGAGATTGCTGAGAATGCTCTTGAAGATGCAGAGCATGTTGAGGCCGATCCTGAGCCACAGGTACTGGTAAATGAACTTGGAGGCTCCTCAGTAAATTTGAAGCTGCGTGGCTGGACGGATACACACAAGTCCAATATCGTGAAGGCTTCATCCGAGCTTACACATCTTATCAAGGACCGGTACGACGAGGAAGGAATAGATATCCCTTATCCGATCCGTACGATCTACATGGAGGAATAAATCCTCCGGATTCTTTTTCTAATTTTTGTTTTTCCACATCTTTCTAACTGGTAACCTTGGGGTTATGGCAAGTTAATTAAGTCTGAGTTTTCCGTTTTGGTGTATGGTACAAGAACTTACAGCGGAAGAACTTGACGAGGCTTTTGAGTCAGATGAGACCTGGATTGTAGATTTCTGGGCAGACTGGTGTCAGCCATGCAAGGTACTAGCACCCGTATTTGAGGAGGTCTCAGAGGAGTTCGACGATATCAACTTCGCAAAACTGGACATGGAAGAGCACGATGAGGCAGGCGGAAAGTACGGAGTAAGAGCTCTACCGACACTGCTTATGATCCAGGGCGGAGAAGAAGTTGCAAGAGCTTCCGGCGCTATGAAGAAAGAGAAGCTTACAGAGTGGATTCAGAACAACGCCTGAAAACTTTCAGACCAATCCACTTCACCATACCCTGTTTCCTTATTCTCAATACCTTCTTCAACCTCTTTAATTACTTCATCAACCGTCTTGCCAGTTGTATCAATCTCAAGGACATTTTCATGCATCTGAACCGATTCAGAAAGGATAACATCAAGTGCTTCAGCCTCCATGTTCTCTCTAACTTTTTCATCCGAGTAATCTCTTCCGGAAAGTCTTTCCTCCAGCACTTCAGGTTTACATCTAAGGACTATACAGTGGTCGACATCTAGGTGGTGTGCGAGATGTCCTTCAAAAATGACATCATCCGATTCAAATTCCTCGGCTATTTTTGCTTTGAGTTCTTCGGTATCGACTTCTGTGACTCCTTCAACAGGCTCGCCAAGATCGTTCTCTTTAATGTACTCTGTTAGATGCACTATCCGGTAATCTGTATTTAGGTGGTCTGTGACTGTGGTTTTTCCGGTTCCTGGGGTACCTGTTATGGCTATCTTCATGGTTATCCTGTTGCGGTGTGAAGGCATAAAAGAATAGAACAGGTATCAGTATTCAAAGAGTCATGAACCTGTGAACAGGGTTTGTGGCTTTGGAGAACAGAAAAGTTTTTTCTGTTTTTGAGGAGGATTGAACCCAAATTTATGATTGATATATGGACTGAAAAATACCGGCCGGAAACACTTGACGAGGTAATAGGACAGGACAAAATAATTGAAAGACTGCAGGCATTCGTGGAGGAAGACTCAATACCACATATGCTGTATGCTGGTCCTGCAGGAACAGGGAAGACAACTTCCGCGGTAGCTCTAGCCAAGGATCTGTATGGAGACGAATGGAAGCAGAACTTCATGGAGACCAACGCATCAGATGAGCGAGGTATCGATGTAGTAAGGGAAAAGATCAAGGACTTCGCAAGGACCAAACCAGTAAACGCAGACTACAAGATAATCTTCCTGGACGAGGCCGACTCCCTAACCAGTGATGCACAGCAGGCACTGAGAAGGACTATGGAACAGTTCTCCGATAACTGCAGGTTCATTCTCTCATGCAACTACTCATCGAAGATCATCGACCCAATCCAGTCACGGTGTGCAGTATTCAGATTCAACCGATTGGAAGAGGAAGATGTAACAGAATACATTCAGAAACTGGGAGAGAAAGAAGACTTCAAGATCTCCGAGGAAGCTGTTGAAGCCGTTATGCGTGTTTCCAGCGGAGATATGAGAAGAGTTACGAACATCCTTCAGACCGCGGCAATCCAGAACAGCGAAATCGAGGAAGAAGATGTTTACGGCGTTGCAGCCAGCCTTCGACCGGACGAAATCCGTGAAGTACTCGACCTTGCGTTTGAAGGCAGCTTCATGGATGCGAGAGAGATGCTCACCGATCTGATGGTTGACAGAGGGCTCGATGGAACCGACATAATAGACTCCATCCACAGAGAGATTCTTGACCTCGATCTTGACGACCAGCAAAAACTCGAAGTAGTCGAACAACTAGGAGAATACGAGTTCCGGATAAGCGAAGGAGGAAGCAGCGACATCCAGATCGAAGCCATGCTCGCAAAACTAGCAGAAATAGGTCAGAAATAAAGGACCATGTGGGTAGAAAAATACCGTCCGGAAAGCCTAGAAGACTACAGAGGCGCATCCAGCGAAAAAGAAGAGATACAGAAATGGCTGGAAAACTGGGAAAAAGGCGACAAACCAGTACTTCTACACGGACAGGCGGGAACAGGAAAAACCTCGATGGTGGAAGCACTTGCCAAAGACTATGACCGTGAACTCGTCGAAACCAACGCATCAGATGTCCGAACCAAGAAGAAACTGAAATCAGAACTGAAAGAAGCTACAAGACAGGCAAGCTTTCTCGGAAAACAGAAAATAATTCTCATCGACGAAGTTGACGGGATGGGAAGAGCCGATAGAGGAGGAACCAGCGAACTACTCGACATAATCAAAGAATCTCGGTTCCCAGTAGTCCTCACAGCCAATGACGCATACTCAAGCAATATACAGAGTATAAGGAACAAGGCAAAACTTATCGAACTAGGCTCCGTTCATACAAATTCAATTACAGCTCATCTGAAACGCATACTTGAGAATGAAGGTATAGATTACGATGAAAGCGCTGTTAAGCGTATTGCCCGTGGAAGCGGGGGACAAATGCGTTCAGCGATAAACGACCTGGAAGCCGTAGCCCTAAGTAAAGACAAGCTAGAGGTTGAGGACTTGGATGCAATCAGTCAACGAGATAATCGGCAGGAGATCTTTGATTCTCTGAAAGTCATCTTCAAGACCACTAACCCTCAGAACGCGAAGCAGGCGACTGAGAACCTGGATGAGGATGCCGATACATTTCTACAGTGGATCAGAGAAAACATTCCGCGGGAGTACAAGAAACCGGAAGATGTAGCTGAAGCCTATGATCAACTTTCGAATGCTGACCTGTTTAACGGACGGATCAGGATAAGACAGCACTGGAAGTTGTTGAAGTATGTCTACTTTTTCTCTAGCGTCGGAGTAGCTCTCTCTAAGGATGAGAAGTACGAGGGATGGACAAAGTATCAGTACCCTGGAAAGATTAAGAGAATGGGCCAGACACACGCAGCAAGAAACAGGATAGACAGTATAGCAGGCAAGCTATCCGAAAAAATGCATATCTCGAAGAGAGAGGCGAAAAGATCGCTTCCATTCCTGGCAGAGGTGCTTGAAGACAACCCTGAACTTGCTGGAGACTTTGAATTCGATGATAAAGAAGTTGACTTCATCAAGAAGTTCTCAGCTTAATTCAAAGGTTACATCAACCCAGGAATCCTCATGCCGGTCTTCTTCACCTGCATACTCCTCTAGATATGCATTACCTTCACCGAGCCCCGGTCTTCCAACCAGTACATAAGCACTTCTGTATGTGAACTGTGCTTGACCCGCGCCCCAAACCTCTTCCGATGCTCCCAGATCATACATTTCATCAGGTAAATCTCCGTGGAACCTGTTGTTCTGTGGTTCGTCCTGTGTCGTAATCATCACGATTTTGGAACGGTCGTTACCTAGATCCTCAATATCCTGCGCCATGCGGTCTGCTTCATCGGTTTCACCGTATACATCGTAGGTTCTATGGTACTGGAAACTGTTACTATCAAGATCATATACAGAAACAGCATACGATCTTGCCCCATCATGTAGCATCCTGCCGTTTTCAGCATCAAATACTCCGCCATAGTCATTCTCAGTTTCTCCTGGAGGTATCGGAGCTGTACCCGTACCGCTACCCCCGTCATTTCCCTGTCTTGCGTTCAGTCCTATCGAAATCAGTCTTACTTCCTCTGTTGTAGCACTATCTCCTCCTATACAGTCAAGTGTTATCTGGTCTCCGGTTCTCTCCATCGTTACATCGAAGCACTCGTTTGTGGCATCGTATTCCGTGGTTGAGCGGTAGTTAGGTATGGACTCGATGAATTCTCTGAAACTTTCTCTTTCATCTACCTTGTTGACATCTACCTTTCCGGCTTCTTCCTTCACGGTATCAATGATATGTGGAGTGTCATCCAGCGGGTAGTTCTGGTTCTGGAACTGGGTGATAGCCCCAGTCATAGAAAGAACTATGACCGATACAAGTACAGAAGTTAAAGCCATAAACTGTCCTTCTCTCTTCACTGGCTCCACCTCAGTCTTAGCTGATAAGGCATGTAAGTTGTATTATCTACGCTTGCGATCACATTTGTCGAAATAGATGTAGGGTCATCTCTTCCCTCAAAGACAACCTCTGAATCATACATACTGAACATGAGTGATCCAAGAAGTTCTAGCTCGTCCTCATTATAACTGGTTTTCTTACCGGTTAAAGCCAGTCTCTCTCCATCGAAGCCTTCAAAGCTCTCACGGTAATTTACGACTTCAACATTTGAGTTACCGGAGAATCGGATCTCCACGCACTCACCTATGTCACAGCTCGGGTCTCCTGAGTTCGTGATAATGGTGTACTCTCTTCTCTTAATCGTTGTTCTCTCACCTTGAAGATAAGGGCCGATACCTGGGGATGATACATCCGGTAGATCGATGTTGACTGCCCAGGCGTTCGTCGGACATCTGCCTGCTGCGCCAACCTCTGTATTCTGAATTTCATAGTTTCCGCTCGGCAAGTTAACTGTACCTTCATACCTGTCACCGCAGTTAGGCTGAGGATCTCCGGCTGCACTTACGGGGTTCATACCGTCTACCTGGTCGCTCCAATCTGTTGTGTCGAGAAGTGCAGCACCTTCAACCGCGGGATTGTCCTCCGTGATGGTACCTGAAGTGTTTGATGTTATCGGTCCTGCTGGCGGCAGCTGGATGTTAGAGCGGTCGCCCTCCATACCTTCAAGAAGTGTTTCGATGTTCCGAGATCTGTCGGAGTTCGTGAATGAAATATCCGTCTCGTCCCCAGAGTAACCTCCGTTGAAACCTACATCTAACCACTGAAGACCTGTATCCTGCATGAAATTAGAGCTATCGAACTGGGTCTCCGACAGATCCATCATCATGACAACAGGATTATCACGCATGTAATCCTCTAATTCTGCTCTTTCACCGCCATCAATAACATTGAGAGCCTCCGGGTCTCTGAACACAAAAAGATCGTGATTCATCTCTTCATCTCTGATATCTACCACATCGATCTCTACTTCCGGTCTAAGAGAGTTAACAGGTTCGCTCATCTGTTCGTGGATCTGCGTTGGCAGAGTTGACTGGTACAAAGTCAATTCACTTGCTGAGATATCTTTTACCTGGAAGTAATCTCGTGGATGACCGGTTTTGTTGCTATCTCCCCATTTGAAGTTGTCTTCAAGATAGTATGGTCCTTCATCTGCTTCAAACTGGCACTGAGTTCCGTTGTCAACCCAAATAGTGTTGTAATCCACAGATTCGTCGAATTGAGACTCAGTATCCGCTATATACAGCCTTACATCATAGTTGTCTCCTCCTACACCAAGGCTCTCGGTTCGCAGTATCGGTTGCTCAGTATCTATATCATCTTCCAGATCACCGTCGCATGTTCCGCCTACAGCTGATACTTCCTCTAGAGCCGGCGTGAACTGTTGGGAGTCAACTGTGTTGTAACCTATCTCCACTTCTCCTATCGGTATGTTTGTGACGCTTCCCGAGACCTCCTTACCGCTGTCTGACACCGTTGTTATCGCTGTTTGGAGAGAACCTGTTTCTCCTCTGCTGATCAGACTTGTGGCTATACCGGATTTATGCATGGTCTGTGTTAGATCCTGCGCTTCGATCTGTGAACGGTACTGCCCCCAGTCATTACCTTGGGGTACCTGGAAGATGCCATAGGTGAAGCTGATTATGATGAGCGCAGAGATTATTACTTCAAGCGAATAGCTCAATCCTTTCCTATTTTTCACCATGTCAACACCTCGATCTTGACCGGGAAGTCATCTGATTCAATATCTTTGAGTACTGCGTATCTGTTAAGCTTGACTACTGTTGCTGCCTGTTCCTGTGGTGCTCCAAAATCCTTTATATGTGATGAGAGTATCACCAGGTTACCGGGGTCATTAACCCGGTTCTGGAACTGTGAAACAGTGAAATCCATCCCCTGTATATTCACTACTTGGCCGCGCTGAGCTCTTTCGGAGGTACCGAAGTTCCAGTTCTCCGAGATATAAACTGTATCGTATACGCCATCATGGGCTGTCACGATGAACTTCATCTCATGTCCGTTGATGAAAGCTGTACCGTAATGTATAGTGTTATCAGCAGTATTGTATCCGCTTACCGTCGGTTCCAGAATCTGATCCGGAGGACTTGATCTTGCGAAGGTCTTATATGTTTCTATCACCGGATACCATGTGAATACCATCCTATACTGGTTGTTTATCTCAGTTACCTCCCTGAACTCGGTGTAGTTAAGCGTGGAAGGATTGTTAGCCGAGTCATCCAACGCCCCAATCTTTGAAAGTTCCACTTCTCCGTTCTTATCCGCCAGTCCGAAGGTCTGTATATCATCCGGGTTCTGTTCCCAGTTACTGGTTGAAGGTGTTGAACCTGGCTGCGTAAGCATTTGGCTCGTTAACGAATGTATTTCCATGTTCATCCGTGCTTCCCCCACTTCGTCATCAAACTGAGGTATCGAGTCTGATGCCACCATCAGGATTGAGCCAAGAAGTGCGATGAACATCAGCGATGTACCTAGAAACTCTATTGTAGACTGGCCTTTTCTCATTTTCCTAGCTTACACCTGCAGGTGCCACTACCAGTATGTATACGACTAGGGCTAATGGAAGCATAATCAATGCGTGTTTTATACC
The DNA here is from genome assembly GCA_041640055.1 of Candidatus Nanohaloarchaea archaeon. Lineage (GTDB taxonomy): Archaea > Nanohalarchaeota > Nanosalinia > Nanosalinales > Nanosalinaceae > JBEQAZ01. Next base: position 33,816 of record JBEQAZ010000002.1, on the reverse strand, counting down.
TCCGCTTGGACTTCCTTCCTTGATCTGTCCTGCTACGGCAGCGGTACACATCCCCTGAATCATAAGCATCAAGAACAGCAATGACTTATAATACGCCATATTCCCATAACTTCTCTGTTCTGCTTCCTGGGAGGTAAGCGACACATCCGCCGGTACGAATCCGAATATCCGTGCTGTTGAGCAGAATGGCTGTGCTGTAGCGATCTGTCCTCCACAGAAGTTTACATTCGTGTTTCCTCCTCCTGAACCTATGACTTCTCCGATTCCTGAAAGTGCTCCAGGGTCTGTTGACCCCAATCCTAGTAGCTGGGCTAGCAGGAAGTAGATTCCTACTGTGATTCCTATGAAGAGGAAGAAAATCACATACATGATGACTAGTTGCTGTTTGAGCTGTGCGTCTTTCTCCTGAATAACCTCTCTTAACTGGCCTGCATCCTCTGCAACAGAGTCGATTGTATCTGTGATGTTTCCTCCACTCTCGAAGCTCTGGATAATAATCGAAAGTGATTCCTGAACTACTGAGGAGTCACTCATTCTCCGTGAGAACCTTTGCATGACTTGTGGGAAAGGTACTCCCCATGTCATCTGGTTATGTACCTTTTCTATCTCGTTGTTCAGTCTTCCGTAGTCAGATTCACGGGCTGATTCAAGCGCTCTTAGTAGGGTCATGCCCCCTCTTTTGGATTCTGCCAGGTCATTCAGGAATGATGGGAACTGGTTCTCAATTTCTCTTACCGCACGGTTCTTCAGGAAGGAGTAACCTGCGTATGGAAGTATTGATATAATTAATCCGAATATCAGGATCGATCCTCCAATCTGGGGGCCTAAACTTGTATAGAATAGGATTCCAACGGCTATAGTCACTATACCTATAGCCACTGAGGCAAATATGAGTTTATCTTCAAAGGTCCATCCAGGTTCCAGTTCTTCATCTTTGAAGAAATCAATCAATTGATACCACCCGGTGAAATACCCTGTACAAAGAGAATAAACATTCCGGAGATCAACGGAAGACCTATGAATATCAGCAATAGCTGAATAGTCACAATTACAGATGGCGATAACTGTGTGAATGTTGTCATGACTGCGGACATGGATGTGAATACGATTGATCCTACAATTACTACTGTAATGTACATTTCAACGAGGAGAGAAAGTGTATCTGCGAATTCTTCCACTCTTCTTTCGTAGTCGTCCATCAATGATGCTGCTCTCTGTTGAAGGAAGTCTCGCATGGTTCCTCCGGTGGTAAGTACATGGTTCATTCCCCACATTAGCTCTCTGAAGTCTTCGCTTGGTGTTCTTTCGGCTGCTCGCTGTATCGCTTTGCTTGCGTCCATTCCAAATGTTTTGATATCTCTGTCTATTTTTTCTGCTTCTCTCGCTACCTCTCCGTATTCATCTACTTTTGATAGGTTGGCGAATATCTCTGGAAGTGCTGTTCCTGTTCCTGCAAGTGTTGAGAGATACATCGTGGCGAAAGGTAGGGTATCCCGTATTTTTGAGGCTCTGCTGCTTTTAATCAGGGAGGGGTAGATGTAGAAACCGACGATTGTAGCTGCTCCGGAGATAAGAGAGAATGTTAATGCGATTATCATACCGGAGATTCCTTGAGTGAGCAGGAGCAAGGTTCCAAATACCAGTGCTATAAATAATGATACCAGACCAGCTGACGCGAACATCATGCTGACATATTCTGGTAAGGACACTTCGATATCTGCCTTTGTAATCTGGGGTCTGAGCCCTTCGAAAACATCTACATATGGAAGGATAAAGCTTCCTACTAGATTGTAGCAGAAGTTGGCATACTTTCTAAGCATCCTTAACTTCTACTTCGTCATTATTTGAATTAAATGTTTGCCCGACTTTCTCCATAATTGACTCGGGATCTGAGTAGTAACGGGAAATCAGGTCTCCAACCTTCCTGTAATGCTTGTACTGCTCCTCCTGCATCCAGTTCAAAACATGCTGACGATTCCGCAGCTCTGACTGAAGATCTGAGTAATCCATTCCACTCTGATCAGCGATATCCTTCAATATCAGAGAATTGTTCTTAACCACATACTCATCGTCTTGAGGATCCCAGCCGAAAACCTTGTTTTCATCAATACCAGTACGCTCATCATAACCTCTGATCTCATGTAGACCAGTAATTCTTCGGATGTAACTGCCTCCCCGCCTAATCCTCTTGATAAGCATAACTAGGTCCAAAGTCTCAATTAGAGATGGAGAGAGATCAATTGGATCTGTTGTCAAACGGTCCATAAGCATGTCAAGTGAATCTGCGTGGATCGTCGACAACCCTGTATGTCCTGTTGCCATCTGCTGGAACAGGATGTAAGCCTCTTCTCCTCGGACCTCTCCGACAATAATGTACTCAGGTCTCTGACGCAGGGACTCTTTCAAGAGATCGTCCATGGATACTTCTCCACCGCCTTCAGCGCTGGAACCGAACCCTGAACGGGCAACTTCTGGCACCCAGTGGTCGTGAGGAAGCCGGAGCTCCGGTGTATCCTCGATAGATACAATCTTCTTTTCCGGTTTGATGAACAGGGATAAAGAGTTGAGCTGAGAAGTTTTTCCGGCTCCCGTAGTTCCACATACAAGTATCGATTTACCGTGCTCCACCAATGTCCAGAGATATGAGAGCATCTGTGCGTTTTCAGTCTCGTAATCCATCATATGAATCGGAGTTAGTGGATCTTCTGTGAACCGTCGGATAGTGAAGTTAGAGCCTTTACGGGCAATATCTGTAGCAAGTGTTGCCTGTACACGGGAACCATCTGGAAGAGATCCGTCCAGTAGCGGGCTGGATACAGAGACTGATTTTCCACATCTCTGTGCAAGTTTCATAACGAACTCGTCCAGTTCGTCTTTGTCATCCCAGGTTATACTTGTTTTAACCGATCCGAACCGTGGATTTCTGTGGTATGCGTATACAGGTATGCCGCTACCATCACATGATATATCCTCGACCTCTGTATCGTTCATCAGCGGCTGTAGCTTGCCCAATCCGGCGAAATCTCTCTTTGTGTAGTATCGGATTATTTCCCGCTGTCTATCGTCTATAGAAATATCATACTTGTCAACAATCATGTCGATTTTTTCTTCTAGATAGTCCTCTGCTTCTTCGCTCTCCATGTCGTTAAAGGTGACATCGAAGCTTCTCTCCATAATCTCGCTTATCTTATCTAGAATCTTTTCGGTTTCTTCCGTTAGTTCAGGTTCAATTACTTTGTAGACGACTTCTCCTTCTTCCTCGTTCCATTTGATATGTGCCCAGGCGTACACCATTTCGCCTTTATCGGGATCTTCGGGTACAAGCGGGTAGGTCGTATCTACATCGGTTAAGTCTGCTGATTCTTCCCCTTCTTCGACCATCTCCGGTGAGAACTTTCCAGGGGCTGGAAGCCTTACACCTTCTTGGTGTGTTTCCTCCTCTTCCTCTTCTTCGTACCATTCCGGGTGTTGAACCCTTCTTAATCTTTCAACCAAGCCGTTCATTCTCATATATTCTCACTTTTCACCCCGCTATACTGTATTGATCATCGTTTTTGTATAAAGTTATTTGACCTCCTTCCGCCGAACCTGTGAAGTCATACTCATTCAGAGATCTAAGTTCATAGGTATACTCATCTCCCTGAACATCTATCACCAGGTCATTTGGTGGTGCCAGCGATAGCTCGTATTCACGGTTTCCCATCTCTTCCGGAAGACTGACCGATTTTTCGACCGTTCCGGTTTCAACCTGATCCAGGTTGTTCATCTGGACGGTCATCTTTGATGCAACTATGTCTGTCTGTCCTGAGACCGAGGTTTCCATAACTTCTTCCCTGTACAGGTTGAAAATTGTTACTGATCCTAGCACTAGTATCAGGCTGAGGCCTGTTACAAAAATGTACTCTACTGCTAGGTACTGTCCTTTCAAAGTTTATCTGACCTCTATCTCAGTTAACTCCAGATTTTTCACCGGAATTCAGCTGTTATTACCGTTCTCTCACGCTGCAGGAGTTCTCCTGTCTCGCTTTCAACTGCATCTGTTCCTGTATCCATTTCGACACCTTCGTTTGATAGAACCAGATCTGTTTCCCCGGTAGCTGAATCTCCGCCCTGCGGCTGTACATCTGTCATCTCCAGTATCGGTCCTGAAGCTGTTTCAGTATACAGATTTCTGAACTCAACACGGTACTGAATGGTCACTGATTCGGAACCTGATGCCTTTAAGGCGATTACACCGGGACTGTCTTGACCTTTCTGACCATATGTTCCATCTCCAACTGAAAGACCTTGTACTCTTTGTCCTTCCAGCAGGAACCATGTTCCTCGGGCATAAGGCGAGCTCTGCGCTGTTGTAGTAATTTCTATGTAGTTTCCGGTTTCATTTGTCTGTATAGTCGTGCCTTCCGAGAAGTCAAGGGATACTCTTTCCGTGGTCCCTTCTCCACTGTTTCTGATCGAGTTCAAACTGTTGTATATTGATCTGACCTGTTCTTCAGTCTGAACCAGTTGTTGCTGGCTCTGTCTCTTTTCTAGTATCGGTGTACCCCAGATATAGGTCGCTGATACCGCGCTCAAAGTGATACCTGTAATTATGACAGCGGTGACTGCCTGGGTCTGACCTTTCTTCATATATCGAGTAGTTTGTTCTAACCTGAATATAAAATAAAGGGAGAGAAAATGCCGGTTCTTTAACAACCGTACGCTGAAGCTGTTGTCGGCGAGCAAGTGTAACTCCAGGATCTGTCTGCTCCTCTCATCTCAATCTCAATTCCTACCGACTGAGTTGATGGAGGGAACTCGAACCCTGTATCACATTCGTAGGTCTGACCTGGCTGGATTACCTGGTAGCTGTCTGCATCGTAGAAACAGTTGAAGTCAGACTGTGTACCAGTTAGTTCCTGACTGGCGACAACCCAGTTGACTGCGGTTCCTCTTGCGTTTGGTACGAACTGCATCTTGAAATCACTGACATTCCAGGCCACACTACCGGTGTTTTTAACATATACTTTCAGGTTATCTGAGCTGTCCCGGTAAACAGAAGAGTAGCTAAGCTCAGTGTTACGTATTTCCTGCTGATCGCCAACTGCTTGAGCTGGATCCCCAACAAGAGACTGGAACTGAGTATAAACAACTCCAACAGCCCCAACAGTAACCATCAGAAGCAAAACAATCGCAATAACCGGTGTGATTCCCTTACGGTTTTCAGTTAACATAGGGTGTCCTAATCAGAAATGTTGTAGAGTTGTTTATATAGGTTATAAGAGAGTAAGGGTGCGAGAAAATACGTTCCCACTGACTTGTTCTTCAAGAAAAAATAATGGAAGAAAAGTGTGATTGTGTTCTGATGGACTCCTTCTTGGATTTTAACATCCAAGTGAGTCTGCAGTCGCAGGTGAGCAAGTGTAACTCCAGGACTTATCTGCTCCGTTCATCTCTACCTGAATTCCAATCGTGTCCGTGGAACCAGGGAAGTCGAATCCTGTGTCACATTCGTAGGTTCCCTCAGGCTGAACTACTTCGTAACTACTTCCATCTGAGAAGCAGCCGAAATCAGACTGAGATCCTGAGAATTCCTGGCTTGCGACATTCCAGTTGACTGCGGTTCCTTCTCCGCCTGGAATGAACTGCATGGTGAATTCACTTGTGTTCCATGCTACACTTCCAGTGTTACTTACCTCAATAACCAGGTCGCCACTGTTATTGTTGTAGACGGAGGTATAACTCATCTCTGTGTTTCTTACCTCCTGTTGGCTACCTACGGCTTCTGCAGGGTCACCGACTAAGGACTGGAACTGAGTATAAACAACTCCAACAGCCCCAACAGTAACCATCAGAAGCAAAACAATCGCGATTACAGGGGTAATACCCTTTCTGTTTTTCATACGAGTCATAATATCGCTCTATCAATCATTGGTCACAGCCTGTTTATATAAGTTAATCCAAGTTTATCCGGTTATCTAGGTCTAACAGGAACCGTCAGCGCTGTAGCTGCAGATTATCGATGATTGGGTCTCATACACTCCTGAAACCTGAACCCGCTTCGAGCTCCCTGAAGACGGGTAATCAGCGTTTGTATCCAGCCTGATCTGTTCTTGCGGCGATAAATCCACATTATCATCACTGTTCAAGGAATCATCAGAAAACTCCCATGTTCCCTGTGGCTCCCCGTCAACATAGATGTTCCATAGATTCTCTCCATCCTCCTTCACTTCAAGAGTTGTGGAACCCGTGTTTCTGACATCTAACGCTATATCTCCATCAGGGTTCTCAAACGCGTAAGTAATCGATATATCGGAGTTTTCTATCTGGTTTTCACCAGCTATTCTGTCCTCAGCATTCTCCCTAAGAGTATCTCCCAGATTCTGTAGAAAGATGCCTGCCGAACCTACTGCAGCTATACCTATTGATATGAGTAGAACCGTTGCTACTACAGGCGTAACTCCTTTCCTGACATTCATCATTCTTCAGAGAACTTTTGCTTCAACTTTTCCATCCTGTCAGAATTATCTCCTATATTACCAAGTTCTGCGTCTCCACTACCTGAATTCTGATTGCTGCGCTGCTGGCTCTGAGAGGACTGAAGACCCGAACCCCTGTTTGAAGATTCGGAGCTATCGCCCTGATTTCTGTTATTTCCTCTAGAAGTCTGCATACCATTTCCAGACTGATTTCTTTGCTGGCTCTGCTGTCTTGACTGTCCGCCACTCTGCTGACCCTGGTTTTGTTGTTGAGGAGAGAAACCCTGACTGTCCTGAGAAGCATAGGCTCTTCTCAGGCTTTCATTAATATTGTTTAGATTCTCAACGACTTCCTGGTTGGATTCCTTGATGTCGCTTGCTACATCCTGCATTTCGTCGCCGATTGCTTTGGATATACGGCTTTCCATGTCGCCCATGACTTCTCCTTCCATATCGACTTCAGAAGCTTCTTTCAGGAGATCCATGAAACTGTTCATGTTGTCTACTACTTCATCCATCTTGTGTGTGAGGTCTTCTACCGAGTTCTTGAGTTCGTGGGTAGACTCTGTCATGTCGTTGACGATTTTCTGGTTGGTCTTCATGATGTCTATCATATCGCTGACCACTCTGTCTTGGCCGCTTCCTCCGCCCTGTTGCTGTTCCTGCTCCATTTCGTCAATTCTTCTTTCCAGTTTCTTGATAGGTCCTACAGGGACTACTTCATAATCGTCGCCGTTTCCAGAGTTTATCTCGACCTCGTTATCTGATGGATCTGACATGTTTTTAGAAAACCTCTTTGTAATCCAATATTTCCGCAGCCTGTATTTATAACCAATGGAGAATGACTAGGCTGTAAGGAATTTAGTATGAGGTAATTCTTACCTTACTGGAAATGCGGCTGAGTCTCTCTCCTGAAGACGCTCCCACGGTATTGTTTTCCGAGCCAAGATACTGGAACCTTAGTTCATCCGGATCTTCAATTGTTGAGTTACCTCTGATATCTACCAGTGAGATAGTGGATTCCGAACGCATCTCTCTGAACTCTATATGGTAAACAGAAGCCCCATCCGGCAGGGTTCTGGCTGCGATTATCGACTGTCTATCGTAGTCATCCAAGGCGAATTCGCCTTCTCCTAGAGATGTACCTAGCAGAGTAGTTCCGTTAATCAGGCTCCACTCTTCTGTATAGACAGGTTTCTCCGAGAGCAGTCTGACCTGAACAAAATCATTTTCCGAATTAATCGAGATAGATGTCCCCTCTGGGAAATCCGTTGATAGAGTACTGTTTTCCTTCTGCTCTGCTGTTCTCATGATACCGTTTCTTACCTCTTCAATATCTTCCTCAACCGATGTTATATCTTCACCTGACTCTGGAGAGTTACCGGAGAACATCGGCATACTCAAATATGCTAGAATTGAGACAGCTGCCAGAGAAAATACGGAAATCAAAATTATGTTTTCCTTCTTCACAGGATTACTAGAGAGAAAGTATAGAATAAAAATGAAATGGGTACGAGTGACGGCTTCTTACATCATGCCGCCCATTCCTCCCATACCGCCGCCAGGCATTCCGCCACCTGGACCGCCGGCTGGAGGTCCGCCTGCGTCTCCGCCACCTTCATCGTCGAATCCTGATGCGGAGATGACATCGTCGATACGGAGGATCATCTCTGCTGCTTCTGAGGCTGATTGTACTGCCTGTGTCTTTGTCTGGCGTGGTTCGAGTACGCCTCTTTCGAACAGTGCGTTGCTTTCTCCGGTTGTTACATCGATTCCTGCCCAGACTTCGCCTTCTTCATGCTTGTTTCTGAGGTCGACCAGTGTATCGATTGGGTCATGGCCTGCGTTTTCTGCTAGTGTTCGTGGGATGACTTCCATGGCGTCTGCGAATGCGTTGATCGCTAGTTGTTCTCGTCCTCCTACGCTGTCTGCGTAGTCTCGGAGTTCTCGGGCTAGTTCGACTTCTGTTGCTCCGCCTCCTCCGACTACATGTCCGTGTCGGAGAGCTGAACTTACTCCTCCGATTGCGTCTTCTACTGCTCTTTCGATCTCGTCGATTACATGTTCTGTTCCTCCTCTGATGAGGATGGAGACAGATTTAGCTTCTGGGCAGTCGTAGACGAATGTCATGGAGTCGCCGCCGACGATTCGGTTTTCGACTGTTCCTGCTGTTCCGAGGTCAGAGTCTTGGATATCTTCTAGGCTTGTGAGGATGTTTGCTCCTGTTGCTCTGCTTAGTTTTTCTAGGTCGCCGCTGCTGACTCTTCTGAATGCGAGGATTCCTTTCTTGGCGAGGTAGTGCTGTGCGATATCGTCGATTCCTTTCTTGCAGAATACTACATCGACTCCTGCTTCGTCAAGCTGGTTGACCATCTCTTTGAGCTGTTTTTCTTCCTGTTCTACGAAGTTCTTCATCTGGCTTGGATCGGAGATGTTGATCTCTGCGTCCGTTTCTGTTTCCTTAACTTCGATTGCAGTGTTGAGAAGTGCGATGTTGCCGTCTTCTACTGAGTCAGGCATGTTGTTGTGTACTTTCTCTTTGCCAAGTATTACTCCTTCTACGAGTTCTGTGTCGTCGATTGTACCTCCCTGCTGTTTCTCGACCTTGATCTGTTCTCGGTCGATCATGATGCTGTCTCGGCCTTCTTCTGCGACCTGATTAACAGCCTTGACTGCGATCTCGGAGAGGTATTCTCGTGAGCTTTCAGCTGACTTGCCCGTCATGGCTGTTTTGGCGACTTTTTCAAGCGTTTCTGTATCGCCGAGCTCTACTTCTTCTGAGATGTCGTTCAGTACTTCTATGCTTTTTTCTCTAGCTAAACGATATCCCTGTGTGATTATTGTTGGATGGATTTCCTGGTCCAGCAGATCTTCTGCCTGTTTGAGTAGTTCCCCTGCAAGGACTACTGCTGTAGTGGTTCCGTCGCCGACTTCTTCTTCCTGTGTCTGTGCGACTTCTACCATCATCTTGGCTGCTGGATGCTGTATATCCATCTCTTCTAGTATTGTTACACCGTCGTTGGTGACTACTAGGTCTCCTACTCCGTCGACCATCATCTTGTCCATTCCTTTTGGACCTAGAGTGGTTCTGACTGAGTTTCCTACGGTTTTGCATGCTTCGATATTGTTTTGTTGTGCGTCTTCACCATGCTGCCTTTCAGCGTCTTCAGACATGATGAAAACTGGGTTGTTTCCGAATCCTGGCATTTGTTTTGGTACACCTCTTTTGAGAAAATGTAGAACTTGTTTTAGTAGAAGTATGTTAAAATTTAAAAGATTGACTGAAGATAGGTTTGAGCCGGTTTACAGGAGCTCTTCCAGCTCCTCGGAAAGAATCCTTGAAACTGTAGAACCGTCGGCATCAACCTTCTGCATAACCAGTCCCATCAAGGCTCCCTGCGCGTGCTCGCCCTGCTCCTCAATCATATCCTGTTTCTCATCGATTACTTCCTGAACAGCATCACGGATCTCGTCTTCACTTACCCTGTTCTGCTGTATCTCTTCGACAGCTTCTGCCGGACCTTGCTTGACTGACAGCTTCACTGCCTTCTCAAGCTCACCGGACTTGATATCATCGTCTTCAAGAGCTTCCAGAAGATAGCTCAGATCATCTGTAGATAGCCGATCAACTGCTACCCCATCGTCCTCTAACTGAGGTAAGGTGTTGACGAGAAGGTTGGCCGCTGTCTTCATATCATGGCTTTCCTTCAGTTCCTCGAAAGTATTGAGCTTTCTGCTGCTTGTGATCTGCTTGGCTAGCTCCTCGCCGATTTCCCCTGCGTAACGCTCTCTACGCTCTTCAAGAGTATCCGGAAGATTCTGATCGATCTCCTCAACCTTTTCATCAGTAATCTCAACCGGTTGAATATCTGTTTCCGGGTACATCCGTGCGCTTCCTGGAAGAGGTCTAAGATATGATGATGTGAAGTCCTGTTCTGCGTTCCGAGTTTCTTCGGGCACTTCTCCCTTGTAGATTTTTTCGGCTCTATCTCTTACTGCTTTGGCTGCTGCTCTGACCTTCTGCTTCGGCCCTGCCATCACTGCTAGTACATCTCCATTTTCACGCTTGAATGTGTCTGCAAGTTCCTCGAACTCTTCCTCTAGGCCGTAACCTTGGATATCTTCATCAGTATGGATCAGACCGTTGATTCCGTATTTGCGGCCGTAATCGACCAGTTCTTTGGCCAGGTATCGGTCTGCGGAGATATTCTGCTTCATCTTGCCTTCTAGCTGTGGCAGTTTGAAGCCGTAGACCTCTCCATCGTTTTCAAGCACTGTTGATAGTATTTCGTTGTCAGAATCATCGAAAAGATGTGTAACATTGTCTGCGAGAACCTCTGTTTCTTCCAGGTCTTCTCCGAGTTCTACGAGGTTCTTCTGTCTTTTTACCTCGAATTCAATCAGTTTGTCGATGTTCTCTACATCCTGGAACCCTTTGATCTCGACTCTGGCGCCGTCCTCTATCGAGACATTTACATCCTGTCGGATTGTTCCGATTCCTCTCCGTGCTTTTCCTGTTGATCTGAGAAGCATTCCGATTTCCTTGGCTACTTCTCTTGCATGTTCCGGGTTCCGGATGGATGCGTCGGTTCCTACCTCGATAAGCGGTATTCCCAAGCGGTTGAGGTCGTATACGGATTCGTTTGCGTTCCGGCTGTGAATTCCTGCTGATTCTTCTTCCAGTTCGATATCGTCGATCGCTACTGTACCTGTTTCTGTCTGCAGTTCGCCGTCGAGTCCAATCATGGCTGTTCTCTGAAATCCTGATGTGTTGGAGCCGTCGACTACTATTTTACGCATGATCTGGATTTCAGCAGGTATGTTCGCATCTACCATTCTTGCGAAGGTCATCGCGGTGTCAAGTGCTTCATTATTTATTTCGTGTGGCGGTTCTTCGTCTAGTTCGACTAGGCAGTTGTTTCTCTGGTAGTAGTTGTAGATAAATGTGTTTGAGCTTTCTGATTCGACTTCTGCGGCTTCATCTCGTTCTCCGCTTTCTCCTGCTACTGATTTGAGCTGTCTTCGGATCTGGAAGTCTTTCTCTTCGTCTTCCATTTCGACAGGGCAGTTGCAGAAGAGTTTGGTTTCTGTTGCTAGCTGTTGATGTATTTCGATTCCGCATTTGAAGCCTAGGTTTTCGTAATCCATAGTATTTATTTGACCTCCAATTCTTGTAAAGTATTCTCAATCCTTTCTTCGAACTGTTCAAGTGAGATATTTTCGTTAAGTATGAGATGGTCTGCAAGTGTGATGAGTTTAGCTGCGCCGTGTTCAATCTCTCTTTCATCCCTGTCCTCTATCTCAGCTACCTTATCTTCTTCACGGGCTCTTGCTTCCTCTCTCTTTCTTCTTTCCTCTCTTGAAGCCCATACAGCTATGACTTTGATCTCTTCGCTGAGGTTGTCTTCGAAGCATTCTTTCTCTACCCAGCCACGCATTCCGCTGATGACAATTTGATCGTGGTCTTGGATAGCTTCTTCCACATAGGGAAGTGTGAGCTCTGCTATCGCATCCATACCGTTCTGTTGTCTGAGAGCTGAGACAAATTCTCCGGTTTCTTCAGCTGGAATCCCTCTCTTATCCATTTCTTCCCTTACTACATCACCCATGTCTATCTTGGTGAATCCTTCTTGCTGCATCCTGTCAGCGACCGTTGTCTTGCCTGAGAGAGGGAGTCCTGCCACACCGTAGATTTCTGTCACTGGATGTTCCCTCTTTTGATTTCATTCCTGATAAGTGATTTTGCGACTCGGTACTCCGTGAAGTCATTTACAGTGGATATATCTACTAGAGAATCTATCATATGCGTCGGATTGTCAAGTTCTTTATCCTCTTCAAAGGCTATACACATCGCGTATTCTCTGAGGATATCCCTAACTCTTTCTTGATTGCCTTCATCTAGAAACTTCTCTGCTTTCGAGTCAAATTCGTCTTTATCCATCACTAAATTACCCTTTACTCCATGTAGGGAGTTCTCTCAGTAAGTTCTCCGTTGATATTTTCCTGGAAGAGTTCAAGCGCTTCCTCCCTGTCGTCGGACTGGCCTAGAGACCACATAAGTTTCACATAAGCCAGCTCTGGATGCATATCCTTCGAGCTGTAAACCCCTGCGTCCTGAATCTTCAGACCTGCGTCATATACATTCATATCGACACGGCCGTTTAGACACTGGGAGCTCATAACCACTACCGTGTCTTCTGCCAGTTCTTCAAGTTTTTCAAGGATTTCTGCATGGTGCTGAGTTTTATCATCGAACGCGTTTACCGGCATATGTCCTAGACCTGTTCCTTCGACCACCACGCCGTCTAAATCACGATCTATCAGGTTCTGTACCTCTACAGGCTTCATGCCAGGTCTTGTCTTGAGTACTCCTACCTTTGTATCAATTTCTGTCTTCTTAATGTACTCTTCTCTGTTATCTGTTTCTTCATTGTATTCTACTTCCCCTGTTTCGTAGTTTACTGTTGCCAGAGGCTCTGTGTTGATTGGTTCGAATGCATCTCTCCTTGAGGTATGCATCTTCCTTACTTTTGCCGGATTCAGTATATTACATTCTGTATCGTTTGTTGTTGAGTGCATACATATTCCTATGCCGTTGAAGCCGGTTTCTGTTAGGAACTGTGCTGCGCAATACATATTCATCGGTGCGTCGCTGCTTGGTCGGTCGCTGCTTCTCTGTGAACCTACAATCATTACTCCTGTATCCAGATTCTGCAGCATTAGTTTAAGTGCTGCGCCGGTGTACTGCATCGTATCTGTTCCGTGTCCGAGAATGATTCCGTCGTAGTCGCGGTTGTTGTCGATTTCCTCTGCGATTTCCTGCCAGTGCTCTGGCTCCATATCTTCGGATAGCATCTGTGCGACGACTTTGCTGTGTATATTTACTTCTTCTGCAAGCTCAGGGTACATCTCTACGAGATCCTCTGGGTCGAAGGCAGGTTTGACTCCTCCTTCTTCATACGATACGCGTGAGGCGATTGTTCCGCCGGTATGTAATACTAGTATATCTGGTTTGTCCTTTGAGTGCTGTACTTCTTCTCCTGTTTCTTCTTTAACTTCGTTTTCCTCGATTAGTTCGAGTTGTTCGGTTTGTACTCCTATGTTGTAGCCGCTTTCTAGTTTTAGTACAAGTACTTCCGGGTTGCCGCTGCTTGGTTTCGGCATCAGAACGCCTTCGTGTTCGTCGGCTTTTACTCGGTCTCCTGTTTCTATATCTTTTTCTTCGAGAAGTTGCTGGATTTGATCGGAGTACATTGTTACAATTTGATTGAGTTAGTGGAAGTCTTAAGTATTCCACCGGCCTACCCCGATGTGGGATTTAAAAGAGTCTCGTCCTCGTAGTCTATTATAAAGACTTCAAAATTTTAGGTGAATTTCTCACTTTATGAAAGTACACACAATTGGAGGCTACGAAGAAATCGGAAAGAACATGACCGCAGTCGAAACTGAGGACGGAGATGTCGTCATCTTCGACATGGGTTATGATATGGAAGAGGTCGTGGCCGCAGAAGAACAAATCGACGAACTAACTACAAATCAAACCCTAGAAACAGGTGCAATACCAAAAGACAAGCAGATCATGGACAAGAATGTGGTTGCGATCGTTATCGGTCACGGCCACCTTGACCATGTAGGAGCAATTCCAAAGCTAGCAGGACAGTACAATGCCCCGATCCTTTGTACACCATTCACAAAGAAGATTATCGAGAACGGGATGGAAGGAGACCGGAAGAACATCAACAACAAGATTGTTGAAATGGAAACAGGTGAAGAATACGAGATCAAGCCTGGCAAAAGCGTAGAGTTCCTGCATGTAAACCACAGCATCCCAGACGCAACACTTTCACTTCTCAGAACAGAGGAAGGAAATGTAATCTACGGAAACGACATGAAATTCGACCGTAGCCCTGTACTCGGAGAGAACACAGATATCGAGAGAATCAAGGAAGTAGGAGACGAAGGAGTCAGACTCATGATCCCTGGAACAACATCTGTAGACGAACCAGGAAGAGTAAGACCTGAAGGTGCCGTAAAGATCGAACTTGAAAATGTATTGAACGCCTCATATGAAGCAGGCGGAGCAGTATTCGTAACAACATTCTCAAGCCAGATCGCACGACTGAACTCCATCCTAGAAGCAAACAACGGAAGAAGAAAAGTCGCATTCGTAGGTAGAAGCCTTCGAGAGAACGCTGAAGCCGCAGAGGAACTTGACCTTATCGATCTTTCCGATGTCGAAGTTGTATCATACTTCGATGAATGTAAGGAACTTATGGACCGGGTAGACGGCGAAAGAGAGGAATGGCTTGTAGTAGCGACCGGTAACCAAGGAGAACCTGGCGCACAGATGGACAAAATCACATCACAGCAGTATCCTTTCGAGTTCGAGGAAGGAGACCATGTAATCTTCTCCTCAAGGACTATCCCAACACCGCCTACAGAAGCTAACCGTTACCAGCTAGAGAAGAAGATGAAGAGTCAAGGAGTAAGGATCTACAAGAATGTCCACACATCCGGACACGCAAAGAAAGAAGATCACAGAGACTTCATCACATTCTTCGACCCCGATAACATCGTTCCAAGCCACGGACACATCCAGAAGCTTGGAAGCTATGTAGAACTGGCTCGCCAGGAAGGATACACCTTGAACGAGGATATCTTCATCAGCGAGAACCAGAGCGTTATCGACTTAGAGGAATAGAGCGGAACAAAACCTTTGTTCCCTCCTCTATACTTTTTCTTTCACTGTACCCCTGATTAACTTCTACAACATACTTGGCCGGTTCGTCACTGTAGTATCGGGTTAGATTCTCATCAGCTACTCCAGGTTCCGGATCAGCCTCCGCTATATTGATCACTTCTTGCTCTTCGGATATGAAGATTATATCCAGCGGTATACTCGTGTTCTTCATCCAGAAAGCTCTTCTCTCTGTATTATTGTAAACAAATAACATTCCGCAGTCCTGACATAGAGTTTCTCTGTTCATCAAACCTTTCGCTCTCTCACTCTGGTCATCCGCAACTTCAACATTTACTGAGGAATCCAATGTACCGGTCTGGAAAACTACTCTTGGCTCATTGTTTACGCCGAGCAGGCTTACAGCTGTGAAAACCGCGATGAGCAAACCGATTATCAGAAGCGAGGATTTCAGTTCATCCATACACAGAGTTCTGATCCGGATTGATTAAAATCCCTTGACCCCAGGATTAAAGGTAAAAACAGCCACCACCTCAATAAAACTATATGATTCTGGATAATGTCCTGCTAACCGCAGTGGCTGCAAGGATAGGTTTAGCCGCGGCGGTACTGATTGGTGCAGGATTCCTGATAACCCGTAGCTCACTTGTAGTGAGGAGAGCAGCATCCCACAAGTTTTCTGAAAGAACGGTTCTTGACCTAGTAGAAGATATTTTCAAGGCTGCAGCATGGTTCTCAGCTATTCTACTTGCTCTTGGAATCCTAGGTTTCAACCAGATTGCGGCATCACTGGGAACTGCGGCAGGATTCGTGGCTTTAGGAGTCTCATTCGCACTGAAAAATGTGATCTCCGATACGGTAGCCGGTATCTACCTGGTTCACGATCCGGATTTCAACAAAGGAGACCGTGTAGAGGTAGACGGAATAAAAGGCGAGATTGTGGATGTAGGTCTTCGTAAGTCACGGGTAGAGATGGAAGATGGGAACAGGAGAATTATCAACAACACCGATGTGGAGAAGAGATGGACTCTTCTTTCGGAGACAGATGAAGTTCAGTAAGGGGAGAGAAGTCTGTCAACCCACTTACTTTATAGAAATTTTCTAACAAACTAGGTACTTGTATGAGTTTAGAGGAGATAGCGCGGAAATACGCTTTGAGAAATGCAGTACAGCACGACGGAGAATGCAACCCTGGAGCAGTTATCGGAAAGATCTTTGCAGAGGAAGAGTTCGATGACAAAGGAAAAGTCACAGGAACTGCTCAAGAGGTCTGCCAGGAGGTTAACGAGCTATCTCTAAAGGAACAGGAAGAAGAACTTGAAAACTACGAATTCGATATACCAGAGAAAAAGGAACATGACCCCGTCCCCGACCTGAAAAATGCAGGGGAAATGGACGAAGTGGTCGTAAGGTTCGCACCTAACCCCAACGGACCACCACATCTCGGACACGCCCGAGGAATGACAGTGAACGGGGAACTAAGAGACAAGTACGATGGGAAACTAATCCTGAGGTACGATGATACCGACCCAGTGACCAAAAGACCGTTGGAAGAAGCCTATGAGATGTACCAGGAGGACTATGAATGGCTGGGCTATGAACCTGATGAAATACGGTACAGTTCGAAAAACTTTGATACTTACATAGAATACGCTGAAAAACTAATCGAGATGAAAAAGGCGTATGTATGTTTCTGCAGCCAGGAAGAAGGACAGGAATACAGGAAAAATGGCGAACCTTGCCCACACAGAGACCAGGATCCTGAGGAAGCTATGGATAACTGGGAGAAAATGAAGAACAGCGGAATAGAGGAAGGAGAAGCCACTCTCAAGATCAAGACAGATATGGACCACAAGAACCCAGCTGTCAGAGATTTCGTAGCATTCAGAATAATAGATGAACCAGACCACCCGATTACAGGTAACGAATACCGTGTCTGGCCGATGCTGGACTTCCAGGGCGCGATAGAAGACCAAGAGATGGGAACAACACATATCGTCCGTGGAAAAGACCTGAGAGCATCAACCAAGAGACAGAAATACATTTACGAATACCTTGACTGGGAGTACCCCTATATCCAGTACTGGGGAACAGTCGAAGTATCCGGGTTTACAGCTCCAATGTCCACCTCCTCTATCGCCGAGATGGTTGAAAACGGTGAGCTCGACGGCTGGGATGACCCGAGATGCGGAACATTAAGAGCTTTGAAGCGGAGAGGTTTCCAGCCTGAAGCGATCCAGGAGTTCTTCATCGAGATGGGAGTCACTGAAAACAATATCGAGGCAAGTATCGAAAGCCTTGAGAAGGAGAACACACGCGTAATCGATGAGGACGCAGACAGGTACTTCTTCGTCGATAAACCTGTTGAAGTTACGGTGAACGATGCTCCGCAGGATATCAAGGCCGAGATCCCTGTTCATCCTGATGTGGATCGGGGTTATAGAAGCCCGGAAGTTGATGTTGAGGACGGCAGTTTCAAGGTACATGTTAACCGGGAAGATATTGAGGACGATAAGGTCAGGTTGAAGGGCTTATGCACCATCCGTTTTGAGGACGATGAAGCGTATTATGTTGATGAAGACCACAAGGAGGCGCTTGAACAAGATCTGGACTTTGTTCAGTGGACTCCTCATGATGCCGGAACAGTAACAGTTTGGATGCCTGATGGCAGGAAGGTTGAGGGCCGTATCGAACCGAATGATATTGAGACAGAGGAAATCGTCCAGTTCGAGAGATTTGGCTTTGTCAGAAAGGAGGATAACGGGCTTTTCATCTACGGGCATCAGTGATGCATATTTAGATCAGTATATCTGCTTTCAACTTCTTTTTTGTCTTAAAGGTAGTATCGTGGAGCTGTAAATATATCCATTTAAGGCAGGGAAAAGTAATACTTACTCCCGCAAGGGGAGGGGGTTGTAATAGAGTCTAAACTATCACCTGTTAAACTTGGTTTCTGCACTCTGTGTGAAAAGAGAGTCTTCAAGAAAGAACCTTATGTGAAGGCTTCAGAAGGCTACTGTCATAAGAGATGTGTTCTGAGAGAAACAGGTACAGAAATAAAGGCGTAGAGAAAACGCGGGGGATCGGAGACGAAGAAAAACTGAAATTCTTCGCTCTCCTTCCTCA
The DNA here is from genome assembly GCA_041640055.1 of Candidatus Nanohaloarchaea archaeon. Lineage (GTDB taxonomy): Archaea > Nanohalarchaeota > Nanosalinia > Nanosalinales > Nanosalinaceae > JBEQAZ01. The sequence goes on along the minus strand of JBEQAZ010000002.1, from coordinate 15,534 downwards.
AAATTATTTTTAAAGAACTCTTTTGATCTTTTTAGTCGCCTTTTCCATCTCTACTTTGACTAGTCCCATGTTGACATCGTCGTCGGTTAGGATTGCGAGAATTCCTTCGTCTCCTGCTCCTGTAGCGACCAATTTACCATTTTCTGCCTCAATAGTAACTGCTTCTACATCGCCCATTTCTAGGGATTCGGAGGCGGTTTCTCCTGATCCTACGGTGGAAGCTGTCATAGCTCCGACCTGATCATCATTTATATCATCGCCCATGTTCGAAGCAATCAGTAATCCATCTCTCCGGACGACGGCAGCTCCATTAACGCTTTGTACATCGTCCAGGTCATCTAACGGTTCTTCAAGTTTTTCCTCTTTACTTGCCATATCAACATATTCCAAATACATGCATTTTAATGTTCCCCCGATGGAAAGGGGGTTGATACCTGAAAATTTACCTTGGACCAATTATATCAGAAGTATAATTCGGGAACTAAAACTTTCAAAACGAATGATTTCGAAAAGCCTTCACGAATGCTAAGGATGGGAAAGCCGGGAATCGAACCCGGGACCTCTGCGTTTCTCACAAAATTTTCTGGAGAGTACATTTAATCATCGGAAACCGGCTATCCAGAATCACCGTTTTCCTCATCGCTCATACAAATGAATTGTTATGAGCGCAGCGCTCTAACCCCTGAGCTACTTTCCCTTCTTACAAATTCTTATTGAAGGATTATGCTTTTGAATGTTGATTCGCTGACAGGTTGAATGCCAGTTTCTGTATGAAATTAAAGAATAGAGAATTTTTTATGGCTGAGGAAAGTCACTGAATGCGGCATCAATATCATCCATTGAATCCCAGTACTGGTCGTTTACCAGTTCTTCCCTGGTCTGGTCCCCAAGGCTGTCCTCGTAGGCTTTCAATCTTGCCTGTACTTTGGCGGTTGCCGGATGACTAACATCTTCCATATCCCAGTCGTACTCTTCCGCCATGAAACCTTTCAGACCTGACACATCGCCACTGTACTGTCTCTCACCGTTTCTGTAGATCTCCACATGGTCCCCTTCAGGATCCAGCATAGCTACAGGCCGGTCAAAATGAGTTACTTCTCCTTCATCACCCACCATGTGCTCCAGGTCATAGACAGCCAGGTCCTCACCTACTCTATCGGGATCAATATCGATACTCAGGTCGTTCATCCGTTCCTCGCTGATATCATCGGTGATCTCGTAGGTGTAACCTGTGATGTGTCCTGCATCGACTTCTGCTTGGGGCATGCTTTCGGGTACTTCCTGTGATGCCTCGTAGTAGAAGACATCATCGATCTCTGGAAGCGAGCTGTTTTCATCACTACCGGCTCTCCTGTAGGTTCTTACGAGGTTGTGTTCGAGTTCGCTGCCTCTGATGTTTTCAGGTACACCGAGTTCCGTGTTCTCTCCTTCACGGACAAGGGCTGTCTCTTCAGTTCCCTCTCTTGCCTGCGCTACCTTTACTTTTCCGTCTTCTACACGACCCATTTGGCCGTCCAAGCGTTTTGGCTGTGGTATTGGTCCATTATCTCTCACTGGCATCACTAGGTTGCCAGACATATTCCAGATCAATCCTGCGCCTTCACGCTTATCAGGCAAATCATTTTCGTTTTCCATGGCTATCCACCATAATACTATTGTGAACAAAGAAATAAAAGTTTTTTGACTCGTTGATAACGAATCCGGAGCCGTACAGAATAAAACCAGCTAACCAATCAGAAATTCGATGAGAAAATTGAGTGGGTTCGCCCAGATTTGAACTGGGGATCTCCTCCACGTCAAGGAGGTGTCATAACCAAGCTAGACCACGAACCCGCGGTAAAATATGTATAATGAATCAAGGTCTAGTTAGGCTTAAATAGTTGGGAACCTATTTTTAAACTGGGAAGAGGACGAACAAAATTCATGACACTTGAATGCGAAGAATGTGGTAACGAACTAAATGTCAACGCCGTTGATAAACCTAACATCGACTGGGTGAAGGTCGTCTGCAGTAACTGCGGTCATGTAACTGATATATCCATGATCAGGCTGTCAGCTACAGCTAAGAACACCGAGTAAATCTTCTACACCTTTTTTCTCATTTCACTGAATTCTACAGTCAGTTAAAAAAGTGTAACTGACCAATTCTCCGTTAGAACCACAATGGTAAACAAATGGCAGGACTATGAAACAGGTCCGGACGCACCAGATGTAATCAACGCTGTAATCGAAAACCCAGACGGAACAGAAAACAAATACGAATACGACAAAGAAAAAGAAAGCGTCGTCCTAGACAGAGTACTTTACTCATCAATCCAGTACCCAGGCGACTACGGATTCATCCCACAAGCCTACTACGAAGACGGCGACCCAATGGACATCCTGGTCCTTACAACTCACTCAACATTCCCAGGATGCGTAATCGAAGTTAGGCCGGTAGGAATCCTCTACATGGACGACGACGGCGAACAGGACGACAACATCATCGCAGTACCAACAGAAGACCCACGCTGGAACAATGTAGAAGACCTGGCAGATGTCAACGAACACAAGAAGAAAGAGATCGCAGAATTCTTCAAGACCTACAAGAACCTAGAACCTAAGAAAGAAGTAGAGATCGAAGGCTGGGGAGACGCAGAAGACGCAAAAGAAGCGATCGAAAGAAGCCAGGAACTTTACCGAGAGAATTTCGAGTAAACTCAGATCTCAGCAGTTCCGAAGTGTTCAGCCGCTTCGGCAGCTGATATCTGCTCTTTTTCCACATTTCCACTATTTTCTTCATAGATTCTTTCGTACTCGTTCTCATCTGTTACGCTGTAGTCGCCAGTCTGCCATTCTCCTTCCTCCTCAATTATCTCGGGGTACTCTCCATTCTCGATCACTACATATCTGAGGTCGTCTCCCTGTATGGCTCTGGATTTGGTGGCTATACGGCTTTGGAAGAGGTCTCGAAGCATTTCATCTGCTGCTTCACCGACTTTTTCTTCATCCGTAAGGAACTCAGTGTTCACATGGTCAAGGTAGGTGTAACTCATTTTCGTGGTTCGGGAAGAATGTTTAACCTGGTTAAAATATTTCAATCTGCCTGTAGAGGGTCAGCTCCCGGTGCTTGAGTAGTTGCTTAACCCGATCTTCCAGAACACTAGGGCCAAAGCATACAAGACCGGTCCAGCAGCTATTGATATCATCTGCCAGGTCTGCCAAGCGGTACGATCCAGGAAGAATGTTGCCGGGAAGAACGACGCGAAAGCTATCGGGATCGCTGTCACCAAGATAATCTGAATCGGCAGACTGTAGATATTGTACGGATACCTTCTGTACTCACTTAGACGGAAGATCAGCCAGATAGCGCTCCTGCTTCTACCGGTCCAGAAACCTGTGGTAGCAAATACCATATAGGCAGCTGCAAATACAAGCATACCTGAGGCCAGAGCTGCAATACCATACAGGATGTTCTCTGGTGTGAGAAGCTTCAGTCCAATCTGATTAGCGGAGTAGATGATTAGTGCTGAGTTCGCTATCAGTTTGGAAAGATTGTTGTCGGATACTTCATCTGCGTATACCTGGAATAATGGGCTTAAAGGACGCAGAAGGAACCTGTCCATCCGTCCTTCAACAATGTAGTCCTCTAGGTTGAACATGTTGAACAGGAAAACATGATGGAAGTTCATTATGAATCCTCCAAGTCCTGCGAGGAACAGCATTTCGTTGAATGTCCAGCCGTTGATAGTCTCTACCTGGGTGAAAAGCAGAGTCAGGAATGCGAGTGATGCTCCTAGGTTGACTAGCTGTGCGACAAAACCTACCGTGAAGTCTGCCTTGTAGACCAGTCGGGTCTTCCAGTACTGTTTGAAGTAGTACCAGTAGATACTCAGGTACTTTCTCAAGACCTCATATTTCTGTTTGATCATCTGTTTTTATCCTCCCTGTACCGTGAGTTTTTTCTTGGCTTTTCGCCATGCAAGCTCTCCGGTTATTCCGATCACTGCTATCCAGAAAAGCTGTAGTCCGAAGATGTTAAGCATCTCTGTACCGGTAGCTTGCATCGTAAATATCTGTATCGGGCCGTCAGCCATCCACTTGAACGGAAGCAGGTCAAATACTCCGGATAGGCTGGCCGGCAAGAGGTAGAGCGGGAATAGGACGCCTGAGAATACATCCTGTATGTTGGTTCTCATCGCCCGGATTCCCCATCCGATCTCGGTCCAGAACACCAGCATAGATGTCAGGAACGAGAAAGTGAAGACCAGGTTGAAGCTGAGGATGATTGAAAGTATGAAACCGGCTGCATTTACCATTGACGGTGTCTGTATATCTATGAACAGGAAGCCTATGATCAGTACTGGTATTCCTTTGGTTAGTATGTTGAAAAATGATTTTCCGACCAGATACGAGTAGATCTGAAGTCTGAGAGAGACTGGTCTCTTCAGCTCGTTTACGATAGTTCCTTCCCTCACTCTTTCTGAAAGAAAGCTCTCCACTTCTGTAAATACGGAGTTAGATACTACCTGTCCGAGCAGGATGTATGTTAGTACTCCTGAGAGACTTGCTGCTAGCTGTCCGCCGGCGTCTATCGCTGTCCAGATAGCGTATACCATTACCAGGTAGAGAACTGACGCTACCAGGGACATGACTGCGTTGAATCGGTAGGCTGTTGATTCTCTGAATCCTATGCGCATGAACTCTAGGTATTTTCTTGCTTTAGACATTTTATTCCTCAGCCAGTCCTTCATTATAGATTTTCTTGACTACTGCCTCGATATCTGGCTCTTTGATCTGGAAATCACTTACATCGTATCTTTCAAGGACTTCCTGCATCAAATCAGTTGCTGAGATGATTTCCCGGTCAAATACGATTTCGACCTGGCCATTTACATTCTGAACATCTTTTACGCCATCGATATCTAGTTCTATGCTGTCATCTGTTTCAAGAACCAGTCTTCTGGACGAGAAACGGTTCACCAGTGTTTCCAGCTGTCCATCGTAGATCTTCCTACCTTCATCCAGGACAACAATGCGGTCACAGAGGTCTTCTATATCCCCTATGTCATGTGTTGTCAGCATCACTGTGATGTCTTTCTCACGATTCATTTTCCGGATGAAGTCTCTGATACGCTCCTTGACCGCTACATCCAGTCCTATAGTCGGTTCATCCAGGTAAACAATTTTGGGATGGTGGAGGAACGCTGCTGCGAGCTCGCAACGCATTTTCTGTCCGAGACTAAGCTTTCTAACAGGTTGATCCCAGAAATCTGATAGTTGAAGAACTTCATCGAACTCATCGATCCTGTCCTGATAATCTTCATCGCTTACTTCATAGATTTCCTTCAGAAGTTTGAAGCTTTCTTTGACTGGTAAATCCCACCAGAGCTGGGTTTTCTGACCGAATACCACTCCAATATTCATCGCGTTTTTCTTCCGTTCCTGACTTGGGTTCCTTCCGTCAACTTTGATATCGCCAGAGGAGGGTTCCAGTATCCCGGTCAGCATCTTGACTGTGGTGGATTTTCCGGCTCCGTTCGCTCCGATGTACCCTATCATCTCGCCCTCATCTATCTCCAGATTCAGATCTTCAACGGCGTGGACTTCTTCATAGTCTCTGCTGATAAAGGATTTGAGGTATCCTCTGATTCCTTCTCCCTGGTTGTAGATGCGGAAGGTCTTGTTCAAATTCTCGGCTTTGATCAGTGTCATATGGGAAAGTTTGGCAGGTATTTTGAAAAATGAATTTATTCTCTCCTGCCGTAGAATTCAGCGCTGAGTTCGGGAATGTAACTTGAGATTTCTTCCTCTTCAGCGATGAAGTAGTGTCCATCAGTGGTTGCCACTGAATATAGAGATGCTGTCTGTACATCCGGATCAAGATGGTCGCCGTCATCGCTGTAAGGTATTTTATATTCCTGTATGTAGACAGTAGGAGTATATATGGAGTTTTCAGGAAGTTCTTCTGGTTCGGCTTTTCTGAATCCTGCTGCATCCAATGCAGAATGCTCTCCTAAACGGCTTTCTACTTCCTGAACTTTTCCACCTAGAAGCCGGAGACCTGTATTTTCTTCAGGAAAAAAGACTTCAACTGGATCCGTCATTTTAATCACTTATCGTTACAGGTACGCCTTTCTCTTTCAGAAGTTCTACCTGGCGTTTAACGAAGTCTTCTTCGTTGCTTCCTTTTGTAGCTATCATGTATACCTGCGCATCACCGAACGGTCTCATCACTCTTCCTGCTCGCTGTGTTGCCTGTCTTCGGCTGCCTCCTTGTCCACTCATCACGATTCCTACTTCTGCGTCCGGCAGATCGAGGCCTTCGTCGCCGATACGGGATACGATAAGTGTTGTCAGTTCGTTTTCTCTGAACTTCTGGAAGTAGTCCTCTCTATCTTCAAAGTCAGTCTCTCCAGAGACAAATGGTATATCGAATTTCTCTGAGATATCCTCTCCTTGATCGATCCAGTCACAGAAAATGATTGTTTTCTCATCCTCATGTTCCTCTAGAAGCTGCTCAAGCACAGGAATCTTAGCCGGGTTCTTGGAAGCCACAATAGCTTTCTTGATACCTGAAGCCTGTTCGTATTTGTTTCGGTAGTAATCGGATTCGAATTCGACGAAACGGAGTTCTACATCAGGCTTGACCACATGGCCTTCCTGGAAGAACCTTGCCCATTCTCCTCCGATTTCTTTCCCAATCAAGGCAAATATCTCTCTTTCCTTGCTGTCTTCTCTGACAGGTGAAGCGGAAAGCCCGATTCTACGAGTTGACTGCAGATTTGCTGTCTTCCTGAACATCTTGGAAGGGATGTGGTGTACTTCATCGAAGATGATAAGCCCCCAGTCCTTTCTGAATAATGATGTCTTTTCAGCAGCCATATGGTAGGTTGCGATTGTTACATCCTTCATCTTCTTCTGACCGCCGTGGTATTCTCCTATCTGATCTTCTGTAAGTGTAGTTTTGTCTAGTATTTCTCTTTTCCACTGAGCTACAAGCGAACGCTGTGGTACCAGTACAAGTGTCGGTGCATCGATTTTCGCCATAAGTCCGATTGAAGTAACTGTTTTTCCGGATCCTGCTGGATTAGCTAGCACTGCTGCGCGTTCATCGTATGCTCGTTCTACATATTCGTTCTGGTAGTCTCTGAGATCGATTGTCAGATCGCAGCCAATCTTTTCATCTACTTCACGGTATTTGGAGTTGTCCTCTACCGGATATCCTTTCTTCAGAAGTGCTTCCTTGATCTCTGCACGAGACTTGGAGCCCATCGCGATTCTGGATGCTGTATCTGATAGATCTACTGCCAGATTGTCTCTTACCTTGTCGATGTTCCGGGCCCATTCCATTCTTTCCGGGTCGGACGATTCCAGCGCATGGTACCTTCCTCTGTGTTCGATTGAGAAGATGTTCTGGCGCTCATAGGTTCTCTCCACCCATTCCAAGAAGCTTGGGTAGCTGCCTAGGAGACGAGTGTATATCTCCTTCATCTCTTCCAGAGATCTGTCCGAGTTCCATATATCCATCTCCCGCACCTGGAACTTGTAATGCTGCTCGGAAGAAGTTTCCATATGCGCTATCTGTGATAATTCGTTCAGTGTTTCCTCATCCGGATCTGAAACTATTATCTCTCGCTGTGGCTCGAAAAACACGATCTGGTCTTCATTTTCTTTTTCTTCAAGCAGTTCAATCAGTTCTTCTCGGGATAGGTCTTCGTATTCGGACATTACTTTTGGGGTTTAGCCTGCTTAATCTTAAATCACTGCCGACTTGAATTCTCTCGGTGTGAAGAAGAACCACTTAGCCCGAAAGCTTTCAGAAGTAGAGGATTTCGAGGATCCGAAGATAAAAATGGAGCAGTACCTCACACCTGCGCATCTTGCAGCAGACCTAGTGTACACAGCGTACATGCAGGGTGATATAAAGAATCAGGAAATAGTGGATCTGGGTGCCGGAACCGGTATGCTTTCCATCGGAGCAAGTTTGCTAGGAGGAAATGTTACTGCGGTCGAGAAAGATAAAGACTCAATACCGCTATTGAAGAGTAACGCTGAAAACTTGGATGTTGAAATAGATATACTGAACGAGGATATGAGTTCTGTTGACTCTGGTTTTGATACTGTTTTGATGAATCCGCCTTTTTCTGTCCACAGTGATCTTGGTATGAAGTTCTGGGAGAAGGCTGTGAGTATAGGTTCCAAGGTGTACGGTATTTCTCCTAGAGGAAAGCGCTCGGTTATAAAAGATTTTGTCGAGAATTCAGGTTTTAGAGTTGTAGCGATTGAGGGCTACACTGTTTCACTTCCACCGACTTTTGGCTTCCATACAGAGGCAAGCCAAGAAATTGAAGTGGATATCATAATCGCAGAACAAAAGGAGGATTGACAAACTTATACTATGGAAATTACAACTGTAGAAAAGGACGACCGGTTGATTGTAGATATGGACGGCAATCACACCGTTGCCAACCTGATGAGAAAAGCTCTATGGAAGAACGACAGCGAAGCAGGTTACGACAAAGGACACCCGCTTGGAGACGAATCCAATCTAGTAGTGGTATCCGACACACCTGAAGACGACCTTGACGAAGCACTTGAGACAGCGAAGGACTGGATCACCGAACTTCAAGGCCAGATCTAAAGCAGCAGGATTAAAGTAACTCCTCACCTATACTTTTTCTTAATTCAGATGGAAGAACCAGAGATACCTGAACAACTGGAAGAGATACTGAACACAGGTTTCTTTCTAGCAGTCGCGGCATTACTTGCCTTTGGAACCCTGCAGACAGCAGGCACAGTGATGCAGACCGAGAGACCGGTAATTTCAGTTGTATCATGCTCGATGTACCCGGCTCTAAATGTAGGAGATATACTGATAGTTCAAGGCACAGAGTTCGAAGATATAAAGGAAGATGATATCGCGGTATACGATGTAATTGATCAAGCAGTGCTCGAGGTGAATGGGCAGCAGATCAAATTGAACGAGGAGAACTCCAGCTATAGCTTGAATGGAGAAACACTTGAACTTGTTGATGCCCGTTCAAACGGAGAGCAGTACGCAGTTCTGAGTTTAGGCGGCGAAAGGTTCCGGATCGACCAAGGCGAATACGGCAATGCTGACGGCGTCCGAATAGGCCTTGAGTACGCGGCTGGAATGGATATTCCTGTAGTTCACAGAGTTACAGAGAAGCATGATAGCTACCTGGAAACCAAAGGCGACAATAATCCGAGACAGATCCGTTTCGAGGAAGATGTACGGCCAGAGCAGATATATGGAGTTTCCCGTTTCAAGATCCCGCGGATCGGAGGATTCAAACTGTTGCTTATGGACTTTATGGGCTTGAACGGCGGTAAACCAGTGGTTATCGATACCTACCCAGTATGTCAGGAATCCTAGATTAGAGATATCGATAGGTTATAAAAGAATTTCTTGCATAATTTCTGTCACCATGGACTTCTGTGATGATTGTGGAGGCATGCTTGTCTCCGAGAAAACCGACGACGGAAATGTGATGAAATGCCGTAACTGCGGCCAAGTACAGGACGCAGACGAAGACGACTACAAAGTCACCGAGGAAAAAGAAGACGACCCTATGGACCGCCTGAATGTGAACGAAGAAGGCGAGGAAGAAACCATGAACCCGACGACAGAGAAGGAATGTCCGAAATGTGGGAACATGGAATGTGAGTTCTGGATGGAACAGACCCGTGCATCAGACGAACCGCCTACAAGATTCTACAGATGCACAGAATGCGGGAATGTCCACAAAGAATACGACTAGAGAACTATTAGAGAAACTCTAGTTATCAATCTCTATCTTATCATTTTCATCTATACTATCCGCTAACGCGTTGATAGAGGTACGAAGCTTGTTGATCTCATGATTGACAGCTCGCTGCCTGCTCTTGAAACGGTTACGATCAACCTTCTGATCGATCTTGTCATCAAACTCTGAAGTATCAGCTTCCTCACTGCGGGTCTCAATATTATCTATATCTTCTTGAAGGCTTTCAACCTGGTTCTTGATCTCTGAGAGCGACTCACTGTTCTCCTCAACACTGTCTTCGAGGTCATCAAGCCGGTCCTCTAGCTTGATATTCATCTTTTCCAGTCCCGAGATCCTGTCAGAGTTACTTTTGATATCTTCTTCAACCGAGTCACGCATACCTTCCAGTGACTGTATACGGTTGTTGTAGTTCGTGAAGTAGTTTCCAAGTTCCGATCTCAGGTTTGCGACCGTGCTTTCGATAGAGGAGAAGTTCTGGATCTTGTTCTGGTTGTCCTGTACCGCGTCATCAATAGCATTGATATGTGATTCAAGTTCCTCCAGGCGCTGTGAGATGTTCTGTACGCCTTCCGCTGCCTGTTCACCTTTCTTCCCAGTCAGATCCATGATTTAAGTACCGGTTCGGTGGTATTTGAAACTTCGGAAAAAACCGGGGAAGAGTTATAACATTTGGACGAGTTTTTCTAGATATGCCAGAAGAAAGACAGAGAAGAGCTGCAGCCGAACCTAGGGACATAGAGGATATCTCACCTCAGTCCGATATCCGTGTAAGAATAGTAGGCACAGTACTTTCCAAATCAGAGGACTCACTAACCCTGGACGACGGAACAGGAAGCACCGAAGTATTCCTTGAAGAAGATCTACTTCAGGGAGTTGAAGAACAGGACCGGATCCGAGTTCTAGGCCGAGTACTGCCAACACCGGACAGCTTCGAGATCCAGGGGGAGATCGTGCAGGACTTCTCAAGCATTGATTCAGACCTCCACAACAAAGTTAAAAAAGTTGTTAACACCAGTCAATAACAATAGGTGATTTCAGTGTTCAAAGCAGAAACAGAAGAAGTAAGCCTCATCAAAGACTCTATGAAAACCATCTCCGACCTGATCAGCGAAGGACTATTCCAGCTGCAGGAAGACGGAATCAAACTAGTAGCAGCAGACCCTGCAATGGTCGGACTAGTCGACTTCAAAATAGAGAAAGAAGTATTCGAAAACTACGAACTAGACGAAGAAACCAAAGTAGGACTGAACCTAGAAAACTTTTACTCAATCCTCAGAAGAGCAAACAGCGACGACACAATCACCTTCGAACTAGACGAAGAAAACTCACAGTTCCACATCACAATGGAAAGCTCTTCAACACGAAACTTCTCACTACCAATACTAAACCTGTCAGAAGACGATATCCCAAGCACAGACCAGCTTGACTTCACAGTCGAAGCAGAACTGGACACTTCAGTACTTGAAAGCGCAATCAAGGACGCAATGGTAGTATCCGACTCAGTAACAGTAACCGCTGACGGTGACCAGATCAACATCAGCGCAGAAGGGGATCAGAGCAACGCATCATTCACAATTACAGGGGATTCCCCAGGAGTCATCAGCCTTGAAGGAGGAGAAGCCAAATCCATGTTCAGCCTTGACTACCTATCCAAGATGATCGGAGGCAAGAAGCTATCCGATAATGTAGGAGTCAAGCTGGGACAGGACTTCCCAATGCGACTTGAGTTCGTTATCCCAGATGAAGCGAACCTGAGCTTTGTTCTCGCACCGAGAATCGAAGAGGACTAACAACCCTCACCCCACCAACTATTCCTTCTTATTTGTTCTAAACAGGCTTTTTTGAACGCTGCCAGAGGCAGATACATGCAGAAAAACAAATACAGAAAACCCAGGAGTCAAAGGTCTTTTTACCTTTACAGAGAAGAGGATTAAACAAAGATGGGGGAGCGGGAAAAACCACAGGACTGGAAGATAAGACAGTATTACCAGCAGGAAGAACTGGTAGAACGAATAGTCGAACTCTGCCAGTACCGAGAAATCGCTCCAACATACCCACAGGGATACGGAAAACGCCCGGACGCAATCAACTTTCCCGGCGACTTCACACAGCTCGTAGAAGACGGAGCAATCGCATTCCACGCATCAGTCGAACGATGGAGAAACCCCTTACTAATCGACAAAGTGAGTACATTAAACGATCTGCGAACCGGCTGGGACCTCGTAATCGATATCGACTGTGACGAAAGCTTCGAACTCTCAAAAGATGTAGCAGAACTAGTTATACAGGAAATTCAACACCACGGAATAGACCACATCTCAGTCAAATTCTCAGGCAACAGAGGCTTCCACATAGGCGTAAGAGAAGAAGCATTCCCGGAAGAAGCAGAGGAAACAGAGATAGCCGATCACTACCCTGAACTACCACGAGGGATAATCGACTACATAAGAAAAAACATTAGAGACGAGGTAGAGAACCTTGTCAAGGAATACGGTTTTGAGGAAGAGATGCAGACGGATGACGGCCTCGATCCATTCCAGGTAGCGGATGTAGAGAATGACTGGGGTCAGAGACATCTCTTCCGTATGCCTTACTCCATCAACGACAAGAGCTGGCTTGTCTCCAAGCCAATAGAGATAGACGAGATACAAGAGTTTGAGAAGGAGGATGCTGAGATCGATAAGATTGATTTTGAGACAGGTTTCCTGGATAGTTACGAGGAAGATGAAGCACGGAATCTGGTTGTACAGGCTCTGGATTTCATAGAGAGTAGAAAGAAGGAGAAAAGAGAGAAAAGGATCGAAAGCGAGGAGAAAGAGTTCGACCGACCGGACGAAGCAGTACCGGAGAAATACTTCCCTCCAACCATAAACAATATTCTTGACGGACTCGAGGATGGCCGAAAAAGAGCACTCTTCATCTTAATCAACTTTTTCCGAACAGTAGGTTATTCCTGGGAGGAGATAAAGTCCAAGATATGGGAATGGAACAGTGAGAACAAGGAGGAGCTGCGTGAAAGCTATGTGAAAGGCCAGTTGAACTGGCACCGGAAACGAGATGAAACAGTTCCGCCACCGAACTATGATTCCAAAGGTTACTACAAAGATATGCAGGTGTACGAAGGCGACAACCTAGAAGAGAAGGTTCCTAACCCTGTAAGCTATGCATTCAGAAAGGCAAGAAAGGAGGACGGAGACGGCGATGAAGAGGATGATGAAGACACATTTGAATGCCCTTACTGCGGTAAAACATACGAGATGGAGAGCTACTACAAGAAACATGTCCAGACATGTAACGAAGATGACAAAGTCAGAAAGATTGAGTAAGGTAAAAAAGTTTACACCGCGACTATTTCTATAGAAAATGGATCCTCTCACATTCAGCGAACTCCGAAAAGTACAGAAATCAGAGAAAAGACAGGACGAACTAACAGAGCTGGATGAAAACTTCTTCAGACAAGTCTCCGAATACCTCGCGAACAAAGAAGAACTAGGAGAGGACCGAGAATACAACAACGCCAAACGCGTATTCGACAAAATAATATCACTCAGAGAGAAAAAGATATACAGACAGGCACAGATAGCAGTCAAAACAGATCTGAACGCAGGAAACCTCAACCTTCTACCAAGCGAACAGGAACTATTCAGAGAAATCAAAAAAGACTTCAAGGACCACCGTACAAGAATAGAAGACCGAATCGACACAACCTCCGTACAGAAAGTAGAAACAAAGGACTCAGGTACTGAAGAAACAGAAGCAGAAGAACCTGAAACCGATATAGAAACTGACGAACCAGTACAGATGGAAGAAACTACGAAAAATGGAGAAGACGAATCAGAAGATGAGGAAGAAAACGAAGGAAGAGATATTGAAGAAGGATACGAACTGGTGAAAATCACTTCAGATGTACCAGAGTTCATGGGTACAGATCTGGAGCCTTATGGACCGTTCGAGGAAGGTGAGGAAGCGGCGATACCTGAGGAAAACGCAGAAATACTTGTAAACCGTGGAAACGCAGAGGTAGTAGAATGACAGAAGTATACGCAATAAGCGGATCAATAATCAGAGACAAACTGGAAAATATAGGAGAACTAGCCGAAGCACTGAACTCAGGAGAAGAACAAAAAATAATCGTGACCGGTGCAGGAGGATTAAGCAAATACCAGAAAGCAGTCGAAGGCAACAAAGGAGAGAAAGACCTCATAGGAATAAAAGCGACCCGGCTTCACGCACAGACACTTCTCACAGAGATCGAAGACAGCTATCCTGAGGTACCTGAAAAACCTGAAGAGATACAGAAAGCAGCATCCACCGGCAAAAATGTAGTGACCGGCGGACTAGTACCAGGATACTCAACAGATGCGGTTGCAGCAACCGTTGCAGAGCTTCTTGATGCAGATCTGTACATCGCGACGCGTGTTGACGGCATCTATTCCGGCGATCCTGAGGAAGATGAAAATGCTGAGAAGTTTGATGAGATAACGGTTGAGGAGCTTCTTGAACTGACGGGCGGACGGAACGAGCCAGGGACCTACTCGGTTGTTGATGAGTCAGCTCTCCGTTTGATTGAGAGATCGAATATCAGGACGAAGGTTTTCTATGCGGATAATGAGAATATTGTCGATCCTCAGGATGCTGATGGTACGGAAATCATGTCACCGGATAAGTGACCTTTTAAAGATTTATTCTATACTTGTCTAGTATGGTCAAGATTCCAAAAGAGCAGAAAAGGTACTGTCCACACTGCGACCAGCATACAACTCAGACAGTGAAAGAAGTAACTGGAAGACCTGACGGAAAGATGAGAAAGAAGTTCCGAAAGAGACAGCGAAAGATCGACCACGGATACGGTTCATTCCCATACGAGAACCCGGCAATCAGAAGCCGTGGAGGAAAGAACCCGACATCCAAGAAGAGAGATCTTCAGTTCCAGTGTCAGGAATGCGGAAAGTCAAACAAACCTAAAGACGCCATCAGAGCAGCAAAATTCGAGATCGAGAGGTGAAATAATTAATGGCACAAGACTTTCTAAGAGTAGAATGCGAAGAATGCGGAAACCAGCAGACAATCTTCTCAAGAGCAGCATCAGAAGTAGAATGCCTGGTTTGCAGCACAGTAATCGCAGATCCAAAGGGCGGAAAGCCTGAACTCAACGGAAAAGTAGTAGAAACACTCAGTCCGGAATAAAAACTCCGGAGAAGAAACTTTTTTACTCTCTATTCAAACTTTTCAAGACCTGCATAGGTGAACAACAAAGAAAATGAAATGGTACAAAGACATCCCGGATGAAGGCGACCTAGTCGTAATAACCCTTACAGATATCGATCAGAACTCTGCCTATGCAGAACTAGATGAATACGAAGACCTAAGCGGACTTATTCATATATCAGAAGTTTCTAGATCTTGGGTACAGGACATCAACAAAGAACTCAGCGAAGGAGAGAAGACCGTAGCACAGGTAGTAGAAGCCGAAGACGAGAACAACATCAGCCTCTCCATCAAGCGTGTAAACGATAAACAGAAACGAGAGGCGATGAGCCGGTGGAACAAGGAACAGAAAGCAGAAGAATTCATCGAACAGGTAGCTGAAAAACTTGGGATGGATAAAGAAACAGCTATTGAGGAAATAGCGTTCCAGATGCAGCGAAAGTTCGACTCAAGCTTCCACGGATTCGAGATATCCGTAGGAAAGGAAGACCAACTAGAAGACCTTTTCGACGAAGAAACACTTGAAGCCGTACAGGAAGTAGCAGAGGATAATATC
>JBEQAZ010000001.1:0-75557 GCA_041640055.1 Candidatus Nanohaloarchaea archaeon | reverse complement strand
CAGTAAACCATCTATCCAAGATAGTTATCAAAGACACAGCGGTGAACGCCGTAGCCAACGGAGCAAACCTTGGAGTAAACGGGATAACCAAACTACAGGACGGTATCAAGGAAGAAGAAACCGTAGCTATCATGACACTGAAAGGAGAACTCGTCGCACTCGCAGAAGCATCGATGAACTCTCAGGAAATGTACGACGCAGAAGACGGAAAAGCCGCAGAACTAGAAAAAGTCTTCATGGACCCGGAAACATACCCGAAAAACTGGGATCAGTGAAATACAATGAAATCTGACGATATCGACTTCCTACTGGAATCCTACAACTTGAAAGACGAACCGCGTACAGGATGGCTGTTCAAAGGAATCAAAGACCCTGAATCCGTAGCATCACATGTATGGGGCGTCAAATTTCTATGTTTGCTCTACGCCGAAGAAGAAGGAGTAGATGAAGGAAAAGCAGTCAAAATGGCGGTTATACAGGATCTACCCGAAGCCAAAACCGGCGATCTAGTATCCAAGAAACACTCGGACAGATACGAAAGAACAGATGAAGAAAAGGAGGAAATGGAGAGAAGAGCAATCCATGACCTACCTCCAGAAAGCAGATTCGATGATATAATAGATCTCTGGGAAGAATACCAAGAAAGAGAAACACAGACAGCCAAATTCGTCAAAGACATGGATGTCCTGGACATGTGCATCCAGGCGCTAAAATACTCAAAACAGAGACGCCACTCCAAAGAAAAATCACTCGACGAATTCTTCCAGCACTCAGAGGAAAGACTCAACACAGAAACAGGAAGAGAACTTTTCGAAGAAATCAAAAAGAGATACGAAGAAGCCAAACAAGAGTAAGGTTATAAGATACTTAACCTGAAAAAAAGTTCATACAAACCTTGCCGGGATGGCGGAGCTTGGTTGAACGCGCCGGTCTTGAGAACCGGTGGGACATACCGTCCCTCCTGGGTTCAAATCCCAGTCCCGGCGACCACTTTCTTTAAATCGCAGGAATTTGCAATCATTTTGTATGTCTTTGACTGCCCGCGATATAATGGATGAACCGGATTTTATAGCTCATGATGCGGATATAGATACTGTTGTAGAGGAGTTTCACGGTTCTGAGAACGCACTGATAGTAGAGAAAGATGATGATTTCGTGGGCGAGATCCATGAAGAAGTTCTTCTAAAACATCTGATACCTGAGGAAAGACTGGATGAGGAAAAAGTCGTCGGTATACTTGGCTTCAGCTTTGATGGAAGCTATATGCCGGATACAGCTGAAGATCTGATGAACAAACACGAGATAACAATCGGCCCTGACGAAGAAGTCGGAGATATGGCTTTCCTGATGGATAGAGAGGACATCAGAGCTTTACCAGTCGAGGAAAACGGCGAAATAATCGGTGTCGTACATGAAGACACATTGATTGAGGAGGCTCACAATGGCTAGTTTAAGTGGAGCAACACTGCTTTCAGTTGGAATACTGCTTGCATTCTCTTTCCTGGTTGGAGAACTCTTCGAAAGGATAGGACTAGAATCAATACTAGGCTACATAGTAGCCGGGGTACTTCTAGGACCTGGGATCACAAACCTGGCATCATACACTTCTCTGATACCTGAAGGATGGGCTATATCAGCATCATCCGTAGCAGGATTCGCAACAGTCGGCGCCACACTCATACTTTTCCAGGCAGGACTGAAAGAAGAAAATGTAGTTGATATATTCACTCACCGTGAAGGCCTACAGCTGGGTACATCTATACTAATCGGAACATTCGCTGTAATATTCTCAACTCTTCTACTACTTCAGCCATCCTATCTACCGGATCAGGGAGTATCAGCATTCCTGTTCATTGCTCTTGCATACGCAGTAGTGGACATAGGAGTGCCTTCCAAGCTGATGATGTCAAAAGGACTCCTCAGAGAACACATCGGCAAATACACCATAAAATCATCTGTAATAAATGTAACACTGGGCTTCATAGCGCTGACCGGTCTTGTAGTCTACGCAACACAGGGTATACAGGCCAAACTAATCAAGATAGGATCTATCCTCGGCTTCATCGCAGTATTCTACATACTACACGAATTCATCCACAAGATCGATGACTACATCATGATGTTCGAGGAAACGGAAGCACAGTTCGCAATAACCTTCTCACTGCTTCTATTCATGTCCTACATAAGCCAGACAGTAGGACTATCCTCAGTACTCGGCGCATTCTTCGCAGGAGTCATCGTATCAAGAAGCGACTTCACAGACAGCCGTGCATTCCAGGAAAAAATAAGTGCCATAGCAGAAGGACTTTTCATTCCGATTTTCTTCGCCTGGTTCGGCCTCGGACTAACAATATTCGGAAGCTCAGGGATGATAGCCAACATCGACGCCGCATTCCTACTATTCACGCTCTCAACAGTACCAAAGATCGTAATCGGATACATAGTATCAAGGCTACACGATATAGAGAAACCGATGACTGTAGCAGCATCGCTGCTCAGCCTGGATATAGAAACACTGGTAGTACTGATAATCGCGATCGATCTAGGTGTTATCTCAGAACAGATGCTGCAGATATTCGCACCAGCAGTACTGTTCTCAACACTCACGATAATAATCCTTTACACCGTGCTCGATAGAGAATAAAATCTAAACCTGGTTCAGAAGCAGTTCACGCTCCAAACGGTACAGCTCTTTCCGCCTGGATGCAAAATGCCTGGTAACTGTGTAAAGTATGAATGTAACAGTGGCTCCGATGTAGGATGCTATCTGTTCTATTATTCCAAGACCGTAGATACTGAAGGTGCTTGCTATCGAGCTGATCAATCCGGCGTATAGTAGAACTCTTGAGATATTGAATGCTGCCTGTGCAAAACGGTAATTGTCCAGAGCCTCTTCATAATCCTCAAAATCAAGATCTTCTCCTTGGATCCTATCCTTAAGTTCGTAATCTGCAGCTCCTATCGGAGTTATACTGAATATTTTCTCATCCCAACGGTTAACGAACTCTTTCATAGACCTGTAATGAACAAGTTCTCAGCCATAACTTAATAGATAACCAGCTCAAAACATACAGTAAGAATGTTTGTAGGCGATGAATTCGAAGATTTCGAAGCTGAGGAATGGATAAACGGAAAACCAGACTTCAGCCAGGGCAAACACCTGGTACACCTGTGGGATCCAAAATGCCTAAGATGCCATACAGAGCTGGAGATGCTGGCAGAGATCGCCCGCAACCGTGGAATACAGCTGGTAGTGCTTCACCAGCCGGAGCACGACTTCGAGGACAGAGAATTCCTGGAAAAAACCATCAAAGATAAAGAAGCAGAATTCAGCGCCGCACATAAACCGGAAAAACAGCGATGGATGGACAGAAACTCCCCTAAAAAACTTGTAATTGAAGATGGAGAAGTCAAACATCACAGCTCAGGCGACCACGACCTCAAGGACCTGGAGGACTTCCTCGGTATACAGACAGAGCTCAGGGTGCCTCACAACCCCCAGGAAAAACATCTCGGCCTGAAGAACTCCGATCTCCATCCAGAACACCGATTCCACGGCAAGAAAGAGGTTGAATCCAAGAGCCCGACCAAAACAGACCTGTCGATATCAGGAGAATGGAAACAGACAGAGGAATGTCTTGAGGCAGGAAAGAACGCAGAAATCAGCTTTATAACTGATAAAAACCAGCTTTACATGGTAGCTGACCCAGAGGACTCTGTCAAGACTGTAAAGGTATATTCAGATCATGAAATGGTGGGGAAGGAGAATATGATGTTCTCTGGTATCTCCCATCTCGCGGAACTTGGGGAGAGCGACGGGAAGCAGGTCAACATCGAAGTAGAGAAAGGCCTGAAACTGTACAAGATGGACTTGATTTAGAAAGCGTAGATATAAAATTCTCAAACATAGTCTTGATGTGTGAAAACGGAAACGCAGATTAATGTTTTTGCAGCAGCCTCTATTCTACTCTTTGGAACACTTCTAGGAGGCTTTGTATCATATCAAACTCTTGATGATAGAATTAACGAACTGGAGAACCGTGAGCCCCAGCAGCAGACACAAACTCGAATTGTAAATACCAGTTACAGCCTCAACACTTTATTCGAGCAGACTGATCAATCAGTAGTAGCTATACACCCCGGAGGACAGACACAGGCAGAAGGTTCAGGATTTGTATACACTGATAGAGGGCATATAGTTACTAACTACCATGTAATTGAAGACGCAGAAACGATAAGGGTCACATTTACAGATGGAACAAGCAGAAGAGCGGAAATAACTGGTACAGATGAATATACAGATCTCGCTGTGATCAAGGCGCAGAAAAACGATTTAGAATCACTTGACCTTGCGGAAAGTTCTAATGTGAAGGTCGGACAGCGAGTCGCAGCCATCGGAAACCCGTTCGGACTTGAAGGATCAATGACTTCCGGCATAATATCACAGAAAGAAAGAAGAATCCGTGTTGGCGGAGGGTTCTCCATACCAAATGTACTCCAGACAGATGCAGCAATCAACCCTGGGAACAGCGGAGGACCGCTCCTCAACATGGATGGAGAAGTAATAGGAGTGAATACAGCGATACAGTCCAACACCGGTACATTCTCAGGTATCGGATTCGCAGTGTCCTCCAAAACAGTCGGCGAAGTTGTTCCACAGCTGATAGAGGAGAATGATTACGAACACTCCTGGATAGGGATCACTGGAGTAAATGTAGACGCAGAGATCGCCCGTGAAATGGATTTGGAGAACTCCTCAGGCTTTCTGGTTCAGAGCGTTATTGAGGATGGTCCAGCAGCTGAAGCCGGTCTGAGAGCTGGAGATAGAGATATGGAGGGAAGAAATGTTGTTCTGGGCGGCGATGTAATAGTAGGTATCGATGATAGAAAGGTTGAAGACATCAACGATATACTTGACTACCTTCTTAGAAAGACAGAGGTCGGAGATACGGTAGATGTACATATCATCCGGGATGGAGAACGACAGACTGTAGAAATGACTCTTCAAGACCGTCCGGATGCCTAGACCTGGTAGCGCAGAATCGCAGCAAGTCCTGTAAATCCTTCAAGTCGTTCGCCGGCCTCATGATCCGTATGAACAACCTGGACTTCACCGCCCTGCTGCTCCACTGTCTCAACAATATCCTTTCTTTCACGCGCTTTCTTCGGAGTGATCAACAGTTTTTCAACAGCACCCATTTCTGCCAGCTCTTCAACTTCTTCTCCGTAGCTCACAGGTTCGTCTTTCCTCAGTTTCTCCATGAATTCCTCCATTATCTGGGTTTCATCAGCTACTCTGGAGGATCGGACTACTTTGTCTAGTGCGCCACGCTTGATAGCTTCATGTAAACCTGTTTCTCCTGTTACTGATGTATCCTGCATGAAAAGGTTCTCGACTTCTAAGTGGTTTTTCAGGCTGTTCTTTGTGAAACCTGGTCCGGCCAGAACCACGAAGTCGACATCACCTTTCACTCTTCTTATGGTTGCAGCTACCTGTTTCAGGAACTCGTCTTCTGATTTCTCGGATCCATACATCTTTCCAGGAAGGTTTTCCTCCACTCCTGAAAGGCTTTGAATCCCGGATTCTCTGACTATGTAGAAGTCGGCTTCCCCCTTCTCAACCAGACAAAATAGGACGCTGTAAGGATCTTTCTCACTCCATTCCCCCAGTTTATCCCAGTCACCTTCGGAGAAGTCACGCCAGAGCTCGAGTTCGGAGCCATCCTCTACATTGAAGCTGTGGTATCCAAGTTCGACATCGTCTCCGGCTTCTGTTATCTCTCCGGTAAGTCTGAGCCTTCCGTTTTCAAAGCTTTTCTTCTCCAGCTGGATTGTGATCTTCATGCTTTTCTTTTCTCTTCCCTCCAGCATTGTCCTCTGTGTGAACTTTCTGACCTTATCGCCTTCTCTGAAGAAGTCTTTGATACGCCAGAGATCGTCCTCGTTCTCGACCTCTATCTTCGCGTATCCTTCCTGCCGGTTCTGGTTTAACAGTTTCATAATTACAGGTTGCCCGGCCTACAAATAAAAACCTCCATAAGCAAAAACCTGTTATATGGCTCAACAGTTCGCAGCGATACTAGGAGTCGGACTCGCAGTATTCGGATTGTTCTTCATAGCAAGCGGCGAGTTCGGTGGAGGACAGCCAGCAGAAGCCATCACACTGTACGAAAATGATTTCGGACAGGTAGGTTCCTCCAACGAGGACTTCAGGAATGTAGACTTCGGTAGAATTACTGTTGGAGAGACCCGTGGAAATATACCGGTCTACAACAGAGAAGAAATCACTATTTCTGACAAACTTCTTGGCGGTAGCTCAACAACAGTACAGTACAACGGAACGCAGCCAAGAGAAGGAAATGTAACCTTCGAAGTACTTGGAAAGCAAGGAAACGGAAAAGTAAAGGTCTCAGTCAACGGAGAAACCGTTTTCAACGAATACATGGTTGCAACCGCTGAAAGAACAGTAGAAATCCCTGAAGGAATACTAACAAATGGCATGAACAATATCAAGATTTCAGCGAACCGTGATGGCATCCTAGGAAATGTTGAGTACGCACTGGAGGACTTTGAGGTAAGAGTTAACGACAGGAAGTACCACGATTACGAGACCAGCTTCCGTATGTTCGAATACGAGATACAGGACTTCGATACAGCTACTCTGGAAATGACCTTGCCTCCTGGAGAAACAACCAAGAACAGCCCTCTTGAAGTATATGTAAACGATAACCAGGTCTTCAGCCAGAGAACAGTCAGGGGAACTCAGACAGTAGAACTGACTCCTGCAAACAGCGGATTAGAGCCTGGATACAACACTATCAGATTTGAGACAGAGTCGGACTCGGAATATGTACTAGAGAACGCAGTACTATCAGTTCGGTACCGTGGAGCAGTCCAGCTAGAAGAAGTTGAAGACAGCTTCACACTCAACCAGACAGAGCTAAACTATGCTCAGAGAGGGAATACTAACGAGACAATAACATTCGATTATCAGAATCTTCTGACAACAGAACCGATGAATGTAACTCTGAACGGGAACAAATTCGAGCTTGATCCGGAAACAGGTCAAAACACGATTAACATCGATTCAGAAGATTTAAGTTCTCAAAACCAGCTAGAAATAATAAGCAGAAATGTCTACGAACTTAACGACTTCGAGATCAGATCGGTGAAGACGGAGGAATAGCAGATGGGACTACTGACGATGGCGATACTGATTATAGGAGACCTGTTCCTGCCACCGCCAGGTATACCGCTGTTCTCAATCCTCTACTTCGGATGGAAGTACATCAAGATAAAGGTCAAGGCCGACATATACCTGACCTACCTCTTGTTCCTAGGAATACCGCAGATAATACTATTCTTCATAATTAGATTGATAGCACTTCCTTTCAAGGAAAGCTACGGCGTGCTCAAATGGATAGAAGACAAACTTGAGAACCTGACAAAGGGTGTGGAGTATGTAGAGCACAATATCAAGAAATCTGTGTTCGGAGCAGTAATCTTTCTAGTCTTCGCATTTTCCATCTTCCAGCCATCACTGGGAACACTTACATCCGCAGCATCAGTCTTATCATTCTCAAGCATACAGGGCGCACTAATAACAGTGGTACTACTTCTTGTAGGAGCATTCCTTCCGGTAATAATACTTGCAACAATAGTAAGTGTCCTCAAAGGAGGTATCGGCGGAAGTGATGACTCCGGATCCAAACTAGACTCAATGTACACGAACCCGGGAGCCTCTTCGGCAGCTGATGAATACAGAGATGCCATGGAGTCAAGAGAACAACTTCATGAGGCAAAGTCAGCAGTTGAGAAAGGAGTCTCTGAGGCCGCAGAAGCAGAAGGAAGCGGCGTAGTTGAATGGTTCAAAGGATGCGTACCAAGCAATGTTTCCAGTATTGGAGGAGAACTAGCTGAACTCAATCCGATGGCTTCTGAAGCAGCAGAGGCGGGAGCCAAGAAAGCAGGAAGAGCTGGAGTCGCAAGTGAAGGAGCAGAAATGGGTTATGAGGCTGTTGAGGCAGGAGAAGGAGTAGCACTCTGGCCTCTGATGATATTTGCAATTATACTATTTGTTTTCCAGATCGGAATCATTTTCGCGCTGTTCGGATTCATGCTTAAGGTATACATGCCTCTCATAGGAGGACCGATTATGGGTGCATTAGGGTTCTCCGCGGACTACGCAAACTACGGAGGACAGGCAATCGCGCCATATATTCCAAGCATCAACCTGGAACCTGTTGCCCTTGCTGTACAGAGTCAAGCGGCAAAGCTTCAGTGCTTTCGAGAGGGACCTGAATGCTTTAGTGAATGGCAGATGAATAATACCCAACGTCCAGGATCGGAGGAAGAAGGAGAGAAATATGACTTAGAGGTTGAAGGATTTGAGATAGAGAGAGGACAAACTATTGATGTGGCCTACCAGCGCCCTGCCAGACCTCTGAGCGTCAGTTTCGCTATGCAGAATCCTATGAATGGTTTGAAGGGGATACCAGCTAAAGATGTGCAGTATAAGGTAGTGGTAAGAAATAACAGAGATGAGCAGGTTTGTGGAACTGATTTCATACCTATCCAGTTCTATGAGCAGTCAGACAGCATAGGCGAAACCACGATACCTCCTGGAGATAGTTATGTTGTAGGAGTCCGCACAGATACGGAAGAGACTCTGACGGATAACTTGAACCTGTTCGATTGTGCGCTTCTACAGCCAGGGCAGGCGAGAGTAACCAGAAATGCTGAACTAAGTTATATGTACGATTACTTCTCTCAGTCCAATCTGAGAATTAGAGCTATGTCCTATGAGAATTATGCGGATAGAGATCTTGAGAGAAGTTACAAGAAATCAGAGACAGCGGATACACCGGTTAAGAGCTTCATCAATGTATACTCTCCAGTGATTTACGATGAACTGGAAGACGGGGAAAGAAATGCCAGACCGTTTGAGGTGCAGATAGGTTTCGAAACAGACGATCCTGATGTAAAATATAGAGTGCAACCAGACTCAGTAACATTTACTCCGTCCCGTTCCACAGAGATAATAGATGGTTCATGTGGCGATTTCGAGCTACAAAGCACAGGAAGAGCGGATGTACAGACCTACGAGCTAGACGATAGTGGTAGAAAGCAGATTAACAGCGAGACCTTTGATGCAAACAGGTGGTACACAACTGCAAGATCGCCAAGTGTACTAGAATGTACAATGAAATTAGCAAATTCGGATGAGGTCAGCTCTTCTGGAGAGACACTAATAATGGATGTTTCAGCAAACTATACGGTAATTAAAGATGATATAACAGATGATTTCCAGATTTGGAACACTCTTTGCTCCGGCAAAGACTGCCCATTGCTATTGCCTCATCAACAGCTTCAGGGTCAGTCGGATGAGGTTAAAGACAACTTCCTAACGACCTGTAATCCTGGTATCAGAGCCACAGCAGTAGGAGGATGCGATGTTAGAAGTCTTGGCTTAGATTACGATGAAAATATAGAGGATGAAGACAGCTTGAATCAAGATTACTGGCAAAACGGAAAACTAGGAGGAGGTCCAGATGGTTTCGAAACACTAAACTATGAACTAATAAACGAAGGAGAGACTGCCTATGACTGGAATTACTTCATTGAGGAAGAAGTTTCTGAAAGCGACTATCAGTACGCATACTGGGCAGAAACAGGAGGTAAACCAGTAATAGGTATGGATGAAGAAGATTGGAATGGTGTGGTTAGGGATAGAGATGCTCCTGGAAGAGCACTTTATATCACTGATTACGGACAGTTAGATACAGAATTCGAGGACAACATGGCTAATAGAGTAGTGTGTAAAGAAGGCTTTAGCAGTACGAAGAATGCCGTAGAAAGATATGCTGAGATATGGGCGGATAACAGAGGAGCAGAAAAGTTACTCTACCTCAAGCCGTGGACTGTCAAGAATTCATGCGCTCCAAATCAAGGTTGGTTGAATGAAGTCATTGACAACTTTATTAGTGGAGAAGATAAGCAGGACAAGTATGAGGAAACCAAGAACGAGTGTAATGGGGTCCTGACTGTTACTGAAGGCGGCGCCTACATGTGCTACAACTGATTAAGTAGTTATCAGTGATAGAATATTTCTTGTTCCGAGCGCGAACCCGAGCAAAGCTATCAAGAACAGATAGTAGTTTCTTTCTTCCCCTTCGAACTCTTTGTTTATGTAAAGTACTGCTGGGAAGATGACAAGTCCTTTCATGATGAACATGCCTTTTGGACCCATCAACTGGATGAAGTAATCGGCCAGCACATGTTTCTCGGCTCCGCCGTAGTTCAGTACTACGAAGGTGCTGGATGCGTCCCAGAAGTGTGCATATATTGGGATTAAGTCTGTGGTTCGGTTCATCTCTGATTTGATTGCTTTCAGAATTGCGTAAACTATCCCAAGGCTTAGTGTAGTGATGATGGTGAACCATGACAGTCCTGAAAGGGTGCTGTAGTTCATTAGGAATAGTTCAAGGAAGATGACCATTACTGCTGCTGCTCCTGTAATATAGCTGTATCGCAGATCCTCGAAGTTTTCCTCTATTTTTTTCCCTACTGTCAACATTGACAGTGCGAAGCCGATCAACAAGATATAGATGATAGGAGTTTCCAGTAGTATTGTGTCTACATAGCCTCCGTCTTTCAGGCTGCGCGTCACTCCTCCTAGAAAGATATAAGGAGTGAGTGCTGTAACCAGATCTCTATCGAACTCCAGATCAAGTTTTTCGAAGAACCAGGGTATGAAGTAGATCGTAAGTGCTGCGAAAAGCAGTGCATAGGTTATGGTGTTGACCGGGTTATAGTATACTGACTCGTCTATTATAGGCAGCCAGTAGTATTCGTATAAAAACCTTTTAATCCCAGCCAACATAACAGTGTATTGTATGGATAATAGTAAAGTAATTATGCTGGTTATTGCAGCTACAGTAATTATATCCGGATGTACAAACGGTGGATCAGGAAGGGAATCACATGAAGGGGACGCAATCTCGGTGGAGAGATTCGAACTAGTTCCACAGACTATATATTCTGGCTCAAATGTGACTGCAACACTGAATGTAAGGAATGTAGGTAATACGGAAGCTAATATCACGGTTGGAGATCAAGGTAAAAATGTTCTAACCAGCTATACGCCAGATTTGCTGCTTATATCTAATTTTAATGCTGAAAGTACGCAGACAACTGACACAAAAGAAGAATATACTTTGAGACCTGACGGCACATTATCCATGAACTGGGATCTACATCAGTTCGATGAGAGCCGGATAAGGTTCTATGCAGACCAGACAATCGATATGTCATTTAGGATACCTTTCCAGTACACCGTACAGGCCTACCATCAGTTCCAGGTGAAAGATAACAGCGATGTAGAGAGCCTTGAAGGCCTTGGAGCAGCTTCCTCCAATGGTCCGATGGATGTAACTATCAGTCTTATTGGAAGTAGTTCTGAAGGCGGTTCACCAGTCTTTATGGAAGGAGACGACATCCAGGTCAGAGTAGAGTTCGCTAACCAGGATACTGAGGAAGGAGATGGAGTAGGTCTTCTGGATATCGAAGCACCGACTATTGAAGTTCCTGGAGATGATGTAGAGGTCAACAACTGCAACACTCCAAGCAACATTCAGGTGAGAGGCTCGTCCTCAACGACAATTACCTGTAGCATAGATATCAACGAAGAAGTTACTTCAAGTATCAGAGAGGAAGTAAGAGTTACAGCAGATTACAACTTCACGAAAACCGTTTCAAAGGACCACATAACGGTGCAGTACCGTGGATAAAAGAGCTCTAGCATTGATAGCGGCGGCAGTTATAGTATCAGGATGTACAAGTCTAATTGAAACCAATGATTCCCCAGAAGGGATAGAACCAGATCCAGGGAAAGGCCTAGAGATGACACAGCTCTCTGTAGCAGATAATCAACTTCGTGCCGGCGACGGGACCCAAGGCCAAAGAACTGAAATCCAGCTTGTCCTCTCCAATCACCATGAAATAGATATTGATCCTGAGATTGAACTTGCTAATACAGGTTACCTAGAAGTTGAAGAAGATTCAACAGATGAAGCATGCAATAAGGAAAGCCTAGATGCTGTAAGAGAGGAAACTGTTGATCAAATCAGATGTACCTGGGGTATCTATGCACCTACACAATCAAGATTAGGGCAGTTTGATCAGAAAGATGAATTTGTATCAGTAATCGTTTCCTATGATTCACAGGTAACCAACAGAGAACCTCTCACATTCAGTTTCATGGATAGAAATGATATAGAGTCATCCACTCAGGTTACCAGAAAGTTCTCGAACAACGAGGTTACATTGACTATTAAAGCAGATAACCCTGCTGCCCTGGACAGAAGATACAATCAGTTTGAGCTAGATGTCCGGAATAGCGGACCTGGCTCTGTTGAATCGGATGAATATGACTTTGATTATACTCCTAAATCGATATTCGAGGATGACAATGGCGATTTAATTTGTCCTGCAGACGGTAGAAAAAGGAATACCGAGGCTGATGAGTTCAGTGATGAATGTGCCTTTAATGTGGATTCAGAGTCTCAGCGCAATGTTTTCGTCTCCGCATCTTATAAATATCAGAAACAACAAACTCTGCCTATAACAATAGTACGATAACCATGAAAACTAACAAAACAGCTTTAGCAATTATCGCAATTACCGTCATCGTCGCAGGATGTACTGATGGTGGCGGCGACGAATCAGCTTCAACAACTGGTGTTCAAATAACCAATTTCTCTGCAACTCCATCACAGACATTTGGCGGTCAGTCTACCCAGCTTTCCATGGCTGTTAGTAACCAAGGTGGTGTGAATGCGGATAACTCCTATGCAAAGCTCTATCAGGCACCTATAGGAGATACTGAAGGACAGTGGTCTTTTGAGAGCGATGATGGTTCCGCAATTGTAGATGTAGGAACCGTCAGAGCCGGAGATCCTGAAAACAATGTTCCGCCACAGACCAAAAGACAGAACTGGGCATTGAATGCTCCAAATCTTGGAGCTCAGTCTATCGACTACAATTTCCAGACAAGATTGTTCTATGACTACGAAACTCAGGCGACTACTCAGATTGAGTTGGTCCAGAATGATGAGTATATTCAGGGAGATTATTCTCCTTCAAGACCAACTACATCAAACACAGATGGCCCAATTCAGATCGAAGTCAATACTAGAACTCCCGTAAGATATTATTCAGATGACGGGATTGATTCCGATCTCTGTGTAACAGTGAGGAACGAAGGTCAAGGGACTCCTTTAGCACCTTCAATAAGTGACTACATTGAGAGGGTGAATGATAATGAGGGTTCAGCTATTGAAGATATCAATGTCGACTCTGGCCGTGACAAAGTGAAGATATCTGTTCGGGATTCCGCAGGTGTTGACTTCGGAGGAGACGACAACAGTGTCTCACATCAAGTAAGCTTGGTAGGGTCCAGAGGGAATCATTGCTTCGATCCATCACTGCCAGAGCCTTCAGCATTCTCTATCACACAGACGGTTCCAATCACAGTGACGGCCGAGTACGGCTACTACACGGACTCAAGCACAACAGTCACTGTAGAACCTTCCCGGTAACCAATCCGGTACCATTTTCTTCTCTTTCTATTTTATTCTGAGAAACTGATAACCTTCTGCTGATGATGCGTCGCTAGGCAACACTTCTCCGTCTTTCAGCACCAGTTTCTACTTATCTAGTTCCATGAGTTTTATGCTTTTCAGGGAGAAATCAGATAATTCATAGAGAGTCTGTAAAATTTTTGGATTATCTCTATAATTTGTAGTATTGTACGGTTTGCTCGGTAGTTGTATTCGCTAGGATTGACATGATAAAATAGTTGAGAAAAATTGAGTTAAGATGAAAAGAGAAGATGGAGAATAGAGGTAACCAGTTATCTGGTTTCTCTGTAAAGGATGAGTCCTGTGAGGACTGCACCTGCTAGGATTGCTCCTAGGAGCTTGATCAGTGTGCTTGAGTTGGCTAGACCTGTGAATGATTCTCCTAGTCTTGTGAATGCACCTGTTACTCTGTTCTCGTCGTTTCTGATTGAGTCCTCTACTTCCTGACCTACTACTAGTGTAACTTCTTCGCTTTCAGTTACATTAGTTCCTACTGCTTCTGCTGTGATCTGTACTTCTCCCTTCTTCTCGTAAGGGATTCCTGCGTAGATGTAGGCGTGTCCTGTTTCTCCTGCTTGGACTGTGACCTGGTCTGGTCTGAGTGAGATCCATTCAGGTCCTTGACTGTCTAGTCTGTAGGTGTTCTCTCTTGAACCTGTGTTCTCTAGCTTGACCTCGTAAACTGCACTTCTGTTCTCTCCTGCGCTGAGAACCGTTGGAACTACATTCATCTCTAGGTCCCAGCAGTTGTCAACGGTTACTGTTGTTGAAACTGTGTCGCTTGTCTCGTCGAAGGTCTGTGAAACTGCCTCTACATCTACACCGATCTCGCTACCTTCTTCGTAGTTCGATCCTGTGAATCGGATTGGAACTCTCTGTGATTCTCCTGCTTCAAGTGTTAATTCGTCGCTTCTGAGTTCTCCTTCACTTGTTGAGAGTTCGAATGTGTCTGTTGCCTCTCCTGTGTTCTCTACTCGTAGGCCTACATTTCTTTCTTCGTTCTCACATACTGTGTAGCCGTCCTGGCTGAATGATGTTTCTACATCCATGCCGTTGTAGGATTCGACCTGTACGGTGCTTGAGGCTGAGGACTGTCCTTCAGCTGAGATATCGATGCTTGTGGTTCCAAGTGTTTCAGGAGTGTAGCGTAGAGTGACTGTTTCTGTGCTTTCTGCACCGACTTCTACCTGGTTGCTTGTGAACTGTCCGTTGCTTGCGGAAAGTGTGAATGTGTCTGCTTTGGTTCCAAGGTTTCTAACTGTTACATCGTACTCTGCTTCTGTGTATGCAGCTGTTCTCTGGTTTTCAGGTGTTACAGATATTTCAGAGGTGTAACATGTTTCAACATCTAGGTTGAGTGTCTGGATGTCCTGAGCGTAGCTTGTTGTTGATGCTGCGACCACATTGAAGCTTTCCTCAAGTGCTGTTTCTGAGGAGGTTGTTACTGTAACTGTCTTGGTTTCTCCCTCTGCCAGGTTTACACGGCTCTGGGAGAGATCTCCTCTATCTGTTGTTAGCTGGAATTCTTCAGGCTGCATACCTCTGTTTTCAAGTACTAGCTGGTACTGTGCCTGTTCTCCTCTACAAACAGTTTGAGTGCTGTCTGCTGTGATTTCGATATCGTGGCCACGGATTACATCCGCTTCTCCCTGTACGGAATAAGTTTCGCCAGAAGCTCTTGATTCTGCGTTGATAGTAAATGAGTAAGTTCCTGCTTCAGTATCTGTATCTGGATTGTAGAAAACATAGATCTCCGCGCTTTCTCCCGGTGCAAGTGTTTGACCGGTGTTCTGCGGTATCCTTGATGGTTCTACGGTAACTGCGTCGTTAGGAGATGAGATAGTATAGACATCTTCTGTCGTACCAGTATTCTCGATCTCTACCTGGTACTCTGTGAATGAGTCAATCCTCACATCAGAGGACTGTGGGAACATGTACATTTCGGCTGGGCTTGCCGCAGCCACGGCTGTTGTAAGAGTTAAAAGTGCAAGTAGTAATCCAAGTTTGGAACCTTTATAGTTCATAATTGTCACCTAATAATAACACCTCAACTAAATCTTTTATATTAATTTGTAGTAGTGAAAAAAATTGGCTACTCGGGCATAAATATGACCCGAGTCAGCCGTGATTTTGCTCTAAATTCCAAGGAATCTGAAAAGCCTCTGGAAGAATCCTGGAGGATTCGAATCAGTTGTTCCCTCTGTCTCCAGGATTATCTCCTGACTGTAAATCGTACTTCCCTCTGAACTTACGCTGAGCAGTGGACGGTACTCGCCTTCCGCTCTTGGTGTCAGGTAGATGTAGACTGTCTCTCTTTCACCGCTTCTCAGCTGAACTGTCTCATCGCTCTGAGTGTACCATCTATCATCAATACCTGTCAGCTCGATATCGTAGCTCTTCAGGTCATCGTTGGTGTTATACAATTCTACTCTTGTGATGCTGCCCCCGGACTCAACTGAAGCTAACTGTCCTGGGAAGCTCTCTACCTCGTTACCCTGTTCAAGTACCTGAACAGCACGGGTTGAACTTCCTCCGCTTCCGCTTGTCAAGGCTCTTACTTCGTATATTGCTGTACCTGGTGCACCTGCTTCTGTCTCGAAGCACACCTCTCCAACTCCGGTCTTGGATTCGACTACATCTCCGTTCCGAAGCAGCACTACATCTGCGTCGACCTGTGAGCTTACATCCGCACATATCTCGAAGCTTTCTGACTCGAATACTTGTCTTGGTGCTGTGATTCCGCCTACTGTTGCAGTTGCTAGGACTTCTACATTTCTTGTTCTTGTAAGTCCTCCTGCGCTGATGTCGATGCTCTTGGTTCTTGGCGTGTTGAACCTGACATATGTGGAGTAGTAGCCTGATCTGTCGGTGCTGGTGCTTGCGATCTGATCTCCATTGGATTCGAACTCTACTTCTGTTGCTCCACGGATCCCGTCAACGAATCCTCTGATATTGACTGTTTCTCCTGCCTGGATCGTTCTTGGGTTGACTTCTGCAGTCAGGCCTGTTGCCTCTGCGTCAGGCTGATCGGTTGTTCCGCAGTCCTCGACCTCTACTTCTCCGGTCTCCTCATCGTATACTGAGTTCTCAATTGATACTGTGAACTGTTCTGTTCCGCTTCCCTCTACATTTGTCAGTAGCACTTCTCGCGTGATTGTATCTCCACGGTCTGTGACAACTTCTCTGTCTGTATCTGTTCCAAGTCCTTCGGTTCTCATGGTGACTATCTCATCAGAGTCACGGCTGTTCCTGATAGATACTACAACGGATAGTGTGTCTCCTCTACAAACTGTGTCTTCGTATTCTAGATCTGTTATCCTTATGCTGTCCTCGTCTTCAGAGACCATATCGAACAGTACTGGTGTTCTATCTCCTGCTTCGATCTCTACATCTCTTGCCTGATCGAGGTATCCGTCTTTCTCTGCTGTGACGGTGTAGTCTCCTTCTTCAAGGTAGATGAATGCTCTTCCGTCGTCATCTGTGTACTCTGTTTCGTCATCCCCATTCTCAGCTGTTATCTCTACATCTTCAAGTCTTTCTCCATCCAGGTCTTCAGTAAGTACGGAAAGCTGACCTTCGTTTTCTGCTGATTCATCTCTTTCTAGTTCGAAATCTACATTTATTGTTTCTCCGCTGTCAACAGTTCTTGTCTTTGTTTCTGAATCGTATCCTGGTTTGGAGGCGGTTATCTCGTATGTTCCGCTTTCGATGTTTGCGGTTGCTTCTCCGTCGTCATCCGTGTATCTTGTGAAGTCGTCTCCGTTCTCACCTTGGATTGTTACATCTTCGAGAGGTTCTCCGACTTCATCCTCTACATCGAAGTTGAATGTTGCATCGTTCTCTCCATCTTGAACTACCTGTAAGGTGCCAAATCGACTGGTTTCGGTAGTCTGACACGGGTTATTTTGACTTGCCAGAGTGGTAACTGTTGCGATTATCTCTGCGTCGTTATCGCGGCTTATCGTTATGCTGTATTCCTCTTCTTCTCCGCTCTCAAGTGTGTCATCCTCAATGCTTTCTCTGTAGTCGTTTACCTGGAACTCAACTTCTATGTCCTGTCGGTCGCCGTTATTTTCAACTGTGATGCTGATAGTGCTGTCCTCTCCTTGCTGGACATATTCCGGATCGAATTCGATATCTCCCACATCTATATCACAATCATCGGCTTCCGAACCGACTTCTACGATTTTGGTTTCGTCATCTTCGTTTTCTCCGTCGCTGACGGTCAGTTCGACAGGGTAGTTATCTGCTTCGTCAAATTCATGTTCTACATTCTGACCGCTAGCTGTTTCTCCGTCTCCGAAGTCCCAGGTCCATTCCTCGATGTCACCAGAGCTTTCGGATTCGAACTCTACTGTTTCTCCGACTTCAGGGTTTTCCGGATGGTAGTCGAAGTCTGCTTCAAGATATATTTCGTCAACGAACTCTACTGTCTGTACATCTGATTCCTGTTCCTCCTCGTTATTTCCTGTTCCTGCGATTGCTACAGCTTTGTAGTCTACCTCGCCTTCAGAACTTCTGCTGTAATCTGGAAGGTCGATGCTGCAGTCAGGCATCCCCCCACAGTCCTTTTCATGATAAGTATTCCAATCATTGTGCACTCTCTGTTTTATCATTAGCTCTTGGAGGTCTCTGCCGCTTGCGCTTGCCTCTATCTCCATGTCTTCACCGGTTTCCTGCTGGTTCGGCAGGTCATTCATCGTTACTCCATCTATGTATGCGTTGTTCAGTTCGAATGAGCCGTCTGCATCCGCTCTTACATCTCCGTCGTTATCCACTGCTTCGACAGTCCAAGTGTATGTTCCTTCACCTAGATCTTCTTCGAGGCTGTAGCTTGTCTGATCGATATTATCTTCCGAGAATACTTGATCTCCGTCCTCATCTTCTACATTTAGGGAGTAAGTTAGATCGACATTATTCGGATTGTCTACGCTCCAGTCAATTTCTACTGGTGTCTGCACATTTACCGCGTTTAGAGGTTGGTTGGCGTCTAATGTAATACTTGGTTCGTCTTGATTTTCTTGGGTCCACATGATTGTGCCTACTAGACCTACATAGACTTTGGATCCGTTATGGAATACTCCAACAGGATTGTATATTTCATCGTATTCTAGTTCATCTGGTTTGTCATTGTAGGCAAATATGCTCTCAGAATGGCTCTCTCCCGGATTAAGTTCGGGTACATCCACGCCATCCCAGCCTATGGTATATTCTTCTGCATTACTGGAAAATTCGTTTCTGTAAAATTCACAATCAAACTGTTCTTCAGTGGTTTTGAAGTAAATAAGCAGGTCTCCGGAATTTGAACCTCCTATAACTGTATCTGCGTTGTTTCTTATCTCCGCTTCAGGGTTAATTTCCTCATCCTCACTGATTGTACCACCACTTATACCTGATATACTGGCGTCTACACCAGAGTCAGTGAATCTATGACATTCATCAAAATTCCCTTCATCTAATCTGAAGGCATTCTCTTCAATCTCTGAGAATTCTAAATCATTACCTACAGCCTCACTCACTCTTAATTCAAGGTCGTACTCTTGTCCGGTCTGGAGATCCTCCTCAAGTTCGTACCACGATAGCTCTTCCCTAGTTGATACTGTTACGGTTTCTCCATATTCAATCGTGTCGCTGTACCAATCTGTCAAATATTCTTCTCCGTTTACACGGAATCTCACAGAAACCGGGTCATTGAAATCTCTATTGGCGTGAATCTCAGCCCTAAATCTCGTATTTTCCCCTCTTTCTATCTGCTGGTTTGTGCTTCTTACATCTCTTATCTCAATATCCTCTCCTTCAATAAATTGTACCGTCTGTGGATTTGTTTCATCTTTATCTCCGCTCTCTTCCTCTATGTTTGCTCTGAAGTCTACTTCCTGTGCTTCTGTAGGTGTGTAGGTTACCGGATTGAAGTGGCAGTCCGGTAATCCTTCGCAGTTCTTCGAGTCCAGAGTTTCCCAGTCGCCACCTTCCTCTCTATACTCTACAGTTAATGTATCTAGGTTTTCTCCGCTTGCGGTTACATCGAAGTTGAAGTCTTCATCTGCTGGTGCCTGGCTGTCTAGGTTGTCCATGGAAACTTCTAGCTGTGCCTCGCTTGTTCCATCTGTAAACTGAACAGTCTGTGGTTCTGTGTGGTTTCCCTCACCGTTTCCGTTATCAACGAAAACTGAGAATTCTTTTTCGACTGCGTTATTTGGGCTGTAATCAAAAAGATCGATGCTGCAGTCATTAAGCCCTTCGCAATTCTTGGTTTCGATTGATGTCCAAAGATTGTCTCCAGGATCTCTCATTCTGATGCTTATTTCATCGAGATTCTCTCCACCGGCGCTTCCCTCTATATCTATGCCGTCCTGAAGTGTTGCGCTGTCAGGAAGATTGTTTACTGAAACATCTGGGTTAGCTGCAGCTGATGCTGCGAAAATTATGAAGAATGCGATTATCAAGCTCTTGTTAAGTTTCATAGATTAAGGGTAAACACCTCTACAATAATACAATAAAGGGGAAAGGGGGTATTTATGCCCCGCAGCCTTCTACATTGTCTGCGCTGATTGTCTCTCCGTCGTAGGTAAGCTCAACTGTGAAGTCTCCGTTAGTTGAGCTGATGTCAACATCGAATTCATCGTAGCTGTCGATGTCGTTCTCGTCCATGTAGTCGTGGATCTCGTTGATGGTGTCGTCTTCCCATTCACAGTAACCTGAAAGGTCTCCGTAAGTGTCATGTTCTCCATAGGAACCGTCAGGTGTATCAGTCGGAGTGTCGTCGTCAGGTGTATCAGTCGGAGTGTCTTCAGGTGTTTGAGTTTCTTCTTCGTAGTCTACTCCTACTTCTTCGCCGTCGCTGTAAGGGCTGTTCTGAAGTGCGTGGTCGAACAAGTTGGCCTGTGCACGGAACTTGAGGTGGTCGGTTGTAAGCGTGTTCTGTACATCTCCGAGGTACTGTTGGTTCTCTCTTGCCTGTTGAACTGCTGGAATTTCTTCCTCGTCTTCGTACTCTGTTGATAGTCTGTCGAAGCTTTCTCCTTCTGTCTGCAGTTCGTTCACTCGGACCATCCAGTCCTGAGTTACCTGAGCTGCTTCTTGGTATGCATCCCTCATCTGTCTTAGGTCAGAAGCATCGAACTCGTTCTGATCTTGGTTGATTGCTAGTGCTCCAAATTCGTCTCCGAAGCTGCTGTCTTCCATGCTGACTGCGTCTGGTGTGAGAACTGTGAACTCTTCGTCTCCGACTACTCTTTCTACTACATTTCTTCCGTCGGAGTTGTTGATGTCGTCGTCGTTGAATCCTAGTGCCTTGTACTGTCCGTCATCTAGGGAATCTCCTGCTTCCAGGTTGCCCGGAACTCTTCCTACATCATTTGTTCCTCTGGCTGAATGGAGTTCAGATCGATACATGTCCTCGAAGTTGTTCTCGAAGTCGGTTACTGCTTCATTGTATTCGTTAACTGTATCGATATTCAGACCCATAGGTTCTTCGACTATCTCTTCCCACCAGTTTCCTGCTGTCTCTGAGACTGCTCCGTCTGTTGCTTTTTCTGCAACTCCTGCTCCGACTGCTGCAGATCCTACTGCCGTCATGAATTTTCTTCTTGTGGTTTTGGTCATCTCGTCTTTTGCTGTGCTTGCGGCATTTGCGCCGCCCGATAGAATGTTTCCAATGTTTACCATGTTATCACACTATAGCATTAACACTCATGTTTTTTATAGTTATTGGTTAGTAACAACAATTCAGTTTTGTAGTACTTCGTTGAGTTCGTCTTTTGCCTCGTTGTAGAGCTGGTCGTCCATCTCAACGGAACTGACAACTTCGTCGTCATAGAAGTCGATACGGTTCTCGCTATCCATATACCCCATGCTTAGATCTTTTCCATCGATTTCGCTCCCAACTTGTGTAAAGGTATTTGAGAACTCTTCTTCGTCCATCATGTTCGATACATACTGTTCGATGATTTCGTTGCTCGCTACATCCTGTGTGTAGTCTCCTGGTGTTTTGCCAATATTTTCTTCTGCAATGTAGACATCGTCGCCGCTGTTCTGCCATGTTCCGTATGCCAGGCCGCCTCCTGCGAGTAATGCGCCTCCTGCGGCTAATTTTCCTAAGAAACCTCTACGAGATTCGTTTATAGTTACATCAATATCGATATTGGTGTCTCCGCCTGTGTAGTCTCCTTCCTCAATGTCTAGATCGTTTATCCTGGCTTGGATGTCCCTGAGGTCTCCTTCCATGCCTCCGAGTGCATCGGTGTCTGCTTCGAAGTATGTTTCCAGTGTTTCATCTAGTCCGATTAGTACAGCTCTGTAGTCATCTCTTTCGCTGGCGATTCTCTCTACGGCTCTTTCTGCGCCATCTAGTTCTGAAGCTACTTCGTCGATTCTATCCCTGAGTTCTTCCTTTCTGGCGGTTTCATCTTCCAGTGCTTCGTTCAGCGAATTTATCGCTGAGATTATTTCGTCGTCTCGTTCAGGCAAGATCTACACCTATGTTTACCTAATGGTAACAACATTTTAAATGTCTTGTGCCTTCGGTAATGGTGAATTAAATAAAAAAAGAGAGTTGAGGCTAGTGGTTGAAGCTCTTTAGAAGTCTCTGAATGTGTCAACAGCGTCGTTTACTGTTTCTTCTAGGTTGTCCAGAGCGTCGTATACGCCAGATGTATCGTAGAAATCGGCGTCTACATCGTATCCTGCTTCGTCCAGTGTAGTGCCCATCTGTTCGAGCGCGTACTGGTTTCCGTTCAGGAAGTCGGTTCCTAGACCGGTGATCTCTAGAGCGAACTGTCTGTACTCGTCTCTCTGATCTTCCATTGCGTCAAGTTCGTCTAGAGTCTGTTCGTAATCGTTTGCTAGTTCTTCAATTCCTTCCTTAACATCTTCCTTAAGTTCCTTGTCTCCGGCCATTGCGCCGGCAAGCTGAGTTAGGCTCCTTACAAGTTCTTCGTCTGCTTCTTCTGGAGCTTCGCCCACTAGTTCCTCTAATCTTTCTGTGTCTCGTGGTTCGAATTCTTCGTCTGACATTGTTACCACACGATAATAACAAGATGGTAAGAGTTAAATATGTTTTAGTTAGATCTGGTGCTCCTTGACCATATCGTATAGGTCCGAAGCACTTACTTGTCCAGCGCTTTCAAGCCCTCTGTCAAAGCTTTGACCTCTGCTTACGGCGTCTCCGTATCTTACCAGGTTGGCAGCCGAATCCTGATCTTCGTACTCCTGGTTTACTATGTCTACTCCTGATCCTGGTGATGCGTTAGGTTCTCCCAGAACTAGATAGTTTCCATCTTCTGTGCGGTAGTCCTCATCCATCAGATGGTCTTTAATGTACTCTGGGAACTCATCCATTTCGTAAGGGTCTATTGCGAAGAAGTCCCAGCCTATCCAGAAGTCTTCCTCTCCTGTCTCTCTTTTAACGGCTTCAACATGATCTTCTAGGATTTTTTCAACTGCTGGGTCCAGATTATCTATATCAACCGGTTCCACATAACCTTTCTCTTTTCCTTTAGCCGCTTTTTCCTTGTAGTTATCACCGTCGATCTTGCTCAAACTACAGACGCCATCACCGTTTGGAAACCTCTTCATAGAAGTTACCGGTTCAGATCCTGCAGCTACAACCCGCTGATCATACTGTAGCGGAAGCTGTAAGCTCAGCATCGACTTCTCCGGTAGACCGGACTCTCTGTATTCTTCAATCGCGTCTTCGAAAGTATCGTAGAATGCGATTCCATCTCCCTGACTGTCTGCTCGTGGCTGTTCCACAACACCTAGATGTTCTAAACCTTCGAACTCTTCAGCTAGCTCATCTAGGCGTGGCTCACCGCTTGGTCCAAAGAATTCATCTGTAGGTTGATACGGAATCGATACGCCAGGATCATCCCACATCGTTTTTCTCTGGTACGCTTTATCGCTAGCGAAGTGCTGTATTTCAGGACTGTTGATCACATGAAGGCCTTCGATATCCTCATCAAGGCCGTGAAAGTTCCTGAGAAGAGCAGCTGTAGGTCTTATAGTAAGTTCGCCTAATCCTTCTTTCTCGAGTTCTCTGTTAATGTCCTTTACTTCTTCATTATTGATGAAGAAATGGTTATCTGCATAAGTGAGGTTGTCCTGGATCTTTCCGACCGTATTCACAAGGTCGTGGTCCTGGAGCCTAGTAGTTCTGTTATTCAGCTTAGCTGTCGAACTGTTTGCTCCTGCAGTAAATGCAGTAGGTGCTTCCAGGAATCTAGGTTTTCTCGAACTCATGTGAACAACTTTCTATATCAAGAACAACATTTAAATATGTGCTACTTTCGAGTGACAATATCGACACATACTCTGTCCGTGGAGGGGCTCTTCTCTCCGCATTTTACTATCTCTTTTATCCGGTAGCTTCCGGTCATTATGCTCTTTATCTCTGATTTCAAAATTTCTCCGTTTCCTTCCTCCATGAAACGGTAGTAATGAATCACCGCGTTTTCAGATGCGACAGATTCTGCCAGGTCGAGGAATTCATCGGCTTTTCCGGGTAGAGGCATTATTATCCGGTCAAAACTGTTTTTCAGCTCTGGAAGTATCTCCTCAACATCCCCGCATCTGGCTTCGATGCGGCCCTCAAAACTGTTCAGTTCGATATTTTCCTTCAGGTATTCGCACGCTTCAGGGTTTTTCTCAACTGCTACTATCTTCTCTGCCCCTGAGTGTCTGGCTGCGATCAGTGCGAACGGTCCTACGCCGGCGAACATCACTAATAATTTTTCTCCGGGTTTGATCTGGTCTGCTACTCTTTTTCTCTCCGTAGAAAACCGTTCCGAGTAGTAAGCCTTTGTTGGATCGACTTTGATATCTACTCCAAACTCCTTATGTATTGTTTCTGTTTCTTCCCCGTACAGTCCTTGGTATCCGCCGACTCTGAACTCGCCTGACAGTTGCTCTGATTTCAATAGTATGGTTTCTATATGAGGGTGGTTTTCTGTTATTCCCTCGACTACTTCGGTTTCATCTTTTCCATCCAGATCATTAATGACTGCGATATCTCCGATAAGCTCAAAACTGGGTAAATCATAGCTTTTGCTGTCTTCTTCCTCTTTCAAGACGGATACATCAGTTTCGATCATTTCTTTGATTTCTCTAAGAGCTTCATCCACAAAAATTGTGTCTATATTGTCTTCAATTTTTTCTCTGACTTCTTCTACACTGTATTTCTCTGAGCTGAATGCCTGGAAGTTTAGTTCTTCTCCTTCATTACAGGCCCTGAAGACATCGTCTTCTCTCTTAATCCTGAATCCCTGTCTTTCAAACAGGTCCTCAGCTTTTTTCTCTAGTTTTTCCTGTTTCATGAAATCGAAATGTCTTCCAACTAATTAAAAACAGTTACATCAACCTGTTTATTCACGATGCTTCACCTTATTGGAATGGGTCTTGATGACGACGAAATAACTGTAAAAGGATTGAAAGCGATAGAAAACTCTGAAAAAGTATTTGCAGAGTTCTACACGAATACTGAAACAGTTGATTTAAAGAAGATAGAGGAAAAAACAGGTCAGGAGATCCAGAAACTTTCCCGTGATGAAGTGGAACAACAGGATGCTATAGTTGAGTCAGCCAAGAGTCAGGAGACTGCATTTCTTGTTTCGGGTGATGCATTGACTGCTACGACTCATTACGATATAAAGAGAAGAGCAGAGAAACAAGGAATAGAAACAAATGTTGTTCATGCTCCCTCGATTTTTACATCGATCGCTGAAACCGGTTTAAGTATTTACAAATTCGGAAGAACGGTAACTCTCCCCAAGGATATGAAACCGGAATCAATCGCAGAGTACATTAATGAAAATTTATCTGTCGGTCTTCATACTTTGGTGCTTCTTGATATCGATTATGATGCCGATGAAGCAAGAGATAAACTGGTTGAGATGGATAAAGAACTAGCGGAAAAAGAAGCGATTTTCCTGGAAAGAGCCAGCCTAGACAATCAGAAGATAAGCTACGGCAAACTAGATGATCTCACTACAACTGGCGAAACACCTCACTCCATTATTATAATAGGAGAAACCTCCCATGTCGAAGATGAGAACCTAGAGGATTTCCGATGAACAAGACGCAAGAGAAACTGGAGGAAGAAACCCGGAAATGGCTTGAGAAACTTGAAAACCGGATTGATGACAGAGATAGCCATGTTGAGCAGATGGAGAATGTCGAAGCATACAGAGATGACACCTACCATTTTCTAGCGGAAGAAGACTATATACGCGCCTGGGAATCGGTAATCTATGCTTGGGGAATACTGGAGACTTTGGAAAGGCTGGGCAAGTTTTCATGATAGTTAAGATAATCTTTATAAGCCGCTGCTCGATAATATTTACCAAGAGGTTACAATTATGTCAGATGGTATAATGGATACAATCAACGACACACTTGGAAGAGAAAAAGAAGAACAGAAGGAGTTAGAGCAAATCATTGAGGACTCCAAAGAAGAAATTGAGGAGATGAAAAGCACCATAAAGATGGACCAGGCTGTCATCGAAGAAGCAAAAGATGCGGAGAAAAAGCTTGATGATTTAGAGCAAAAAGAGCAAGAAATTGGACAGATAGTTTCTGATCTGAAGAAGAAAAAAGCTAAACAGCAGTCTAAGAATCTGTGGGAGGACTTGAGAGGCAGTGATGACGGTGATATTCAGCAAGAGATTGAAGCTTTAAGAAGTGACTTGGATTCTGCTTTATCAGAAGCTGAAAGCCTAGAAAAAGAGATAAGCGATATCGAGCAGAAGATTAAAAATGAAATTGAGCATGAAAAGGTTGCTGAAAGCGATATGAGAGAAACTGCAAAAATCATCCAGCAAGTAGATAATCATCAAAGCCAAGCAGACCAAACTCTGAAATCGATAGAGAAGTTATTGAAAGGCACAGAATCGCCGCGATAAATCTGTCCTATTTTCATTTAATATCTTTTCACCTTTTTGCTGGTTAATTTAAATTTGTGTAATAAGATGATTTTAATATGAAGGACCCCTGGGAATTTGTTGCCTATCCCACAGCCTCTATCGCAGCAGTCGGAGCAGCAGATATGTTAGGAGGAAGCTTTGATAAATTACTTCCACTGCCAGGAGAATACGCAGCAGCCGCGATAGTCGGGCTTGTAGTCGGCTTTGTAATCGATGATATGCTGCCAGCCTATATCAAACACGCTCGTAGCGGCGGAAGCGGTGGAGGAGACATCGGCGGAGGCGGCGACATGGGAGGTGGCGGCGATGACTTCGACTTTGACTAAATACCTCTCAATAATTCTACTACTAATGATAACCGTTTCAACAGCTGCCGCTTCATTCCACGGAGGCGGAGGAAACCCATACGAAAACCTTCAGATACCGCATTACGATTCTCAGGCAGAAATACTAACCGAACTTGTAGCACCATTCCTCTTGATATTCTTCATCTTCCAGATCGGACTGAAACAAGCCCTCAAGTTCGCATTAAGCGCTGAAGACGAATGGCACAGTGAAAGAGAACAGGCCAGAAAACAGAGAAACAAATACGCTACACTGATCGCCCTGGCGGTTTCACTCATGCTGGTTCCAACCCAGTTATTCCAAG
Organism: Candidatus Nanohaloarchaea archaeon; assembly: GCA_041640055.1. GTDB lineage: Archaea > Nanohalarchaeota > Nanosalinia > Nanosalinales > Nanosalinaceae > JBEQAZ01. The sequence continues at coordinate 48,351 of JBEQAZ010000001.1, read as the reverse complement.
ATATCAACGAACTGATATTCGTAATCTTCGGAGGACTCACCTACATAATATTCATAGGGGTAGGACTCCTAGTTCTCTACTGGGGATTCAAAGCCATCTTCTAAGGTGAATTAATTTAAAGAAGGAGAGGATTAACTACTGCATGAACAAAAAAGCCATCTTCTCCTCACTTTTACTGGCTTTCACATCAATCGCAACCGCGAACCACGGAGGGTCCGGAGGACTAATCGGTCTAATCTCCAACTTCCCCTTTCCTGTAGATAACTGGAGAGAAATCGCAATCTCCGCAGCAACATTCGCACTAATCTGGTTCACAGTCTACATGATCATCAAGAAACTGATCATACGGTTCGAACTCGAAGACCTCTTCAACATGGGAGGTGGCACATACGGAGGAGATGGCGGAAGAAACCTAGGAGCAGTACTATCTCTCCTGATAGTTGTTTCTGCAGCAGGTGCATCACATACCTACCTCGGATTCACTATAAATACTATACAAGATACATTGCTGCTGGGGGTAGGCTTCCTAGTTGCTTCGCTGATAATCCTGGTTTTAGGTGGAGGAGCAGGCCTCTTCATGTTCTCAACTGGGAAAGCTGCCAAATCAGGTTCATGGGGATTAAATGAACTCGATGAAGGAGCTAACGCAGGCAGCGATGAGTACGATGACCAAGATATCGAAGCGGTTAGAGAACGGACCAGTCAGGCTCAAGATGTAGCAACAAGAGCAGAAAATGAAGAAGAGGATGTGACTTCGGGTCAAAGTGAAGATCCTGAACAGGAATCAGATCAGGCCGCCCATGATGTAGAGAAGGTAATCGAACTTGTGGAGTCATCAGAAGAAACTCTTTCCGGAATGATGAAGAAGGATCTGGATGAGTTTGAGCGAGCTATAAAAGATGCAGAGCATGTTATAGGCCAAGATCAGAAAGAAGAAAAAACTATAAAGGATTTAAAGGGCCGATTAGACGAAGTTAACAATGAACTAAACAAAGCTAATAGCTCGTTGGAGAATGCGCATCCGAACAATCTCTCCGCTTCAGGTTTAGGAAAAGGAGCAACAGAAAACCGGGCGGCTCCGGGAGGGTTTGTAGACAGCTTCAAAGGTCTCAAGACAATAGATGAGGATCTACAGGCTGTACAGAAAGATCTCAAACTTATCGAATCTCTGGAGACCAAGGAAGAGGAAGAAATGGAGGATGAGGTCCATATCCTAGTCAACAAGCTTGAGGAATTTATCGTACTACAGAACCTTCTCAGCAGGATCAAACAGGAGATGGGAGAAGCTGAGGAACTGGATGAGTACCTTGAAAGTATTTCTCAGGAAATAGGCAGTGAGAAAGTATACAAGGAAGCCGAAAAGGAAGAAAAACAAATTGAGCAGATGAAGAGCTACTACCAGGAACTAATGAGTGAAGAACAAAGACTGGAAGAACTCATCGAGAGAGCCCAAGACCTAATCAAGAACGAGATTAAACTTGAAGAGGAAGAAATCCAGCAGCTTCAAACACTCGTAAAAGAAGACGGCAGAATACTCAATCAGATAGAAGCTCTCGAGGAGAATGTCTTGGAAAACATCGGTGACAGCGATTATGCATCAACAGCCTGGAGAAGAATGGAAAATATGCAGGATAATGTTAACAAGATTGGAGAGCACCTAGAGAAAATCGAACAGCAGAACGAACAGGAAGAAGCAGCCGAAGAACGACTACTGAACAAATTCGCTGATCTATAATGAAGAAAAAACTACTTTCAACTCTAACTATACTAGTAACACCGATTGCAACAGCTAATCACGGCGGTAGCACTTCTTTAACAGATATAGCCGGGATAATAAATGCTCTGGGATTAAGAAGCGAAGATATGGTTCATAATCTAGGGCTTGCAGCTACCTTCGGATTGATCTGGCTTTCTGTCTACATGATTATGAAGAAGGTCGTAGTAAAGCTCGAGATAGAGGAGCTCTTCAATCTCCAATCTTCCGGGGTACAGGATGACGATAAAAAGAATCTTCTGGCTGTCCTCGCACTTCTTACAGTATTATCTATCTTAGGCACCGGTCATGCGATGGGATTCGTCTGGGACATCCAGATGATGCTTGTAGGAGCGCTCTTCTTCGGAGTAATCGCTCTCCTGATTGCAGTAGTAGGAGGTGGAGCAGCAAGTGCAGCTTGGACAGCAGGAAAAACAGGAAAAGCCCTTGAAACAGGCATACAGGAAGCAAGAGAAGCAGGTGAACGACTAAGGAATATAGGCGATGGAAATGTGCAGAATCAGCCCGGACAGACTGAAGCTGAGATTGAATCAATAGTCCAAGAGATAGATGACTCTGATGACCATATTGAAGGAGCGATGGGTAACGCCGCCCAGGATCTAAGCGATGAAATAGACCACATCAACGATGCTATTAACGGTGTTCAAAACGCCAGCAGAGACTATGAAAATGTAAATAACAGAATAAAGTACCTAACTGCAGGGATAAATCATATTAGGGGCAAACTTACAACTCTGAAGAGTAATACTCCTGCATCAACACCGAACTTAAACACTCCGCATCTAGATAAGCAGATGATTATTCAGGGAATTGGAAATCTTCAGAACGACAATGTAAGCTCTATGGATCTTCCTAGTAGATACAAGAACTTTGGTCTAGCCGATGCGGTACAGGAACTAGATACTATAATAGATGCTGTGGAAAGAATAGAGAAAAAGGAAGAGCATGTAACTTCTAATCTTGATGACGAATTGAATACTTTGATAAAAGAAGCTGAACAGGTCACGAAATCATTAAAAGGAGTCAATCTCTTGATGCAGGATGTAGATCAAGTAGAGAACTATGAGGAAAGAATTGAAGATTATGCTCAGGAGTTAGACGATGAAGGCCTTTTCAACAGAGCTAGGAGGATGGAGGAACATGAGCAGGCCTTAGAAAACCGTCTTCAGACTCTGAAGAGCAGAAAAGATAATATAAAGGATCAACTAAGAGATCTCAAATCGGTTCTCAAGGATGAGCTTCAGATAAGCAACTCCGAAAAGACAGAAATAGAATCAAGAATTGGTGACATACAAAGCACTTCGGGATCCGGGGATATACACACCTATCTAGCAGAAATCAGAACTATAATAAACAACGACCTAGAGAATAACGCTAACGGTTGTAATAACTCTAACTTTCCTGACCCTGATGTTGATAACCTGATTAGACCTGATGGTCCAATCGAGACTAAGCTTGAACAGTTGAGAAATGATTTAAGAGCCCTACATAACTCTAACAATCACGAGATTGATAATGATCAGGACCTTATAGCCGCTATCGATGAGTCTATCCAGGGGCTAGATAACTGGGAGGACTCATTCTAAAATTTTATAACTTTCATGTAACAAATACATTTACATGTTTGGATGGCTCTTCGACAGAACCGTACATGATATAATAAGAGAAACAGATATCGAAGAGGCAGATATACTCTACGCAGGCGATGTAGACACCCCGACCAGGAAAAAGACTGTAGAAGAACTGGATGAACAGGGGTACGATGTAACCAATGTATCATCTGTAGACGAATTAGAGAAATTAGATGATCAAACAGTTTTCTATCGCCACAAAAAATTCACTTCAGGAATGAATGATGAAGAAAGCAAGAAAATGGCTGAGCAGGTTTCAGCTGCCGTAGAAGACCAGGATATAGATTTTATACAAGATCCTTTGATGTCTTGGTTCCACAACGATAAGAATCGTACCTCTGAAATGCTGGAAGAATCATTTAGTAATCTCCAAAATGTCCGAATGGCCGAAAGCTATTCTGAAGAAGAAGCCTTTGAGGTACTTGAAGACGATCAGGTTATCGCAAAACCAACAAGAAGCTCTTTTGGAAACGGAATAAGTAGAATAGAAGACTCAGAAACCCTGGAAAATTATCTTGAAGAGTTTGAGAGAGAAGAATATAGGTTAGAAGAATCAGTACCGCATGAAGAGGGCTTCAAAGATTGTCGTGCACTAGTGCTAGGTGATGGAGAAGATGCCACAGTGCTGGAGATAGCTGCCCGTGAAGATGGAGACGGAATAGCTAACAATATAGCTAACGGCGGAGAATACACAGATCCGGGAGAAATATTTGACTATGAAATCGACGCAGCCATACAGGCAACTGAAGGGCTGGAGGTAGCCGCATTTGACTATATGAAGACTCCTGACGGAGAGATAGTCGGCTTAGAAGTTAACTCCGACCCAGGTACTGCTATCAATGAAATGTACTCTGAAGAAGTAGATGTGAACCAAGAGATTTCAAATTACATCGCAGCCAGAACAGAGAATGAAGACTATGAATTAGCGGAAGACAGATATATGGAGCATCTGGAAGTACAGGAAACCAGAGAAACACCTCAAACTCCTGAAACTCCGGCTACACCAGATACAACGCAGAAGGCAGCATCGGTTTAATTATTTAAACAAGTAGTTCGTAATCATCCTTATCAGAGGCTCAAAACAACAATGGCATTACCTGACCAAATAATGAACGGCCTGATGGCTGAACCAGAAGCCGCCGTCGTAGGCCTAGTAGCAGGATTCGTAATCGCAAAACTCTTAGGAATGCGCTCAGGAGGAATGGGCGGCATGGGAGGAGGTTTCTAAACTATGGACTCCAAAAGATTCCGAAACTATCTATACAATGTAGAAAATATCCTAGACGAACTCGTAATCGTAATCCTGTCATTCGGAGCGATTGCAGTAGCTCTATGGACAGCATTCTACTCATCACAAGAAGCAACCATGGTCTCATTCGGAAGAGACATCCAGCCATGGATCGTAATGCTTGGGCTAATGATCATAGGTAGAGAACTATGGCTACTAAACAGAAAAGTAAGCCACTACCTAGATCAACAAGGTGAATAATAGAAAGTGAGCAGCCACGACGCAGGTGCAGGAGGGTTCAACAACCTCCTAGAAATAATGGCGGAGAACGGATTCTTCTCAGGGCTCCTGCCCTTCGTAGTGGCCTATGTACTCTTCTTCCTCACACTCAAACGAATACCTTTATTTGAGGAAGAGGACGGAGACAACAAGTTCGCAGCGACACTTTCAGTAGTATTCGCATTCTTCGTAGCACAGTTCCTAGTAAGGAACCCGGCCTACCAGACATTCTTCGTAGACTACCTCGGAGCAATAGCGGTATCAGTAATAGGACTACTCGGATTACTAGTAGTACTAGCATTCATCGGACTGGATATAGGCACGAGTAACGATGATGCAAAAGGTATCTACGGATTGATACTGACTGGTATCGTAGTACTGGCCTTCTTTGTAACAGGAGGAGGAAAGATTTTCATACCTGATAATATCAACAGTGAGGGCTTGGAACAGTTCATCAACTTCACAGTTGACTCGGGGCTGATATGGATACTGGTAGTAGCAGGACTGATTTACTGGACACTCTCAGACAGCAGCTCGAGCAGCAGCTTCTCCCCTGGAAAACTGTTCGATGAACTAGCCGGCGGTTCTGGAGGAGGATAGAAGACCATGGTTTTTGAACAGATAATCCAGACCATGGCAGAAATGCAGATATTCAGGTTCTTCTTCCCATGGCTGCTCGTGCTAGCAGTAAGCTACGGCGTACTAGAGAAGTACCAGTTCATAAGCGAAGATGAGTTTGTCAATGGCTCGATATCTCTTGCTATAGCTTTCATGGCTGGAGGAGGAGCCTACATGTTCATCCCGGCAGGCCTTCTAACTAATGTAGTTGCAGCGGCCACCTTCGGCATATTTGCGGTTATCGGCTTGATGATTGTGCTCGGAGTAGCAGGATATGACCTAGAGAACCTTCAGGATAATGATAGATCCCTACCACTCCTCCTTGGTGCAGGGATATTTGTAGTAGCACTACTTGCTATAATTGCAAACTTCTTCGGAATACCTAACATAATCCCGGATATAGAGAACTGGAACAAGGTATTCGAGGAAATAGTCATGCCGATACTCATCCTGCTGATGATAGTAGCACTCGTGGCTCTGACAGCAGGAAGTTCGGAATAAGTAACTCGGATAAATTCTTTCCTTGTTCAATCCAAACTAAGCTATTAGAAGAAAAAAGAGTTTAGTGGATAGGAGTTTACTCTTTCTTAAGACCTTCCATATCCATGTCCTCGAAGTCTCCCTCACTTACATCTCCTTCATCCTTTAAGTCTTGGACTAGGTCTGTAAGCTCTCTTACATTGTCAACGAGTGATGGAAGTACCTGCTGGAAGGCTTTCTCAAGTCCTCCGATACGGGACTCGTACTCATCGATATGTTCTTCTACCTCGTCGATCTTCTGAACGAACTGCTGCTGATCTTCATCATCTCTGACCTCAAGATCGTGCACTCTCTGTTTCAGATCCTCGATTTCATCTGCGAAGGTATCAAGTTCTTCATATACATTATGGAACTCTGCTTCAACCTTCTCGAAGTTCTCTGCGATTATAGTTTCGATAAGTTCCTCGACAGCAGGATCTACATTACCAGAGTTAGCACTTCCTTTCTGGCTCTGACCCCCTGACTGCAGAGGTTGCTGTTGCTGCTGTTGAGACTGCTGGTTTTGCTGCCCTTGCATCATAGTATTCTGATTGTTGTTCTGGTTCATATTGTTTTCCATACCGTTTCCGCCTCCACCACTATTCTGGTCATCTCCGTCATAACCTTCGTCCATAGGACTGACTGCGTCTTCATCTCCTTGGTAAGGTGTCATAGGTTCGGGTCCGTCACTGTTTCCGCCTCCGCCGCCACTATTACCATTTCCTGTGGCGTTAGAAGTTACGACGCGATTAATTGCCTGAGAAACTTCTGTCGCAGAGTACTGACCCTGCAGTTCATTCTTGATTTCGTCTTCTGAGTAACCCTGATCAAATAGGTTCTGAACTGTTCTATCTAGGTCTCCACCTGTCTGGAAGTCGCCTCCTTGGTCATCGTATCCGGCATTGAATCCTCCTGAATCCTCTGCTTGCTGATCTTCGGTCTCGTTGTCGTCGCCGAGGCGTCCAAAAAGTTCAAATTTCATTTATCAGGATTACCTCTGGAAAACATTTTGGTTTCGCCCGTTATTAAATCATACACACTTTAATTCATCTTCTGCTCGATCAGTTTCTCAACTTCCTCTTCACTTAGAGAATTGTTATCGATCTTCTGATCAACCTGCTTCTCAGTCGTGAAATTAGAATTCACAGGATTCATCAAGTCCATGTAGTTTTCCATCTCCTCAAGTTCCTGCTGGCTTACATACTTACGCTTTTCACGGTTGATTTCTTTTACATCGACCTCTAGATTTGCGATACGGTCCCTGAGATCTCCTATTTCGTCATCAAGTTCCTGTAAGTCATTATTCAGGGTCTTGGTCTTGTTCATAATCGTATCGTCAAGAGTATTAACTCGGGCAGTCAAGTTCCGGATTTTCTCCTCTAAATCTCTCATCCGCCGGTTGAAATCGTTCACCCGGTTAATAATCTGGTTGATCAGGTCTTGATCTGGCATCGTATCTTTTAATTTAGGAAACCCCGAATAATAATGCTTGGTATGCCCCCTTCAGACAAAGACATTTTCGACTACGAATACGACGAGGAATCCGGCACAATAGAAGTAAACACTCTGGGATCAGTCTACGGAGCCTCAATAGAGGACTACCCCGAAGTAATGGGTAGAGTAGTAGATATACTGGAAGAAGTACCTGGAGCAAGCTCTGTAGTACTATCAGAATCCAGAGACTACGAATACACCGAAGAACAGATAGAACTACTTAAAGAAATATCGACAGCGATTGAAGACATCGCAAACCAAGGATACCTCTCACAGGACATCGACAGAAATAAATGCCAGGAACTCTACTCAGAAGAACTACCGGAAGTACAGAAAATAGTTCTAGACCGGCTTAGAAGAGACCCGGTCGGCGCATATGTTAAGATAAAGAGAAAAGAGCGCCACATGAAACAGAAAATGAAGGAAGGTTACCCACAGCAGAAGAGATGCAACAAATACTTCGTACAGGATGTCCTCAAACCGATAAGAGAAAGAATAGAAGAATGCCAGATAATCGATCAGGCACAAGAGTACATTACAGGCTTCCATGTAGGGGACAGGGATGTATACAGAGAGTTCTTCCACCCATTGGTTCGGCCGAACTTCATGCTTACGAAGTTCATGAGCCTCCCTCCCGAAAAAGGAGAGGAGATCGACCGGTACGAAGCCCGTAACGATGTAGAAGTAACCATCTACCGCGTACCAGGAAAAACCCGACCAGTATACCACATCGACCCGCCGGAATTCAACCTTTCAGAAGAGAAATACAAGCTACTTGACGCAGCACGACGCTACATGGCATCACATAAACCAGAGTCAGGAGAGTTCGCGGAGCCGGAAAGAATGAGGGATGTATTCGAGAACATCGGAAAAGACATGCTAAGAGATATCGCCGCACAAATGGACATGAACCTGGATATGGAAGAATTGGAAGAACTAACCAGCATACTAAACAGGTACACCTCCGGACTCGGAGTACTGGAACTCCTGCTTTCAGATCCGAAAGTACAGGATGTCTACATCAACTCCCCGATTGGAGACTCACCGATGTACATCAGCCATCAGGACTACGAGGAATGTAAAACCAACCTGATACCGACAAGAGACGAAGCAGAGTCATGGGCAACCCGGTTCAGAATACAGTCAGGCCGCCCGCTAGACGAAGCCAACCCAGTACTGGATACCGAGACAGAGGTCGAAGGAGGCCGAGCCCGAGTAGCAGTCATTCAGGAAAGCCTGTCGCCCGAAGGATTAGCGTTCGCTTTCCGACGCCACCGATCACGAGCATGGACCCTACCATTATTCGTCAACAACGGTATGATCAACGCACTCGGAGCCGCACTACTATCATTCATCGTCGACGGAAACCGCTCCGTACTATTCGCAGGAACACGAGGAGCCGGAAAAACATCCATACTATCCGCATCCATGCTCGAAATCATGAAGAACCACCGCATAGTCACTGTAGAGGACACGCTAGAGCTTCCGATTCCGCAGATGAAAGACCTCGGATACAACATCGAACGGATGAAATCACAATCCGTCATCACACAGAACGAAAGCGAATTAGGAGCAGATGAGGCCATCAGAACATCACTACGACTAGGAGACTCAGCGCTTGTCATCGGAGAAGTACGATCTGATGAAGCACAGGCACTCTACGAAGCTATGCGTGTAGGGGCAGTAGCAAACTTCGTTGGAGGAACGATCCACGGAGAAGACGCATACTCCGTATTCGACCGAGTAGTCAACGACCTGAATGTGCCGAAAACTTCATTCAAGGCTACAGATATCATCGTATCGGTCAACAAGATCCGAAGTCCGGACGGCCTGGAGACATACCGAAGAGTAACAGGCATCACCGAGGTCAGAAAATCGTGGACTGATGATCCCCAGGAGGAGAACGCTTTCGTCGAGCTCATGCGTTACGACAGCAATAAAGATGAACTTGTACCGACAGATACACTTCTTAACGGCGAATCGCTTATTCTGAACCGTATCGCCTCCAATATCCGTGAATGGAAGAACAACTGGGAAGCAGTATGGGATAATATTCAGCTACGAAAGGATATGAAACAGAAGATAGCTGACAAAGCAGATGAAACAGGTAACGACGAACTTCTGGAGGCAGAGTTCGTTGTAAAGGCAAATCAGAAGTACCATACAATCGCTGAAGAAGTAAGAAAAGAGTATGGCGGCCAGGAAACTGAGAGAATAATGGCGAGATGGGAAGAATGGCTGGAAAGACAGGTGTAATAAGGATTGAGAGATGAAGGTGGACTTGGAGAAGATGAAAAAGAAGACATAAAGAATATTCTTAATGACATCGACAAGGATCTCCAGCTCCCGCCTTATGACAACAACCGTCACAGCCTGTACTCGAAAAGATACAAAGAATTCAAAGAAGAGGAAGAGCATGCACGCCAAATTTCCAAGTATGAAAAGTTCTGCCATCGGATGGCAGGCTACCTTAATCTTGAAGCCGACGAAAGCACAATTAACAAACTGAATCCCGCTATAAAGCTTCTTGGATGGCAGATAACGCCTGGCCAGGTTCTCTCAGGAACTGTAGGAGCAGCTATAATAGGATTCCTTACATGGATGTTCCTTTTCGCGGTAAACATGCTTCTAGGAGCGATTATCCCGGTTTCGCTGATGGCTATCTCTGCTATCGTACCCTTTGGCGTGGCAGTTTTCATTTTCTATAAACCGAAGTTTGAGGCGCAGAACAAGGTGATCCGGAGCAGCGGAGAGATGATTCTTGCAATACTCTACATGGTGGTATACATGCGTTCAAGTCCGAATCTAGAGGGGGCTCTACGTTTCGCGGCTCTCAATCTAGATGGGCCGATTTCCGATGACTTGAAGGAGGTTCTCTGGAATGTAGAGGTCGGAGAATACGCGAATGTTGAGACATCGCTAGAGAATTACACCAAGAAGTGGAAGGACTACAATGACGACTTCCTCCAGTCTCTGAACCTGATCAAAGGTTCGATGAACGAGCCTAACGCCGAGAGAAGAAACGATATGCTTCAGGACGCTATCGATACAATTCTTGATGGGACCAGAGAAGAGATGAAGCACTATGCTCAGGGGCTGAAGACGCCGGTAATGATACTGAACGCTTTAGGAGCTATGCTTCCGGTACTTGCGATGATCATGCTTCCGCTCATCTCAGTCTTCATGGGAGACGCAATTACTCCTCTACACTTGATTATACTGTTCAACATCATGCTTCCTTCCACTCTCTATGTATTCATGCAGAGAGTGCTTAGCTCCCGTCCGCCAACCGTTTCATCCAGCTCTTCAACTGATGAAGATAGGCTTCCAGACCGTGGTATCTACAGAATAGAACTCATCGATTCGGAACTGGAGATACCTACATGGATGATCGGAGCAGCAATATTCTTGGTTGTATCAGCCTACGGATTCCTAGGATATCTGGCGTTCCCGGCATTCTACCCGGTTTCAGATATTGATCCTGCGGCAGTGCCAGGAATTTTCACATCAGGCGGTTCTCTGGCACCTTTACCGATGTTGCTCAGAAGTGTTTCAATAACACTGGGTCTGGGCCTAGGAATAGGAGTTTCTAAAGTACTCGGGAATATGGAGCGTAAGGCAGCTGAAGAAGAGATTCACAGCATCGAAAAGCAGTTCCCGACAGCACTCTTCCAGCTAGGAAACAAGATATCGGGGGGAACGCCTATAGAAGTCGCACTGGAGGATGCAGCCGAGGCAACATCAGATATGGAAATCTCTCAGTTGTTCAACTCGGCCTCAACAAATATTCATAGAATGGGTATGACTTTCGAGGAATCTCTGTTTGATGATCAGTATGGGGCGGTACATGAATTCCCAAGCCAACTAATATCGACAGTAATGCGGGCTATAATCCGTTCATCGGAGAAAGGAAACAAGATGGCCTCTCAGGCGATGCTTACAATATCAAGATATCTGGAGAATATCCATGAAACACAGGAAAAACTGAATGACCTGATGGAAGATACTACAACCACTATCCAGATGCTTGCATACATGCTAGCTCCTGTTGTATCAGGAGTGGCAGTAGGAATGAGCCAGACAATCATCACCTCTATGTTTGGACTATCAACATCTTTCCAGGAAGCAAATGCTGGCATAGGATCTGGAGGCCCTGCTGGAGCTCCAGGAGGCGGAGGTGTATCTAGCTTCGGAGGGATCCTCGGAAATCTGGATGAAGCTATCCCGCCGGAACTTCTGCAACTTGTTGTTGGAATCTACCTGATCCAGCTTCTCTACTTGCTTGGAACCTTCTACATGAAGATCACAAAGGGAGAGAACGAGACCTACAGAAACATGTTTATCGGAAAAGTCATGATCGCCGGACTCATGTTCTACACTATGACTGTACTGATAGTGGCACTGATGTTCGGCGGAATGGTAGGTGAGATGGGTGCAGTCTAGAAAAGCAGAACTTGGAATAAATGCGATGATAGGGCTGGCATTAGCTTTAATACTAATCGCCGCGTTTATGACAGTATGGAAATCGACCCTTCCCTGAAAGTTAAAGCACACAGGAAAGGGGTACAGGCAATACCTTTCATCATAGGAGTAATCATAGCTCTACTACTACTTCTAATTCTGGGAACTATGACTGTTTCAGCGATCCAAAAATCAGGAGAAGCCGCCTCAGGATGTACCAATCTGGCATCAGTTATTGCAGATATGACGGGAGGCCGCTTAGAACTCTGTTAACATGCTATCAATAAAGAAACTAGTAGTTATAGTACTTCTACCGCTGATGTTCGGAGCCATAATACTTACAGGTCTAGAACAGCTTCGAACAAATGAACTCGATCTCTGGCATGAAAACGCACGTCAAGACATAAACAAGGAGGCTAGAAATATTGTAATAGGTCAGGCTCCTGGCGGTGAAGGTACAGTGGATCGTGATATCGCCAGAGAACAGTTTCGAGGAGTTGTAATATATAGTCAAATCTCGGCCGTTAACTGTCGACTCCTTTACTGGATACACGCTCAAGGTCAGGAAGGAAACAAACTGTCAAACTACAAGTCGGGGTCGGGGATACCAGGAAAGATTGGTCAAAACAGCCCTACTAAAATCGAATATGTAATACCCGGAAGACCTAATGGCGAAGAGTACAGCTTATTCAACTATCTGGAAAGGTCAAACTATGTGCCGACATGTGTGGGTACGGGGAACGCTATAAGCCATCATCTGGTTGATAAAAGAATTAAGCACTTGAGAAAAGGTAATCTGCTCCGAGCAGGATATGAATTCGCTATTAATACATTTGTAGGAGGTTTAGAAGATCTATGGAATATAGCTACATGTAAACTTGAACCTAGCTGGTTATCTAACAGAGGAAATGATATGGAGGGGAGATATGGGAGAATAACATTTGATTCGGAAGTAACCATCTTTCCTGGAAAATATGACGGCCGAGTTTGGGGTCCACAGTTCCTCAACTATGTAGGTAACTGTCCTGCAGATAATGAGGAATATGTAGGACCTCACTTTTTTGAAGGAGGAGAATATATGGACTGGCTTCCATGGCCGGACAGCGGGACTCCTGAAGGCAGAAACTATGGTGTGAACGGTAACGATCCTGCATTTGTAGAGCATAGCAGTGCTGAAAGCGACGCAATAATAGATGCTCCTGCGTTAAGTACTGCAAATCTCGATAATATCGTCCCTGCAGATGATTATCCTGCGGGAAGTGCGGAGGGAAATGATGCAGGAGAAGGTGACTTCCCAAGAAAAGAGGTATTTTATGCAGTTTGTGAAAACTCAACGGGATATGTCCAAACTAATGCAAACACAATATGGAACAACGGAGAAGCGGTTTGGGGCAAGAATAACAAGGTAGTTGGAGAGTACAGAGGTTTTGAAACTCGGACATTTACTAAAGTCAAGGTTCAGGGCAACAAAACTGCTTGTCTCAAAAATCAGCACGAAGGAGGGCCGGATATTCTTGAACATGGTAACCTCTATGGTACAAGCCACTCCTGTAATAATTTACAGGACGCAAATGAAGAAAAAGTAGTAGACTACTATACTGGTGAATACGAGTGTGTGACCCGTAAGTATGACTGGAAAAGTGATGGCCGCACAGTTGCACATATCTGGGAAATAGGATGGATTTCTGTTGATTAGACGATACCTTTTACAATAAAGAAACTCTAAGAGTAATTCATGTGGTCTCTGACCAAAATAATAGGTCTAGTAATTATCCCGCTTATGATAGGTAGCGCTGTTCTAGGATCGCTACAGACCATGAAAACAGCCTCTGTAGATGAACAATACGGAATGATGGACGCGATTCTGGAAAGAGAAAATAACCGGCTATACATCGACCAAACCGCCATCGAAAATGCTACCGATAGCGAGTACTATCACGCAGATCATCCGGGGACAGAAATGTTCAGAGATGTGATAGCAGTAAGTCAGTTATCAGCTATAAGCTGCGATAGAGCTTCAGACTTGATATCCGGAAGGATGATATTAACCAATGTCGTCAGAGAAGAAGATGGAGGAGATCGGTTTGGATTTACAATACCGGATAGCCTTAAAAACGAAATTGACGGCGATTTTAAGAAAAATCCTTTTTATGCGATACCTGGTCGAAATACGCAGGATTTGATGCTGGAAAGAGCGCCTAACTATGCAATTCAGTTTACAGGATATACACCTAGATGCGTTGGTGTTCAGAGAGTAGAATCTTCTCTGCCTTCAGATAAAATACTTACTAATCCTGTAGGTTATGTTGCTGGAGGAACCTATGATGCAATAGTTTCTGCTCCAGGTGATTTTTGGGGAGCTATTACCTGCAGTAAGGTTCCTGGATGGGTCAAAAGATCAGGGAATGACATGGAAGGAAGATACGGCAGAGTACCTTTCAAAATAGATAGTAATGTAGAAGATCCTATTATACTTGCAACAAGTAAAGCAGATCCCTTAAGACGCGACTATGTCTGGACATCTAACTTTGTTAATGAAGAATCAGATGAGGGGACATGCTGGACTGGACTAGGCATAGGAGCTGTGGCTGCAGGAGGTGCTGCGGTTGGTGCTGGAGCATTTGGGACCTTTGCTGGAGGCCCAGCAACCGGAGCCTTAATGGGAGCAGCCGCAGGGGCTACGGTAATGACATCTAATTCCTGGGCGGATTTCAATGTGAAAGTTATTCCAACCCTTGCCGGCGCGGATTTCGCCAGATATACTCCTTATGATTTAGAGGTAATTGAAGGAGATGCTAACTGGCCGGGAGTAGGTTTGAAGATGGGTCAGGTGGTTGTTGATGCGCCAGCAGTATTGTCTGAATCTGATGAAGGCTACATAGAATATGGAAATGTAGGTAATGAGGATGACCGGGAGGAGAGAGGACTTCGGTTCCAAGAGAGAGCTAAATATGTATTATGTCCTGGAACAACAGGTTATATTCAGACCAACAGAGAGGATAATGGTAGAGGTGGAGGAGAGCATGTAGTCGGAGATGATCCAAGTGTGAGCTCCTCTAAAATGACTACTTACATCCGTGTTACAGGGGGAGACCCAGATTCGTGCGTGACAGAGGGATCTGATGGAGAGAGTTATGTCAAGATAACGGATGATGTAAGAATTAGATATTGGGAGGGTATCGATTATGGAGGTTGAAAATTTACTATGAACGAGCTCTACTACTTGACGAAAAACATGTGCAGCCTGGCGAAAACTCGGAACAGGAAGGGATTGGATAAACCTGTATTTATCGTGGCAGCGATAACTCTGGCAATAATTTTTGTGTCAGTCTACTTCGCTTCGGTTTCAGGATGGTTGGACGGCGCATTAACCCAGTTCAGCGAGGAAAGCACTAGAGTTCAGCCCCAATAGAATAAAAACCAGCTGAACCCAAACAGTTACCATGGAGTTCTCCCTGAGATTTGTAGTATCCCTACTATTAGGAGCACTAATACTTCTAGCAATAGTGATGGTAGTCCAGCAGAACGCTGGAGGGCTGGAATCATTTATGGGAGAATTCATGACACTGGAATGAGGTGATCGGAACTGAACCACGAAACCGCAGTAGCCATGGCAGTAGTACTCGCCGTCTTGATAATCACAATTCTGTACTCTCTAATCTCTGGAGGGATAGGCATAGGAGAACAGGGTGTAGGCAATATCACCGACAGAGCAAATGACGACTCTCTAGGAGAGAACCTAGGCTTCACATCCTACGAGGATAATATCTCAAAACCATATATCCAAGTAGCCGGAGAAACAACAGCAGATACACAAATATGACAAATACAAGCCCAATAACTACAAGCAACTTTGTAGCAGGAACAATAGGCGTTGGTATAGCTCTACTGATAATGCCTCAGATAATAATGGGTACTGTAGGCGCCCAACAGAAAGGAGTTGCAAGAACAGCCTCGAACAGCTTGGTTGAAGACATCAACAATGTCTGTTCTGGAGATGATGAAGAATCAGGGTCTATAGACTTACAGTCAGGCTATGAAATTGTACTTGATTATCAAGATTTTAAACTAAAGAATCCCGATGGTGAGACTATCGAAAGCCGGCAGGTAGCCTGTAATGTAAACACTCAAACTACTGTCACGGCAGGAGATTATACTGTGAATAAGAGAGAAGCAGATGATGGAGATACACAGTACAGTGTAGACCAGTGATTTCACATGCACCTAAAAAATAGAAGAAAGGGAAATTTTGAAACTGTGGCACTGGCTATAGTCACATTCATGCTCGTAGGTATTATTGCAACATTGGCAAACTCGATGCTAGTAGATGTTAACGGAGTAATAAGAAGTGAAAGCGTTGAACTGACAGCAACTCGTATAGAAAGATCGGCATACGGTTTGAGAGCCTTTGATGATATGAAATACCAGATGGATTTCGGAAGAAGATACAAAATATTCGAAGAAAACAGAGGAGACTATGTATCCTTCAAGTTCAACGGAGAGGAGTTTATACACCCTCTAGATGACACTATCAAATACAGAATAAGTAATGCAGAAGGAGCTGAATATAGAAGATTCTACTGCTTCAACAAAACTGCAGGATCCGAAGATGTTCTGATATATAGGGGTAGATGCTAACAGATGGATAGAAATGCCTTCGCCCTCATCGCTGGAACAGTATTCCTACTATTCATCATTAATGCAGTTATTCAGATGCAGACTGCTATGGTGAGAGAAGCAGCAGGCGGTGTAAGTGTAGATTATAAGGAAGCTACATGGGAAAGTGCAGGAGCTCTCCACTTACTAAGAAATGAACATACATCGGTAGCACTAGGTGTGTATTATGAATCAGATCACTTGGCCAACGCAGTGCATCTAGATGCTAACGAATGTTCTTTGGAAGGTAATGACAGATTTGTTAATCAGGGTGGGGAACTGAGACTAGATTTCATGAATGTAGAAACACTAGGTAATCAAGATGCTAAAAACAAGCTAGACAACTGTATTTCTGGAGGATGGGTAAGGTCTGTTCCCTTATATGTCGGCGCTGATAATGTTGTATGGGGAGGTGTAGAAAAAAGTGGCTAAAAGTAAATATGACTTTTTTAGGACAGGACAGATAGGAATAGTAACCTTGGCAATAGGCATGGTGCCAATGATTCTAATGATGCTGCTGGCAGGGTGGCAACTTTCCGATAATGAACTTGATGCAACGCTTAAGGGAACAATTAATAAAAACCAGAAAGGCCTGCAGTCAGTCGTAGGGCTTTATCACATAGCAAGATTCTCAGATGTAAGAGAAAGCTTGAGAGAAATGTCATTTACAGATAAACCCTCCTGGAATAACTTTGATGATGCCTCAGAAGACGATTACGAAGAATTCTTCAATGAATACGAGACATTGAATCAAAGCGTAGAAACGGTGGTAAATCTGGACGCAAGCCAATACGATGACACTCCTTCTGTGGAAAAATATGATTTACATGTATACTATCCAGATAGCGAAAATTTCTACAGCAGAAACGAAGAAGTATGGCTAGGAAAAGCAGGTAGATGGTATATAGCCTCTCCTAAATCAGATCACATAGCTCTCAGATTTAATATAGGAGGAAATGTAGCACAGACCTACTCGGGCGGTCAAGCTTCGGGGTCAACTCCTCCAACACACGGTGCAGCACCATGATTGAATCAATAAAGAATTCCTACGAGGATAAAATATCCAGAATAAGCAAAGGTCAGTTTCTGAGCATTCTCGTAGTGGTAACGCTGCTATTTATATCTGGAGGAGGTCTTTTTACCACATTATTCGCTAAACAACAGTTAGGACATGTTTGGAGTATTTATACGGGAGATCACAGGCAGATGGCTGAGACATACGCGAAGACCAGTCATTATCCAATTTTCTTATCAAATAATGTAGAATACGCTATCAATAACGCTGCCTACGAACTCGGGACGAACGGTTCAGACAGAGAATGGAATAAATCAAATATACCTGCGGAAGAACAGTTACTATCCGACTTTAACGAGTCTATAGTGGCTCATAACGAGTATGGTATAAGATCGCAGAATTATTATGCAGGATGCTCAGTTCCTAATATTGGGTACTTTAGTGTAGATGAGATGTATGGCTACACTGATGGACATATATTTGGTTACAATATGGATAGCAATATAATTAAATGTGGTAAGGGCGGGTTTGAGAGTAAAGCAATAGATAAAATGGAGAATTTCTTCTTCTCAGATCGTCCTGCATATGATAGACAGGAAAATATCGATCACAATTATATTCCTACCTACAAGTTCGCTGTAGAGATGACTGAGGAGCTAAGAGACTCCTTCAACCCGCCCATTTATGATACGGCAAATGAGACTACAGGACAATGCGATCCTGACAGTGAAAACAGAGAAGAAGCCAAGGATGAGGCATACAACACTGCTAAAAACGATGCTCGAGATAAGATTCAAGGAAAAGTAAGTGATGCAGCCAGTAATTCAGATAAACCAGGGTACCTAGAAGTGCTTAGCACCGAATGGGCGTCAAACTATGTTCCTGGAAGTCCAGCGAATACTTATGATGTCGAATGTGATCTGACACATCAACATCTCAACAGCACCTGTGAGCAGGATAACTGCGAGGGAGGTCACACCCATTCAGGTTCTTACAGAGGAGCAGGGCCAGACTGTTCATATGAACCTTTCTACTCAGATGCAACTACCTGTGTATCACATACTCATGAACATGAACAGGCGCCAGACACATTAGTCAAGAAAAAGTATGAATACAATGTAAGCCTAGCGACTTACTATGCAGAGATAAATATCACGGATGTAGATAACTCTGTTCCAACCCACAAAGGAATGTCAACCAATATTCCGTTTGATTACAAGTACACTCATCCGATCGGTGACTAGCCTCACTAGCAGGTTTTTTATCCTTTTAGATTCTATAGCTGTATAGGTGATTTAGTAGTGGCAGACGACCAAGTAGAAGAAGACGACAACACAGTATATGTCGGTTCTAAGCCAGCTTACAGCTATGTACTGGCAGTAGTAACCCAGTTCACAGAAGGACATGAAACGGTTCATGTAAAGGCTCGTGGAAAAGCAATCAGCCGAGCAGTAGATGTAGTAGAAATTGTAAAGAACCGTTTCCTCGAAGATGTACAAGTAGATGACATCGAGACAGGAACCGACCAGATTGAGACCGATGAAGGAGAAGAACTCAATGTCTCAAGTATCCAACTGAACCTATCCCAGGCATAAAGCCTGTCAACCACATATTTTTCTCCCTTATTTTTCTAGAAAAACCGACTAACTGGGAAGCATTTTTATTCAACCCTCCCAAACCAACCTATATGATGGATAAACTTTCCTCTCAAAAAGGAATGTCACAAATACTAACCCTCATCGTCGCAGCATCCGTACTGATGATGACAGCACTAATTGTAGTATTCATGGCACAAGGAAGCCTAAACGACCTATTCAGCAGTACTAATGAACAGGGCTGCCGTGCGACCGTGGAATCAAGATGTAGCATTAGTGGAGGAACCTTCCCGATACCTTCCCAGTGTTCGGATGTCTCAGGCGATACCATAGGAGGTTATAGCGGTGTAGATCGTGAGCAGACTGGTACAGTAGTTTGCGAGGGAGCAACCTACACAGGCGATGACAGCGAATAGGAGTGATAGATAATGGATAAAACGATGGAACTAGTACTCGTAGCAATGGTGTTGATGGTGGCCTCAGTCATCATTATCGCGATGGCTAATTCCCAGATTGGAGGCTTTGGCGATTCTATTGATAGCCAAAGAGAGAATGTCGAAGGTAATCTTTCAGAGGAACTGAACGAAATACCGGATAACGACAACGCAAACTTTGGAAGAGAGGAAAACTATAAGATTCCTGGATCAAACTCGCGATCAGAGGACACTTTAGCAGCGTGATTTTTAATGGATAAGACCATGGAAATTGTAGTAGTTCTCATGGTCTTGATGATAGCAGCTGTTATAGTCATCGCGTTTATGAGCAGTCAAACAGATAGTTTTACAGGTTTCTCTGATAACACTACCTCCAACGCTAGATGTGGTCTTTGGGAATCAAATTATGAAAGAAAGTTCTGTGAGAATGGAGAGGAGATAACTGAGGGAAGAGATACAGAACTCTGGAACAATTTGCAAGACTGTGATAATGTTGACATATCCTGTGGGTGAGATAGGTGGATAAAGTAGGATCTTCGATTGTAGTATTAATGGTAACATTTATTTCTGCTGCTTTCGCAGCCTCGTTCGTATTCGGTCAAACCAGCTTCCTATCAGGTTACTCCTCCGATGTACAGAATCAATCAGAGTGTACAAGACTAGGCGAAACAGGTCAAGAGGAGGAATATCAGGATATGGGATGCGGTGAGATATATGGAAATATCCAGACCTTCGAGATAGAAGACGCGGACAACGGTGTTACAAAGATGGATGGAGTGGTTATAGGCGCTTGGCCTTCGTACACCGTATATGACTCCAGAGAAACATATAATTATGAGATAGACTTCGAAGAACTGGACGGACAGGAATATCTAAGTGATGTGCATGGTGCCGATGAATGGAATGATGGAGAATTTGAATACGACTCTGATTTATACTATACAGTAGGATTCGAGGTATTCTATCCAACAGGAAGTGACAGCAGTGAGCACCCACAGCATTGGGGAGGGAATGTAGGAAATGTTTGCCACGACCAGCAGACATGTCAAATAAGCAATAATTTCACCTATTCGGAACCAGGCAATATGTCAGATAATCTAACTCCCTGTCAAGTTACCGACAGAGGCGATCAATCCCAGTTCTATCAGAGGGTATTCATTCAGATATTCGAAGAAAGAGAGCCTGATGGAACATTTGAGGCCAAACAAGGCTGGATAGAAGTAATGAATCAGTCCTTGAACTTGAGAGATACTCGTTTCAACGATTGCTGGACGGAAAACGCCCTGCCAACCTTTGAAGACGGTCAGATGTTCCTGAGAGAAATGAAGGTTAATCAAGAGTTCATGATTGAACAGCAACAGCAAGTAAATGTTACTGTTGATTTATCTAATGACCGTAGAAATGTGGAGAATGTAAGCCTTCTTATGGTGTATCCCAACGGAACTGAAGAAAGTCGAGGTGAAATGGAGAAGTTATTACTGGATAATGTGACCGTAGGAGAAGACTGCAGAGATGTCTGTCCTCTAAATGCCAGTGTCAACTTAGATGAAGAGGTCAATATACCTATGTGCAGTCAGGAGGGAGAAGACTGGAGAATTTCTGAGTTATTCCTTCAGATAGAAGAAGAATACGCTGACGAGGACCAATCACCTGTGGACTGGCAGATAGAAGAAATGACTCCAATGAACGATTATGTACAAAACAATCCTCTGCTAGAGAGATGTTGGCCTGAAGATATCCCCCGTATTATGTAATTAACGATCTAATATCGGTAATTCCTTCCAGATCATCTCCTATGTCTATATCGGTGAACAGAGGAATAGGATTAGTCGTATGAGAGGTGTTAGGACTGTCTTTAGCCCCCATATCCTCGCAGTTACCGTGATCAGCAGTTATGATAAATCGATAATGTGTTTCCTTCAGTTTTTCAACTAATCGACCTATATTTCGATCAACTGTTTCTGCAGCAGTCACCGCTGCCCCCATATCGCCTGTATGACCGACTAAATCACAGTTAGCAAAGTTCAGTAGTATGAAGTCCTTCTCACCTTCATCCATAGCTTCCAGAACTACATCGGTAATATCATCTGCGTGCATCTCCGGTTTCTGATCATAAGCCTTAATTTTATCCGATTCCACGAAATGGCGTTCCTCATGTTCGAACTTGAGCTCTCTCTGACCGTTGAAGAAGAAAGTAACATGCGGTCGTTTCTGGCTCTCGGCTACACGCAGCTGTGAATAACCTTTTTCCTCAAGCTCCTCGCCCAATGTGTTTTCAACTATCTTTTTCTCGAAGATCGCAGGGTTTTCGATTTCATGCTCGTAACGGAACATCGAAGTAAAATTCGGATGAATAGGCTCGTTGAAATCATCAGGGTCGACTTGTGCAACTAGTTCTTCTTCAATCTGTCTTTCACGATCGGCTCTAAAGTTGTAGAAAACCACCTCGTGGTCGTCATCCATGCCAGTATAGTTTTCGCTGACGGAAGGAATTATGAAGTAGTCGTAGTCGCCGTCATCGTATGTTTCTTCCAGTGCTTCTCTGGGATCGGAAAAGCTGAACCCTTCTGCTTGAGCCATCGCCTGGTAAGCTTTGTGTGTTCTCTCCCAGTTGTGGTCCCGGTCCATACTGTAGTAACGACCCATAATAGTTGATATTTCGCCACCGTATTCTTCAGTCCAGTCTTCGATCTGATCCAGGAACTTCTCTGCGCTTTTCGGTGCTACATCTCTGCCATCGGTGAAGCAGTGGATTTTGACCTCTGCCTCATAATTAGTAGATATTTGAAGCAGGGCTTTGAGGTGGTCGATGTGTCCGTGGATTCCGCCGTCGCTTATGATTCCTGCTAGGTGGATCGGTACATCTTTGTCTTCGGCTCGTTCAAAAGCGTTTTTCAGTGCTTCTTTTTCCTGTAGTTTGTTGTTTTCTATGGCTTGATTGATCCGTGTGAGTCGCTGTGGTATTGTTCGTCCAGCGCCTAGATGCAGATGGCCGACCTCTGAGTTGCCTGTGTATCCTTCGGGTAGTCCTACGGCAGGTCCGGATGCCTCTAGCTCAGTGTAGTTGTATTGTTCCTTCAATCTGTCTAGGTTTGGTGTGTCTGCTTGCTTTGCTGCGTTTCCCTGTGTTTCTTCTCTTACTCCGAATCCGTCTATGACTACCAGAAGAGTCTTTTCCATACACTTGTTTTTGTTTCTGGAGGATTTATTAACAACGCCTAACCAGTATTGCAATAGAAGATGGCTATCTCTGACAACATCCAGGAAGTGAAACAGCATATCGACGAGCATGACTCCGAGGAGAAGCAGACCTTGGAGAACCTGGAAGAGATGATAGTAGATAAGGAATCGAGACTTCAGGAGAAGATTGCCGAGATGGAGCAGAGAATCGAGGAACTGGAGATCAACTACCACAACGAGACTCTGCATCAGGAAGCAATGAGTAACAGGCTGGAAGAGCTTGAAGACGAGATTGATCGTAGAGATACTGTAGAGGACTTCGAGCAGAGGCTGGAAGAACTTGAGAACGATGTTGAGTCGGTAGCTGATAAGGTGAATGAGAACACTGCGCCTGATTTAGATGAAAGGCTTGAGAATCTTGAAGAGAATGTCGCCGAACTTACTTCTGACATGTCCACTCTCTCAGAGGCCTTGAAGACACAGTTAAGCCAACGCTAAGCGTGTTGTTGAGGTCAAGTAAATAAACACTTTTAACTCTTAACCGGTAATTCTTTTGTACGAGGAGAACCTCCAAAAATGGCTGAAAATGTAATATTCGGAAGCGACGAGGACGAAGAAGACGAAGAACAAAACACTGGAAAACAGCAAGAAGAACAGGAACAGGAAGAACAAAGTAATGAAGCCGAGAACCAGACACTTTTCTCCGGAGACGACCAAGAAGAAGATGAAGAAACAGCAGCCGAGGAGGAAACGCAAGAAAACAATACTGAAGAAACAGAAGAAGTAGAAGAATCTGAAGAAAATTCAGAAGAAACTGAAACAGAGACAGAAGACGAAGAAATGAATGAAGAAAAAGACCAGCGTATAGAAGAACTTGAATCCAAGATCGAAAGCCTAGAAAACGAGATAAAGGAGTTCTCGGAACAGGAGGTATCCTACGATATAGATGAAATCAAGGAGGAAATCGATCAAGAGCCTGAATCTGTAGACGAACTTGAAGATGAAGTAGAGGCTCTGAAAGAAGATCTCAACAGAATCGAGGACCTTGAGGAAGAGATTGAAAACATGGATACAGAGGACCAGGGCCTTGAGCAAGAACTGGATAGAATCGAGGAAGACTTCACAGACCGGTTCGAAGATATCAGAAGCCGTCTAAACGATGTAGAGGAGCAGGAAAAGCTCAAGAATCTGGAGAACGAACTTGAAAAAGTCAAAGATACACTAGCCGAGAAGAGCAGCCTGCTGAAAGACCTCAAGGAGAAGACTGATGAGCAGCGAGATGAGCTTGAAGAGAAAATAGAAGATGTTGAGCAGCAGGAAGCTGTAGATCAGCAGGAGCTAAATGATCATGAAGAAGATCTTCAGGAACAGATCGAGGAACTGAAAGAAGAGTTCAACTCTGATATAGAGAATCTCAGAGAGGATATCGATCAGGATCTTGACAGTATCGAGTCTGATGTAGATTCTGAAAGACTTGATGAACTTGAAGATAAAATTGATAGTATAGAAAGCCTCAGCGAGGAAGTTCAATCTCTTGAAGACCAGCAGGAAGAACTTGAGAAACGCCTCGAAGAAGTTGAAAAACGAAAATTCGATGATCTACTCATCGATGTAGAGAACCTGCAGAACAATGTAGAGAAGCTTCAGGAACAGGATGAAGAGCGGGATGTATCCAAGCTGGAGAAAGAAGTTCAGGCCCTGAAAGACATGGTATCTGACTTCAAATGGCTGTTCAACGACTTCGATGACCTGGCGCAGCTCAAACTCCTTACACAGGAAGAATACAAGGAATTACAGAAGGAAGACGATGAAGCAGAAAGAGATCAGGAAGAAGTAGCCGAGTTCGTCAACAAGATGTCTCAAGAGCTTGAAGTACTGAATGAGAACCTGGCTGACGCGATTGACAGTGAAGAGGAGAAATCCGGAGTAGACGAGAACGATGTAAAGGCTCTTCTAGATGAGTTAGACAATCAGCAGGATCAGATTGATGAACTTCGTGAAGGATACCAGGAACACAGCGAAATGATGCAGCTTATCCTGAAAGAGCTCCGTGAGACCCGTGGAAGCCAGCTAGACGAAACTGTCTAAACCGGATTGCCGGCTTTCCAAACTTTTCTCAAGTTTTTCTATACCTGAGTTCACACGATCCTCAGAGAACTCGTGTTTCTCAATCAGTATTTCTCTTATCTTATCAGTATCCGGATCGGAGAAGCTGTAATCCGTATCAACTATAGGAGGATTCTTCAGGAAATCGATGATTGCTTCCGGACTGTTATCAGACTCCCATTCAAACTTATCCTCCTCAGTAATCTCTTCCCAGGTTTCATTCCGCTTTACAATTTTCAAAGCTGTTTTTGGGCCGATTCCGTGAATTCCGTCAGGGTTGAAGTCTGTTCCCATCAGGACGCCCATCCAGATCAGTTCTTCATGACTGATCTCCAGTTGCTCAAGTACATCTTCAAGCGTGATTAACTCGGTTGATATCTCTTTCTGGCCGCCGGAAGAGGTCTTTCTCTTGTTGCGGGTTGTCAGGTTTTTCACCATTCTGTCAGCTCCGAAAAGCAGACAGTCCCAGTCCTGGCTTCCAACAGCGTACACATCGCCATCTTTAACCATTTGAGCTGCCTGAGCCTCTCCTTCGCTTGGAGCCTGTACATAAGCTAGACCCATAGCTTCAAGAAGTTCTTTTGATTCCTCGATCATGTCTCCGGTGACTTTTGAAGATTGAGTGGCTTTTGAATATGCTTCAGATATTTTTCCTTCGTCCTTCAGTTTTTTCCACTCTTTCTTGGCTTCTTCTCGTTTCTTTCTCCTCTTTGTGGTCTCTTTCTCCTTTAGATCTGGAGCTTTACCGTCAAATACATATACAGGCCGGATGTTGTTTTCCAGTAGGTTGATGTTCCGGTAGAAAAGACCTGAAAGGTGTGAGGTGATATTTCCTGAAGAGTCCTTCAAAGGTGTTCCATCTCTCTGCCTGATTATTGAGAGGAACTGGTATAGAGTGTTCATTGCGTCTACTGCGATCTCTTTATCGTTGAGGTCTGCGAAATCTATCTCTTCTCTCTCAACCAGTTCGCCCAGGTCTACTCCCATATAACAAAAGATAACTGTCTCAAGATTTAAACAGTACCCATGGCTCTATGCGACTACTGCCGGGAAAGGGAAGCTGTCACCAAATGCGGTGTATGCGGATCTATGATCTGTCAGGAACACGACAGAGATTATGGCTGTGATGTATGTGAAGGTGGTGAGCAGAAGTTTTAAGGAAAAAACTAAAGTTAGGAAGTAGAAGGGGAAAAAGAGAAGGTTTTTTCTACATCTTGTCAAAGTGCTCTAGCTCGATGCTCTGAATGTTATCCAGTTTCCCGAGTTCTTCTTCTACTGCGTCTGTTCCTCCTTCTTCATCCGTAGTGATGCAGGAAACCTTGACTGCCTTCAGTCCGAAAGCGACCTCTTCCTCGCCCATATCCTGGACATCAATAAGGTCTCTGATCTGGTCCTTTATCTCTTCTAAATCGGTTTCAGCATCTTCTGGCATAACTTTGTATACACAAGAAATCTTTCCCATAATAATCTGTAAACTGGAAATGAAGATTTAAAAATAAGTAGTAGAGAAATCGGGGATGAAAGTACTTTCTGGTTCTCAAAACAGGCTATCCAACTTGTTTTTGAGTTTTTCAATCAGCTCCATACAGCACTACACCTCTATTAGAACATAAAACGGTTTTTATCTTAAAAATTCTTCCCGGACTGGGAAAACAAATTAAACCAAAGAACCAAAAGGAACATTTAGATGGTATCAGAGAAACTCAAGCAGAAACTGGAAGTCGAAGGATACTGCAACATAGAAGACCAGAGACTGGACGAAACTGCTAACTGGCTTAGATTAGCACCGGCGGCATGCCTGACAGGAGTACTCGTCGGAACACTACTGCAGTCACCTCTGATACTGGCCGCATTCGTACCTATTGCAGCACTCGGTGTAGTACTGCCTCACACACCTTTCGGTTACTTCTACAACTATGTAATCAGGAGATTCACCGATACAGCTGAACTACCTGTCAACAAGGCACCTCGAAAGTTCGCATGTCTGGTTGCAACAATCTGGGTTTCAGCGACAGCGTACGCATTCTACATCGACCAGATCTTGATCGGACAAGTTCTTGGTGTGGCGATGGTGTTTGTAGCGGGCCTTATGACATTCAGACACTACTGTATCGCATCAGTAATCTGGAGAACAGTATTCGGCTGGAAGGAAGACGAACGCTGAAAAAGTACTCTATTCTCTGAATCATTATTTAAGAATCAGACCGGCCACTTCTAAATAAGCAAATTACCTGCCCGCATGGTCTAGTGGAAAGACGGCACCTTGCGGAGGTGCAGATCCAGGGTTCAAATCCCTGTGCGGGCGCTTCCACCAGATTTTTCAGCTGGAACTTATTTAACGCGGCTTCTCTCAAAAATTGATTGTGAAAAACGAGAGAACCTGGGGAATATTTATCATAAGTGTCTTGGTATTTACAGGTCTTTCATACTTCCTTCCTATCTATGAAGGAGCTACACAGCTTTTAAGTCTGGCTTTAAGCGTTACCAGTATTCTATTTGGTTTATTGATTGGTTTCTTCATCACGCAGATGTGGAACAAGTTCTCATCTATCAGAAGAGAAAGCGCAGTACTTCACGCGGCGATACAGGGACTTATTACCAATGTGAAAAGGCTGGAAGGAAACGAAGATGTTAAACAACAGTTCGAGGACAGAATGGAGAGATTCTTAATCGCTTTCACGATGATTTCCTGGGATAGTGTGGAAGAGGAGGACAAATACTTTAACGCGGTAAGCAGCACACTGGATAAAATACAGCCTGTAAACGATAAGAACAGCAGTGTGTATGTACAGGTTCTGGATGCGGAAAGTCAGGCAGGTAATGCCCGTGCGAAACTCTCTTCACTTGGTAAAGAAAGCTTGATGCGTCTTGAATGGGTTGTACTTGTATCACTATCCACAATAATTACTTCTAGTGTAATACTATTGAGAGATGGCTCTCTGTTCTTCAACGCACTAGCCTCTGTCATGCCGCCGTTAGTCATCTTGACTATGATGATGCTCGACGACCTGGATAATCTGCGCTGGGGAACCGAAATCGTGTCCTTCGAACCAGCTCAGCAGGGACTGGAGGCCCTGAACAAGGAACGGTTCTACGAGAAGAGATTTATCGAAAAAGGATGGGTTGAAGAACCGGAGATATACCGTACCGAGGACGACCTTGAAGAAGATCTCAGAGGGGTTTACGAGGAACTCAAGATCAAGGACTGTCTGAGAGAGGAAGGATGGCTCGGACCGAAACTCTAGAAAATTAGGTTTTTATTTCACAGAAACCATTCTTACAGTAAAGAGGAACAGAAAAAGGATGACTGATGAATACACCGAAGCCGCACAGAAACTGTTCGACGCCTACAACGATATAATAGGGAAGGCTGCTGAGGGAATAATAGAGAAAGATGATAATATCACATTTGAGGACGGCGAGATCAAAGAGTTCGACGGAGAAGAACAGGAGATCAATGAATTAATCAAAGAATACCGGAATGTGATGGGAGAGGTCGCAGTAAACCTGGCCAAGCAAAACCTTGAAAATATAAACCCTGAAATCACAGAAGAATAATTATGGTAACCACAATCCTCAGCATAGCGCTCACCACTTTAGGCCTACTAGTACTTCTGTTCGGACTTTATCAGGCCAAAGAACTTAGAGAAACACTTCAGACCGGGAGCGTAAAAGAGGCATGGGATGTATTATCAGTATTCATCATAATATTCATCTTGGGTTACGCAGGCTTCCTCGCAACACTGATCTTGGATATAAGGTTAGATTCCAACATGATCACCTCGTCCATATTCTTCCTTGGATCAGTATTCGTAGCCGTAACCGCACACTACAACAAAGAAGCCTTTAACTATGACTAAAAAGGCGGAAATAACTTTCAAGGACAAAGAATATCGGTTAGAGGTAGCTGAAAACTTTCTACAGAAGTCTTGGGGCCTAAGCCTTCGGAAGGAAGGCATGATGCTGTTCAAATTCTCGAAACCTACAGGAACCAGGGTTGACATGATGCTGCTCTCCAAGCCGCTCCACCTGTACTTCCTGAACCAGGAAAAAGAAGTTATCGAGGCGCAGAAAGCCGAACCGTGGACTTGGGATCCAAGGACCTGGAAACTCTACAAGCCGGACAAAAAATATAGCTACCTTCTGGAATCCTTCGAAGAACTGAACCTGAAAGAAGGTGACAGCATCGACATACAGGAGGGTTAAACTTCTTTGAGGAATATAAGATTCACAGCCACAACTTGAAAATATGGAGCTTTCAAAATTCTGTCCAAGATGCGGAAAGGAAACAGACCAGCTGTACGGAGAAGAGAAAAAGCTGTGCGCCGACTGCTTCCCGGACAAAAACGATTTGCTGGATATCCCGGATGAAGTAGAGATCGAGATATGCAGTGTCTGCGGCAGGATGAAGTTCGAAGGACAGTGGATAGAGGCATACTCAGTCGAAGAACAGCTTCTAGAGAAATTCCAGCAGTTCGGAGAGGAAGATGTACATTTCGAACTCCAGTACTGGGAAGAGGAAAGCCAGATGTATGTCAAAGTCCACGCACGGAAAGGAGAAATCACGGACGAATACGATACACGCGTCAACTTCACTAAGGACCAGTGCGGCGACTGTTCCCGTTTCCAGGGCGGATTCTACAAGGTCAAAATCCAGCTTCGGGGAGACGAAGATCTCGACTCGGTAGCTGATACTATCGCGGATAAAGCAGCTGAACTAACGAACCGGAACAGGAAGAACTTTCTCTCAAACATCGAGGAAACAGACCACGGATACAACTTCTTCCTATCAACAGAAGACATGAACAAGCAGATACTGACCATGCTGAGA
Source organism: Candidatus Nanohaloarchaea archaeon (assembly GCA_041640055.1). Lineage (GTDB taxonomy): Archaea > Nanohalarchaeota > Nanosalinia > Nanosalinales > Nanosalinaceae > JBEQAZ01. The sequence goes on along the minus strand of JBEQAZ010000001.1, from coordinate 18,530 downwards.
GACCGTTACGATCCAGATATCAAGCGTAGCTACGAACTGATAGGAGAGGAGAACGGGGAAGAAGTCTACAGGAATGTCGTATCAGTAAGAATGGAGTAAACACCTGGAAAAAATGCTCCGGTTTTTAAAAGAGTTCTCGGTATAAATACTTTATATAATGGCAGAAGATGAAGAACAAGAAGCACGCCGAGTACGCAGACCAGGCGACGGAGAAGTACTAGGAATCGTCCTCAGAAAAGAAGGAGGAGGAAAATACCGTGTCTACTGCACAGACGGCGAAGAAAGAATCTGCAGAATACCTGGAAGCAAGAAAAGAGGTCTATGGGTCAAAAGAGACAGCGTAGTGCTAGTCGAACCATGGGACATCCAGGGAGATGAAAAAGGAGACATCGTCGAGAGCTACAGTAACGCAGAAACAGAACTGCTCGAAGACAAAGATTATCTAGACGAAATCAAAGAGTTCCTGTAAACCACAGCGAATACCCTTTTCTCTGGTTCAACGCATGGAAACCAAACAAAAAGACTTCGCAGCACATATAGCAGTCATAGTTCTATTCCAGGCGGTATCAAGCCTGATATCAAGATCCTCAGGAACAGCATTTCTGATATCACTCATAGTAATACTCGCATACGATACATACAGAAACATTCTCACATTAAAAGAAACCGCAGTAGCATTTACAGCATTCCTTTTATCCGGTCTAGGTATATCTGGTATATCTAAGGTATTCGTATACAGCAAACTCTGTGACCTATCAGGCTCGATGGGTGAGACTGGTGGAAGGAATGCTCTTCCGTCCTCAACTGACGCATGTCTCACGATACCTGAAATATTCTTGAATAACATCACATATAACCCTGTAGCGGCAGCAAGCTTCTGGATACCAACCCTAGCGATCTCAGCGGGCGCTGTCTATATTTACCGGAACTACAGGTGAAAAACTTCTTTGAACGAAGATCCAAGAGACTTTGACGAACGCTGGAAGGAAGAATCCCGGCGAATGTTCGATAGTTCGGAGGCAAAGAAGACCTTCGAAAATGTGCTGGACGACAGCACGATGGATGCCTTGCTCGAGCTCAAGGATCGAGAAGTCATCAAGAAGATGTACGGAACAATAGAGTCCGGAAAAGAATCCCTGGTCTTCCTAGCGGATACATACGACGACGAACGCGTACTTGTAAAGATTTACATGACGGATGCCGGCGACTTCCGGAACATGAAGCAGTATCTCAGAGGAGACAAACGGTTCAGAAACTTCAAGGACGACAGAAGATCAGTAATCAACGAATGGTGCAAGAAAGAGTTCAAGAACCTGAAAAAAGCATCAAATGTACTCTGCTGCCCGGAACCGATAGCATTCCAGAAAAACATTTTGGTGATGGAGTTCATAGGGAGAGATTTCTCACCATTCCCCAAGATGAAGGATGTAGAGATAGAGAACCCGGAAGAAGCGTTCAATGTAGTTCTAAAGGATATGAAACAGCTCTGGAAACAGGAACAGCTGGTTCACGGAGATCTCTCGGAGTACAACATCCTGATCACTGATGAAGCCGAACTGGTTTTCATCGATTTCTCTCAAGGCCTTCACAAAACACATCCTGAAGCTGAAACACTTCTGGAAAGAGATATCGAAAATGTCGCCAACTTCTTCAGGAGACAGGGCGCAGAGATCGATACCGAAGAAGCCCTTCAAACCGTTCTACAGCCCGAATAACACGGTTTTAACCCGTCCAAGGTATAAAAAGATTGGCAGAGAAACCATGTATATAGTCACATGAAACAGGTAAGAATCCCGGAGGAACGAGTCGGGGTAGTAATCGGAAGCGGTGGAGAGACCAAGGAAGAGTTCCAGGATGTAACAGACTGTGATATCAGCCTGGAAGGCAACACAGTCAAGATAGAAGGAGACCCGCTCGACGAAATGACAGCGCAGCAGATAGTCAAAGCCATAGGCCGAGGATTCAACCCGGAAAAAGCATTCAACCTGATACAGGAACAACATGTCCTACACCTCATAGACCTCAACCGTTTCGCAGACACCAACAACGACCTGGAACGACTGAAAGGAAGAGTAATCGGAAGAGACGGCGAAGCACGCAGACATATCGAAAAGATGAGTGAGACACAGATCTCTGTCTACGGAAAAACCATAGGTGTCATAGGACACGCGCAGAACATCGAGGTAGCAGTCGAAGCCATCAACATATTGTTGAAGGGCAGTAGTCACTCTACAGCCTATAACTACCTTGAAAAAAACCAAGACAAAATCAAAAAGTAGATACCACAACTTTCTGAGGAGATACCATGCCAAACGGAAACGGAATTGAAGAAGAAATACCAGAAGAATCTGAACACCGTGAAATATCGGTAGCAGAATTCTTCGAGAAAAACAAACACCTACTCGGATTCGAAAATGCCCAAAAATCAATAATAACAGTCGTCAAAGAAGCAGTCGACAATTCACTGGATGCATGTGAAGAAGACGAAATACTGCCGGAAGTACATGTCCTAGTCGACGAATACGACGACAAAAAATGCCGAGTCGAAATAAGAGACAACGCAATCGGACTAGACCGAGAAACAATACCAAAAGTATTCGGAAAACTACTTTATGGATCCAAATTCCACAAACTACAGCAAAGCCGTGGACAGCAGGGAATCGGAATCTCCGCATCCGCGATGTATGCACAGCTAACCACGGGAGAACCAGTAACAGTATACTCAAAACAGGAAGGCGAACCCTGCAACAAGTTCGTAGTACGGATCGACACAGAGACAAACGAGCCAGAAATTATCGAAGAGGAACAGGTCGACCCGGACAGCGATGAGTTCCCTGGAGAAAAAGACTACTACTTTGACCACGGAACAACCATAGAAATGAACATCGAGGCCAAGTACACACACGGCCATCACAGCGTAAGGAACTACCTGAAACATACCGCGATCATGAACCCGTATGCAAGAGTAGTTCTACGGGAACCAGACGGCAACAAGATCGAATACCCGCGTGTATCCAAACAGTTACCGGAGAAGCCAAAGGAGATCAAACCGCATCCGCATGGAGTGGAACTCGGAGTCATGCTGAGAATGATCGACAACAGCTCAGCAAGAACAATCTCCAGCTTCCTGCAGAACGAGTTTACTCGTGTAGGAAGAACCAGTGCAGAAGCTATCTGTGAGGAAGCAGACATAGATGAAGGAAGAAGACCGAACACTCTTGAGAAAGATGAAGTAGAACAGGTACTGAAAGCAGCTCAGAGAGTAGATCTTCAGAGTCCTCCAACCGACTGTCTATCACCTGTCGGAGAGGACCTGATGCTCAAAGGACTCAAGAAAGAGCTCAACCCAGAATTCACGGAATCCGTCACACGGAAACCGAAAGTCTACCAGGGTAATCCGTTCCAGGTAGAAGTCGGACTAGCATGGGGAGGAGACATCGAAGACGAAGGAAGCTTCAACGAACTTCGTTACGCGAACAAAGTACCGCTTCTATACAAGAAAAGCAGTTGTGTAACCACGAAAGCAATAGAGTCCGTGGACTGGAGCAGATACAACATAAGCCAGTCAGGCGGACGGCCACAGGGACCTCTGTACATCTCAGTACATATCGTATCTGTCTGGGTGCCATTCACATCAGAAGGAAAGGAAGCAGTAGCAAACTACGATCCAATCAGGAAAGAGATGAAATTGGCGCTTCAGGAAGCAGGAAGAAAGCTCGGAAAATACCTGAAAAGAAAAGAAAGAAAAGAGATTCAGGAGAAGAAGAAAAGACAGCTTACAAGCTACGCCAAAGAGATGGGGCCGGCAATCGCCCAGCTAGCAGGAGAAGGCGACCCAGAAGAAATCGAGGACGAAATCCAGGCTATGGTCCAGAGGGACTACAACCCTGAACAGCTTTAACGAGGAGAAACCAAAATGAGAGAAACCGTTACTACGACAAAAAGAGAAATGACTGAAAATCAAGGTGAAAGATAAATGCCAAAGAAAGACCTAAAGAACGATCAGACAACACTGGAAAGACTGACAAGGCTTGGAAGACAGCTGATAGATCAACTTGAAGGTGAGGAACAGGACAACCTGACAATCGACACACAGGTACGGTCCAAATCAAATGTAGAGTACGATGAAGAAGAAGGCCGACTATCACTTGGCGACAGCTACTCCACAAGAAAGTTCCTGAACATCAGCCACGCAAGAAAGTTCATGCAGACCACGCTGGTCGCAAACAAGGCAAAAGAACTGGTTCAGAACGGTAGAACAGCTTCCATCCGAGAAGTATACTACCAGCTAAAGCACAGCGTACCAGGACTCGACGAGAACACATTCGAGGACCAAGACGAATCCAACAATGTAGTAGTCGATATAGAAACAGCAACAGGAGCAATCCGAGAAGACCTACACCTCTTCGCAGAGCCGAAAGGACGGCTTTTCGGACCGATCAAGATTAACGACTCAGGCGACATCATCGACGGTATGAGCATGGGAAGCGCCGGAATGGCAATCCCATCAATCGTTGACCATCTAGAGTTCGAGGAACATTCCGCAGACTTTATACTCGTAGTCGAGACAAGCGCTATGGTTAATCGACTGGTTGAGGAAGATTTCCATGAAGAACACAACGCAATCATCATAGGAACAGGAGGACAGCCAGCTCGTGGAGCAAGAAGACTCATCAACATGATGCATAACGAACTGGAACTACCAGTATATGTCTTCACTGACGGCGACCCATGGGGATACTACATTTACTCAGTCCTCAAATCTGGATCCATGAGCCTAGCCTTCCAGTCTGACCGACTGGCTACCCCGGATGCTCGCCTTATCGGTATGACAATGGAAGACATCGAGGAATACGGACTTGAACATGTAACAGAAGACCTGAAAGGAAAGCCAGAAGACGCTGGCGGACCAACCAAGGACTACAAGCGTATCCACGATGTCATGGATTACGAATGGATGCAGAACGATGACTGGCAGAAACAGTTCCAGAAGATGCTTGATAAAGGCGTAAGAGTAGAACAGCAGGCACTAGCAGCAAACAGCCTAGAGTTCGTAGCGAATGAGTACCTGCCAGAGAAGATTGAGAACAAGGAATTTTTGGACTAAGTTTTCAATTCGGTTAGGGTTTCCTTAACCCACTCTGCTTTTCTCTTCATTCTCTCACTTCTTCTATCATCTTCCTTAAACTCTATATCGTATTCGCCGTAAGCATCCGAAAGACCTGATACAGCTTCTTCAAGCATACTGTCTCTTCTACCTCTTGAGTAACTGTTGAATGCGGCCACACCTGCGGTAGCAGCTCCAAACGCTGCTGCAGCTTCTTCCTTCTGTGAAGCAACTGAAGCTCCGAAACCGACTAAACCCGTTGAGGTACCGTATGCAGATTTTCTGTGATCGTCCTCAGCGTCCCAGATCCGGGTTCTGAAATCCTCGCTATCCACATTTTCTGCTTTTTCTTTCTGTTCTTTTCCGAAACGGTAGAAAGGACTCTCTGCAGGAGCAGAATCTCTTAACCTTCTGTAAGCGTCTTGAAAATTATTTTCTACACCTTTCTTTACAGTTCCTAAGGGCTGGTTTATGAAGGAATCGATACCTGAGTCAGCATAGCCTTCAGGTACGACTATCTGCTTGCTGTAGTTATCAACTTCTACATCCGGATCATCTAGCATGAGAACTGCTTCTGTCGGTGAATTGCTTAGTAAGTCTCCGTACTGGAGATCAACCTGATCCGGATTATCCGTTATCATCTTTCTTTTGAGGTAGCTATCTTATGTTGATTTCGTGGTTGGCGTAACCTTGGTTCAAGCCTTTTGCGGCTTCTCTCAGTTCTCTTTCACGCATTCCCTGCCATGTTGCACTTCTGTTAGCTGAGATCACTTCAAGTGCTGCTCCTCCTCCCAGAAGGTGTACATTTTCCAGGCCGATTCCGCCTGCTATTCCTACGGCGCCTAGACCCATTCCTGCGGTTGCTGCTTTGACCTTCTTCTCGTTCTTATTGGCTTTGTCTAGGGCTCTGTCTCTTACATCGTTCCAGCTCAATCTGTTGTTGAGCTCTTTCATCTTGTCGTTTGCTTTGTTGAACCCTTCCTCATACTGGTTTTCCAGGAGATTGGCCACTCCGTCTTCCACTTTCTCAACGGGATCGAATTCGTCATCATACATTACATCATTGGCGTAACTGGAGTCTACTTCAAGAGTTCCTCCGGTCACTGTGGAATGCTCAAATATATCTACCAGAGCCTCGTAATCTCCTGATAGATACAGGTCGTTCACTCTGACTGTTTCACCGCCGTCAACTCTTTCAAGATAATCTCCGGAATTCATATTCACTAATTAGTAACAACAATTTTAAATAGGTTTTTCTTTTTCCCGCATCATGGTTTTCCAGGAGAGGTCATACTTTATGTTTAAAAAATTGACAGGGAATCTGTTTACCACGGAGTGCCCAAGTAGCTCAGTAGGTAGAGCGCCACGCTGTTAACGTGGTGGTCCCAGGTTCGAATCCTGGCTTGGGCGCTACCTTTCTAACGAGTGAACACTTTAATTGAATCAGATTAAAAATCAATTGATGAAGGAAATTATACAAGATAAAGTTGAGAGAATACAAAATTAAGGAGGGCATATTATGGTGATTAGATTTCTGGCTCTACTTATTACTGTTTTGAGTGCTGCGGTACTGGTTTTTGGATTCTCTTACGCTCTGGGAGCTAGCTCTGGTGTAGCTGTAAATTGTTCGGGTGATATCATAGGATTTGGCCAGTCTAAGCTTCCACTATGGATTTTAGGAAGCGGGTGTGAGGCTGAAGTCCAGGTCTTCAACAGTGCTGATGAATCTGTCTGTACTGGAAAGTCTCCTGTAAGAAATTCAGGTGGTATAGTTCAATGTGAAGGCCTATCGAGTTATCAGGGAGAAACTCTTCAAATTGAGGCTGAGTTCTATAATGAATCGGGTATGTATGCGGAGGATTCCGGTGATTTCCGCTATTAGTTTATAAGCAAAGCTTACGAATTATTGTGTATGGTTCATGAGGTTTCTGGAAGTTTAATTGTTCGCGATCAGAAAATCTTGCTTCTGAAAAAGGAGGGAAGCGAAAACTACAAGATCCCGATGGGTTACGGAGAGGAAGGAGAACTCTCAGCAGATGCTGCTGAAAGAGTAGCCTCTGAAGTAACAGGATGCGGATCTGAAGTCGAGAGATACAAGAAGAAACTGAAAAACAGTTTCGAAGATGAAAGCGAAGAAATAACGATGCAGCCATACAAGGTTAATATCGAAGGAGAACCGGAGCAGGGCGAATGGGTAGAAATGCACAGACTTTCATCCATCGAACTACATCCGGCTCTGGCAGATCTGACAGAGGAAGTCGCTAAAAGACTTTAAAACTTATTTTTACATTCTCTTTTTGTAAGAAAATGCTCAACAGTTACTACAGCAAGACCGACAACGGCTTCGAATTCGACAAAGAAATGGAAACAGGCAAGTTCAAACTGGTAAACCGCGAAGAAAGCATCAAGATATTTGACTCCGACCAGGAACTGGCCTCATTCGAACCAGAGTATGGTGAAGGAAGAGAAGCTGAAGAAGTAAGCGAAGACATGGTAGAGCTTTTCCTAGAATCAGAGCAGGTCTCCGAGGACTTCATAGAAGCTGTAGGAGGAATCGACTCCCTGAGAATATTCATCTCAAGGCTCCTTGATTCACAGGAAGGAGCTGAATAACTCGGAAAATCATATTTTTGGACAGGTTCACGATTTTTAACTTATCAGCTACATTAACTGTTTCAAGAGGAAGTGAATTAGAAAAGTGGAGTTCAGAGAAGGTAACTGGGCAAACCTGGTATACATTTCTTCATTCGTATACCCGAAGACACAGGAAGAAGTAGCAGACAACTGGCAGCTGGAAGAACCTGAAAAAGTACTCAGTCCAACAGTCAAAGCAGAGCTAAAACGCCTGGTACAGGTAAGAATCATGAAAAGTTCTGAAAACGGGTTTAAAGCAAATCTAAAGTCTCAAGCCTTCAAAACAGAAGTCAAGACATTTCTATCAAGCCATGAAAACTGGAGCAAACCAGAAAACTTTGACAAATACCTCGAGTTCCTGAGAGATGAAGAAAACAGAGAAGAACTGCTCAAAGCTGAAAGATTAAGACATTACTACGATAAAAACGCCAAGAAAGCTCTGAAGAACCCTATAGTCATATTCGCTGAAACAATAGAAGTAATGCACAAGATAGACCGCGGCGTACCTGTAGACGAATCACATAACCCGAAGCTTTCAGCCGCTGTAAGCAGTTACTACAGCAAGTAACCCTTTTCTTTAGGGATCATATTTTTTGAACGCCTCAGCCACTAGAAGCGGGAATACCAATGTAGCCTCAGCTTCAACCTGTGTGTAGTTTTTGGTTTCTTCCTTGATCTTGCCCCAAGAAACTGCCTCCTTTGGAGGCGCTCCACTTAGACTTCCATCACCTTCCATACCTGTGGAAATGTATACAGCGTAATCGGTGCCGCCTCTGAACAGGTTCGACATGATTGCTTGGTGCTTAGGCACGCCGTCGCCGACCGCTATGATGCCAGTCTTCTCAGCACTGATTGCCTCGTTGATTAGACTGTCCCAGTCGTCAAGGATCTCGATACCGATATCCTCATCCTGCTCCTGCCGATAATAAAACATGAAATCTCCGATCTCTGCATCGATCATAGCTGGACAGTAAACACGGATATCATTGTCATACGCGTGGTAGATAAATGAGTCGGCCTCATCCAAGTCGTCATCTTCACCTACTGCTTCTCCCAGCTCGTATGCCAGATCGCTTGGAGTCCGGATTTTTTCATCCGCAAAGAAACTGTCGAAGAAGTCCTCGTTCAGCCAGGACTCAAGCCAGACATAATGATCAGACTCAACATAAATATTGCCCAGCCTGTTGATACCTTCCTCACGGAGCTGTGCTTCATCAGCCTCCCATTCTCCCATCTGGAAGTCATCGTTAGTCTTGATAACATCCTCCGTATGGCTTCCAGCGGAGGTGATCATCACATCAACGAAGTCTTCACGAGCTAGGTAAGCAACTACTTCTCTAAGCCCTGAGCTGATTATATTGGAGGTGAATGTCAGAAAGATCTTCGCATCCTCATCCCTCATCTCCTTTACCAGTTCAACAGCTTCCTTCATATGAGTGGCCTGGAAACCGGTTGTGGAATATTTTTCAATCATCTCAGAGAGATCGAAGTCGCCCCGGAAATCGTATCCCTCTACATCTTCTCCAGTATACTTTTTCTTCGTACCTGGTATCACATGTTCACGGGTGTCAGAAGCCTGATTTTCGTTATTTTCTGTCATAATGAATATAGAGATGAAGCAAATTTTTTATGGTTCTGCACTCTCTTTCTCCGTTATAAGATGCAGAAGGTAGACCGGCCAACTCAGGAATAAGCATCCTAGACAGAATAAACGAACTTCATAAGTCGAGAAAAACCCGAAAAGAGGTTTAAAACCGTTTATCAGGAAAGGATGGATGTTAGGATGATGGAGGGCATCGATAGCAACATGCAGAATAACGCCTGATATAGCAGCAAGGAAAATTTTTCTCCTACTCACTTCTTGAATTATTTTCATCTCACGGAGATCCTTATCGAGGTAAGGTCTTACATAGAGCATAGTTGATCCCAGTAAAACTCCTGAAACCAATGCGCCAGGGTATGTTGAAGGCCAGCTATGAAGAGGACCTTCTAAAATATCGAAGAAAACCAGTGTAGCACGCCAATCAACAATAACATTAGCAGCCACGAAGGTAGGGAAATCGATATACTTCAAAAGCAGCAAACCCAGGAGAATAGCAGGACCAAAATGGAATGGAGTGAAAGGCATTTTAACCAAGATTAAGTCTACTGAACATTTTATTTCTTAAAACTCACCTTTCAAGTATACTCTATCAAGCAGTCTGGCCGAATAGCTCAGCCTGGGAGAGCGCGTGACTGAAGATCACGTTGTCCCCGGTTCAAATCCGGGTTCGGCCATTTCCAACCTTGATATCACATTTCCTCGAATCAGTTGACGAAAGAGATCTGCAGTCAGTAACTAGGGAAACCTTGAGCAGGACGGCTAGAAATAGTAAGCCGCTTCTATTCTACGAAGGTTCTTCTGGCAGGATTGAGATATACGAGAATCCACCTAACTTTGAGGATGTAGTCCATCCTTTGAGAAACAGATCTGATTATGTTATCGGCATCAAGCCTTCCTACAAAAGTTCTGAGTCGTACTTCGGTATGAAAGAATCCGATCTTGAAGAACTGGCAGAACAACTAACTGACAGAGTACATTCGGACAACGATGCCTACATGAAGATTCTTCAGGACCTGGAGAACTGATACTTTACCAGGGATCGTGTTCGTATCCTTTGTCTTCCGCTCTCTCAATCATGTCATCCTCGGAGAAGTCGCTGCAAGGCTCTATCTGCCATTCCTCGAAGTCTTCGTTCACTTTCTTCATCGCTTCGGCTTCTTCCTTGCTCATGATTGATACATTAGCGGTTTCATCGTTGTAGAGTTCGATTATCCAGAAGTTGTTTTCCTCCCCCATACCCCATTTTTCAACATCGACACTTTTATTCAATACGGCTGAAAAAACCCTTCCTGTAGATATGACAGAAAAAGTAGATGTACCACCTCAGAAATGGTACAAACTAAGAAATCCATTTAAATTGGTATTCAACCTCTTGATATGTGAGATAGCCAAGATAATGCCTGTCAAATTGAAAAACTGGATGTACCGGATGATAGGAGTAGAAATTGTTAAAGGAACAGTTATAGCGCCTCATGTACAGATTGATCCATTCTTCCCGGAAGAGATCAGTATCGGTGAGAACGCGTTAATCGGCTGGGGAGCCAAAGTTCTGGCTCATGAATTTGACAACGACTCCTGCATAAAAGGTGAAGCAACTATAGGAGACGATGTGCTTATCGGACACGGAACAGCAAACCGGCCCGGAATCAAAGTAGGTGATAACGCCACAGTTGGAGCTCAGTCATTCATCAACCGTGATGTAGAAGAGAATGAAAAGGTAGGCGGAGTGCCTGTGGAGAAGATCGACTGAACTACATTTCTTCCAGAGACTCGATACCCAGAAGATCAAGCCCAGTGTCTGTAACCTCTACAAAGCTTTCTACAATCTTCAGTCTCCGTCTCTCAACTTTTTCCTCTGTACCGGTTACCTGGCAGCTATGGTAGAAGCTGTTGAACTCCTCGCACAGATCTGAAAGATAGTTAGCGATCTTGGCAGGTTCACGCTGGTCTGCGGCTGTTTCGATTTTCTCCGGGAACTCTGAAAGCTTCTTGACAAGTCTGTACTCCTCATCGTTGAAATCTCCAAAGATTTCTCCTTGAAGATCTGATTCTCGCAAGATGCTCTTCGCACGGACATTCGTGTACTGTAGGTACGGACCTGAGTCCCCTTCAAATGTCAGTACTTCGTCCCAGTTGAACTCGATATCCTTAGGACGGGATACAGACAGGTTAGCATATTTTATAGCTCCTAGGCCGACTTCCTCAGAGTTTCCTACATCTCTTCCTTCGATTTCCTCAGCTTTCTCAACTGCTTTGTCGATTACCTCGTCCAAGGTGATGATGTTGCCTTTGCTGCTGCTCATAGAACCCTCTTCCAGATGCAGCATTCCGTAGGAGATATGTTCGCTTGGAAGCTCTATCCCGAACTCCTCAGCGATCTCGAACAGTTGCTGGAAATGAAGGTCCTGCTCGTTAGCCACTACATATAAGTTCAGGTCGAATCCCTCGTTCTCACGCTTTCTGATATTTGCTACATCTCTTGAAAGGTAAAGTGTTGAGCCATCACTTCTTTTGACGACTGTTGAAGGATATTTTTCGTCTTCGAAATCTACATAGACGCTTCCGTCGTCATCTTCATGGAAGATGTCTTTCTTGATTCCTTCTTCGATTATTTCTTCGGCTTCTTCAGCTACGACTGATTCTCCGGTCCATCTGTCGAAACTGATGTCCATCCGGCTGTAATCTTTCTTGTTGTGCTCAATTGTAGCTTCACGGAACATCTCCCACAGCTCCCGGGCCTCCTCATACCCTTCTTCGATTTTCTTGCTCCATTCACGAGCCTTCTCCTTATCTTCCTCATCAGCTTCATCGTGAAGCTTCACATACAGCTCGTACATGTGCTCCATAGGGTTCTCTTCGAACTCTTCCTTTGATCCCCATTTCTTGTATGCGTAGATTACCTGGCCGTGTTTGGTTCCCCAGTCGCCGATGTAGTTCTCTGAGGTGACATCGTATCCCACGAAACGCATTATTCGTTGCAGCGAGTCGCCGATGCAGTTGTTCCGTACATGGCCGATATGCATAGGTTTTGCTAGGTTGGGGCAAGAGAACTCGACCAGCACTTTCTTGTCCTTGGCTTCGAACCCGTATTTTTCGCTTTCTAGTGTCTGAAAGACCTGTTCCGAGAACTTATCTCTTTCCAGATGAAAGTTCAGGTAGCCTGGTCCGGCTACATCAACTGAATTAATTATTTCTTCGTCAAAATCCTGTGAAACATTTTCTGCAAGCTGGCGTGGATTTTCTTCCTTCTGTGAAGCTGCTTTCATAACCGGGTAGGCGAAGTCTCCGTGTTCTGGCTCTGGCCTCTCGATGTCCTCTGGATTTACTTCTGCATCGAGTTTTTCTGATAGTATGGAAGCCAGCTTGCTCTTGACCTGTTTCATACAGTTTTAGAATTGGGACGACAGACTTAATATTTTGACTCACTCAACCGACGATTTCTGCTTTGAGTTCCACTTCACCACGGCCACTGAAACTTACTTTCGTCTCCTGATCGTACATTACCTCCATCTCGAAACTGTTACACTGATCTGAGGATTCGACTTCAGCCAACTGGTTTAGGCGGACCAATTCTTTTGTACCGTTCCGGATATATTTCCCCTCACTATTCATCAGTACATCGCTTTCACGGTCGCTATGCGCCATTTTGATGTCTAATGGTTCAACTGTAACATTCTTGTCACCGTAGTTCTCTAGCTTAACCACCACTGAACTGTTGCTTTCATTGTAACTGACCTCCGTGGGTCTTACATCGATATCCTCGAAACCGGTTATCTCCTGGCAGCTCTCCCCACTCAGTAAGAAAAAAGAAGCGGCCGGTATCAGGAAAACAAGAGCTATCGCAGAATAGATTTTGGCGTTCTTCATAACAGTGTTACTTGAGTTCCTTCTCTATAAACTTCAGAACTTTCCTGCTGTTCTCCAGAGTTGTTCCGTCGTCCAATGGAGGGGCGACTTCAACGAGATCTGCGTGATCAGGTTCAACCTTTTCGATCACTGACTTAACTTCTTCCAGGTCAAGCTCCCCGTCAGGATAACCTGTTCCTGGAGCAAGTTCTTCCTTCAGTACATCGATGTCTGTGCTCAAATACACAGGTTGTTCATCGTTCTTGAACTCTCTTTTGAATTTCTCCAGTTCATCGTACCGATAAATATTGAGTTCTCTATCCTCCATAAACTTCTCTTCATCGTGATCGATCTCGGTGATCCCTACTAAGTAGATTTCGCTCTCTGAAAAACCGTTTTCTAGAAGTTCTCTCACAACAACATCGTGTGATACATGATCGCCGACTTTCTCCTTCAAGTCAAGATGCGAGTCTAGCCAGACCAGCTTCATATTCGGGTTGTCTTCCTTCAGAGCTTTGATGACAGGAAAACTTACGGAGTGATCGCCTCCAAGAGAAAGAACAGGTTTGCTGTATTCAAGAAGTTCTTCTGTATTTTCCTCTATTCTTTCATGTGTTTTCTCCAGTGAGAACTCGTCTGGGAAAACTTCGTCTATGAGAAATCTTTTTTCCGAGCTGTAGTCTTCTAGGATTTTTCCTGGTGCGTTCAGTGTTCCTTTCCGCGGGTTGCGGTGGATCCCCATGTCACTTGGAAGTTTCTGTACTATCAGGTCTGCTTCTGAAGGTTTGTTTGTTCTCATAGCTCGTTCGGTAGGGTTTTAGTGCCGGGGCCAGGATTTGAACCCGGGAACCCCTGCGGGAACGGATCTTGAGTCCGTCGCCTTTGGCCACTTGGCTACCCCGGCATTACCTCTATAATTATTATTCGTAGAACGGAATCTTTAGTAGTTATACACTAGAACCTGATGCTCTGCCTTTTCCCAACCTTGGAAGGGTCAGGTTTCTGGATGCTGTACGCGTGATCCTGAACTTCTGCAAACTTTCCGCAGTCCGGACATCTCATGTATCCAGAGTGATCTCCGTTTACTGCTTCCTTGTATCCGCATCCGCAGTCAACACGGGTCTGAGCTGATTCAACCTCAAGATCTATTCTTTCTAGGATAGTTCCCTGGGTGAAGTAATCGAATAACTGTTCAAACTGCCTCGGGTCACAGAGATTCTCGTTTATCTCGACCTTCGCGTAACCGTTAGTAGAAATACTGGAGAGATCCTGTATCAAACTAATCAATGCATTACCGACTTTATCCATTTTCTATTCATCACTCTCATTTTCCGTTTATCACTCCCCCAAAATCCCCTATGTGTCAGAGTGTATTATACACTCCTACACAATAGTCAAAATATACAGACATTCTTATTTAAGTTAATGGACGGTAACCGAACTCTATAGTTGATCCAGAAAAAGAGGATGATAACACGATGATCGAAGAATGGCTTCAAGAATTCAGGGAGAACTGGAAAGAAAAGGATGTAGAAAAAGTACTCGACCTCTTCACCGACGATGTAACCTACTACGAAACACCCAGCCAGAAACTGGAGCCAGGGGAGCTAGAAAAAGAATGGAAGGGAGTCAAGGAACAGGAAGATATCCAGCTAGAACTCGAACTATTCTCCAGCAGTGAAAACAAACACACCGTAAAGTGGGAACTATCCTACAGATCAAACGGAGAGAAAAACCATCTGAAAGGGATCTACCTGATTAAGCTGAACGAGAGCGGAAAATGCACAGAGTTCTGGCAGTACTGTCAATCAACCTAGAATATTCTGATAAATTTTGACAGATAATTTTTGATTGATGCCGGTTGATGAATCGCTGGATATGTCTGTTGATCAGTTCAGATGGGAAGTATATACAGAGATGCTGGGACTTCTTGACAACGAACTCTCGGATTCAGGCTACCAATCCAGATTTGTTAGGACTGAAGATCGGAGTTTACTTAGGGTCTATGGTGTTGAAGCAACTGATGAATTTCCTTTTCTGAAACATTATGTTGACTTCAGTAAAGACGAATACAGCAATGCAGGAACAGTAGTCCATGAACTAGCTCATAACATTCTTGAACAGCTCTCTAGTGAAAGTGAAGAACTCCAGTCAGATTTTGAAAGGGTTGAGAAAACTGCACAGATACTGGAAGGGTTCTACATACAGGAAAGCAGCTATCTTGAATCTTTAGGAGTCAAAGAAGAACTACAACAAGAGAGGGAGGACTCCAATAATCATTATTTTGAGGAGATAGACGATATAGAAGAATTCCTGAAAAATCAGGCCACTGATAATACTGATTCCTTGCCTGATGATATAAGCCGTCAAGAAACACTCCGCGACCTATGATTAAAATAGCGGGGCGTGGATTTGAACCACGGACCTCCGGGTTATGAGCCCGACGAGCACTCCTGGCTGCTCCACCCCGCTACGGGTTGTAAGTAAGAATCGACAAGTGAATATTATAAATGGTGTGAGTTCAGACAGATTGTGTTCAGGTCAATTCGGGTATCTTTCTTCAGGTCTGTAAATCTCTGTTTCACCATCTGCAGATGCTTTCACAGTCCAACCTCTCGCGTTCAGTAAACGAATTACCGATTGGTCAACATACTTTGTATCCATTCGTCCGTCCTCAACCGCTTCATCTACCGCATCGATTATCTCCACGGTATCGTTCACATCTCCGATTACATTGAGTATCAGATCGTTTGTTCGGAACGCATCAAGGTATCTCCGGTCATCACTGTCATAGTACTTAGTCAGACCACCCATATCGATGGCGTCTGAAACAATCATTCCTTCAAAACCTTGCTCCCTGATATTTTCTCTGGTCCTGCCTGATACATCAGCAGGTTCTCCATCGGTATCAACTTCACCTTCAGAAATCTGGTGTGAAGGCATAACAGCATCAACATCACAGTCCATTGTAGAGTAAAATGGAGCAAGATCATTTCTGGACACATTAACATGCTTC
The DNA here is from genome assembly GCA_041640055.1 of Candidatus Nanohaloarchaea archaeon. GTDB lineage: Archaea > Nanohalarchaeota > Nanosalinia > Nanosalinales > Nanosalinaceae > JBEQAZ01. Next base: position 2,324 of record JBEQAZ010000001.1, on the reverse strand, counting down.
ATATCGTGATGCGGATCTTTCCCTGTCAATGTTCTACCTGGATAATGTTTAGCAGTTGCCATGATGTCCTCAGAATGAAGCCCTTCTATGTAAGAACAAGCCTTATCGCTTACCCCCTCAGCGTTGCCAGGGAAGCTCCTGCATTCCCAGATAGAGTCTTCAAGATCAACGACAGGAGAGAAATTTATATCGACATTGATATCGGAAAGGAACTCTCCCTGTTCTTCACCTAACTCATATGCCTGCTCGGTTGTATTGATATACGAAAATGGTGTGAAGTGCTGGAACGAATCAGCAGGAGTGATACATCCCTCAAGATCCACTGTTATCATCGGTTCGATAGCTCTACCCTCTCTATAACTTTCAATACGGTACCTGAATTCTTCTTTGGAGTCAGCTGCTGAAAGATGCACGCCACCGACTATCCTGTCATCTGAAACATTCTTTTTGTACGATGTTGAAACGATCATGAGAGCAGCCTTCTGTCTGGTGCTCATAGAACTCAGGCTAACTGTTTTGCTAGTTTCGTTCATCTCTATTCCCTCAAAGCTAGGTAGAGTGGCGTTAACCGAACTTTGATCTTGCTGTGCGTCCGAATAGTATAGTGCAGAAGTTGAAGATATCAGTAAAAGAGTAATGAATACATGTGTATACTTATTCAATTTCAAAACCCTCCTCAGAACAGTAATTTACGGCATCCTCGTTCAAGCTGTAGTTGATTCTCTCTGAACCATAGTAAGAGTTTCCGCCAGTTTCCGAAATCTTTATCTGCTGGCTTGCATGGTAACAGCATCTATCCATAGGGATATCGCTCTCCTGACCGTTCCTGTTAAACTCGCATGACGGATTTTCTTCCTCGGCAAAGAAATTGCCTGTGATACCGGGTGAAAGGCCGAAATAGTTGCCCAGCATGAGAATGAATCCTACTGCCAGAATCGAGTTCAGTACTTTCAGATATCTCTCTACATCGTCATCCTGCATGAACTGTTTTTTCATAGTCTCTCCACTGTTAAAAATGTACTCAGCGCCTGAAACCTCTCTACCAGTCATTCAAGTTTTATTCTTACGGGATGAAACCCTATGATGTGACCGAATCCAAAATGAAAGTACTCGGACTTGATGAAGCAGGAAGAGGCCCGGTAATCGGCTCCATGTTCATAGGAGGCTACATGCTGGAAGAAGATAAAAATGGTTTCCTGGAAGATCTGGATGTGAAAGATTCGAAGAAGCTATCTGACAAGAAACGAGACAGGATAGAAGAGCAACTGGAAGAAAAAGGAGAGAAATTCCTGAAAGAGATAACCGCCGAAGAAATCGATCAGCTAAGGGAAGTAATGAGCCTGAACGAGATAGAGACACAGGCATTCGCCGATGTAATCGAAAGAGCAGAACCAGACAAAGTAATACTGGATCTACCCGAACCTAACGCTGAAAGATACATCAAGAAAGTCAAGGCAGAACTACCGGCTTCTCTCCAGGATATCGAGATAGTAGCAGAACACGGAGCAGACGACACCTACCCGATCGTATCAGCAGCCTCCATAGTCGCCAAGACAAGGCGAGAAAGACATGTAGAAGAACTGCACGAAAAGTACGGATACGACTTCGGCTCCGGATACCCACATGACCCTCCGGTGAAGGAATTCCTGCGAAAGTACTTCTCTGAGAACGGAGAACTACCTTCAGATACACGGATGTCCTGGAGCTCATCTCAGAAGATAATAGAAGAGGAATCACAGAGCGGATTATCCGAATTCTAAAAACAGTAACCAAACCAACACAATATTATGATAACTGCCGAACTCGTAAACAAGAAAGCTGTCATCTGGGACGAAGAAGACATTGAAACAGTCTACAAAGATAAATACTACGGCAAGAAAAACGACGGAAAACTCGAACTATCACTTGTCGAAGCCGCACATCTCCACGACAGAGACATAATAGCGATCGAGGTAGATGGAGAAACTCTGAGCAGAGAGGGGATATTCTCTAAGTTTTCTGAACTAGATGAAGACTTCAAGAAGAAATACACAGTCTACGACGACCTGAGAGAACGAGGATTCATAGTCAAATCCGGCTTCAAGTTTGGAACACATTTCAGAGTATACCCACGCGGAGCAAACCCATACGCAGAAGAGGAAGGCAACCGTGCACACACCAAATGGGTGGTTCAGGCAGTGAACGAAAGCCAGAAACGAGGGTTCGAGGAGATGTCAAGAACTGTAAGACTGGCACACAATATCAGAGCAAAGATGCTCTATGCGGTAGTTGACTCAGAGAGCGGTGTAACATATTTCGAGAACAAGAGAGTTACTCCCTAGAAC